>NZ_RBIE01000001.1:600000-900000 GCF_003633715.1 Thermovibrio guaymasensis
ACTAATTTTGGTATTTTTAAACAACCAACCCAAAAGGGGAATCCTTGATAAGCCTGGGACACCGTTTGTTGACTTTGATTTTTCCTTTTCGTATATACCGCCGATTACAACGGTATGACCATTTTTAATTATTACTTTTGACTTTACGTTCCTCGTATTTATAGCAGGTTCGTTGCTCCCTGTGACTGTTACGTAGTCGTAGTTAGGAGAATCTTTTCTAACTTCAAGGTCCAATATTATTTTTCCGTCATTTGTAATATGTGGCTTAACTTTTAAGATTAGGGAAGCCTTTTTAAAGTTAATGTTGTAACTTGTAGCTCCTCCGGCTCCTACAGTCGACTCTGTATACGGGATCTCTATACCCTGTTCAATGCTTGCTTCCTGGTTGTTTAAGGTAAGGACTTTAGGGCTTGAAATAATTTGTGCATCTCCGTTTAGCTCCATAGCCTTAAGGGCTAATTCAACTTTAATTGTTTGGCTTTTATTGAGTATTCCCAAAGCCAAGGTATTGTCAAATACGGGCATATTGGAGAGCTTCATGTATGTATCTGGAGTTATGAGAGGTGTGTAAGATGAGGTATTAAATCCGTAGGTTGAAGCGATGTACGTTGAATCTGTAGAATCTCCGAGTCTATTGTAACCACTTATATACCACGTGAAGCCAAGGTCTTTTTCAGCTCTAGTTCTAATCTGGACTATTTTTGCTTTGACTAAAACCTGTTTTCTCGGTTTATCGAGGGCAGAAATTAACTCCTTTATCTGTCGGTAGTGGCTCTCTGTTACTTTGAGAATTAAAGAGTTTGTATCTTTGTTGTAGTTTATCTTCTCTCTTGGATCAGAATCAATTACTGACTTAAGCTCTTTTATTATTTCATCAGCGCTTATAAAGCTGAGGGGAAGTATGTAGGTATGTACTGGTTCAAGTTTTTCCTGAACTACCAACTTCTTCTTAGGTAAAATCCTGTAGTAGGCTGGAGTTTCAACGAACGTAAGGTTAAGAGGATCAAGGATTGCTTTAAGGGCTTCCTTCCAATAAACAGGTTTTTTAAAGTCAACGTTGACTTTTCCCTTTACTTCAGGATCAAAGACGACGTTTATCTTTGCTATGTGGGCTATTGCTCTTACTACTGAGCATACATCTGCATTTGTGAAGTGGAGGGCTAATTTAGGTCCGTTATCTTTAGTTTTTACTGCTCCTTTTAAATTTCTGTTTTCTCTTAGACTATAGAGGGTGACGTATAGATTGTTTCTTTTAGTTGTTACTTGGGTTGCTGCAACTTTAGGTGATAGGATTAACTCTATTAAACCTTTTCCTTTAATGTTTTTTACCTCTATCCTTTCTACTAGATTGGCTGGTACTCTTTCCTTAGAAGGCTCAAAAGAGACTTTAGGAACTTCTATAAAGAATATATTCCCTACTTTTTTAAATTCGGGCTTAGAATCTGTTGGAAGTTCTATAACAACTTCCTCTCCTTGGATTGTTCTGATAACGTTAAACTTCGGTTTTATGAAGTTCCCTTCATAGACTTTAAGCTTGACCTTTGAACCTTCCTTTGAAACTTTAAGAGTTCCAGGTTTCGTTAGATCTATCTTTAAAAGCGTATTTCCATTAAAGGGTTTTAAAATGGCTCCTTTGACAAAGTTACCTCTCTTTCTGAGTGAATAAACTTCAGGTATTTTGCAGTTACTGAAGACAACTTCAATCGTCTTTCCCTTTCTTTTAGTAGATTTAATCTGACAACTTCCATCAGTCTTTACATCAACTTCAAGTAGGTCTCTTGGAGCTCCAGCAAAGTTCTCTTTTGTGTAGATAAAATCTACAGAGCTAATCTGTCCTGCTATTGCTAAAGTATTTAAAGCCAATGCAAGGAGAATGGAGCGTTTAATCATTATTAAGACCCTCCGTATCAACGTTCAATTTAATCTCTTCTTTAATTAACTTACCTTTGAATTTCCTATATTTGAAAACAGTAATAGAACCGTTCGTTATCTTTGCTATTTTCTCATTGGGAGAAATAGGATCCCCTTCCGTTAGGATGAAAGTCTCTCCAGTTTCCGGATCTAATAGGACTAGGTAGCGTTTTCCATCTTTTTTAATTACTCCTTGAATGCTCAGTTTACTAAAGAGGATATCTATTTTAGGTTTAAAGAGGTTTATTTCCTTTGGGATTTCCTTTAAAGTTTCTTTATTTTTATTTTCTATTAGAATTTGTTCCTTGGTGAGAATAGGATTTATAAATGGATCTATCATTTCCTTTCCGGTTGCTGTTGCTGTCAACCCTAAAACTCCTGCTATTAGTAAGGCCCTTTTCATTGTTTACCTCTTAAGAGTGAAAGCTTCAATTTCCATGTTGACTAAAATAGTGGCCTTTAAATTTTCTTCCCTTTTACCTCTTCTGTTTGTGGAGTGAGTTGAAGTAATCTTTATGTCTCCAAAGTTTATAATTCGGTTGGCACTTGCAAGCCTTTCACACCACTTTATAAAGGCTGGATAGGTTCCGCTAAGTTCTACCTTGTATGGGTAGGCAATGTAGTACCTTTCGTTTCTTTGACCTTCTTTCTTTATGAATTTTATAGTCATTCCGCTGTCTGCATCGGTAATAGACTTGATTATTTGGCTCACCTCCTCTCTACCTGTAGGAAGTTTATTTTCTATCTCTTCTATTTCCCTGTTCAGTTCCTTAATTTTCCTTACAAGTTCTTTTTTTCTCTTTTCAACAATTTTGAGACGGCTAACTGTAAGTCTTAACTGTTCTGCTTTTTGTTTCTTCTCGTTAAGTTCTTGTTTAAGGGGTAAGATTCTGATGTAGTAGAGAATAAAGAATAGGAGGATACCAACAAGTAGGATAATTAGCCATTTTTGCCACCTTGCCAGTTGGCCCCACTTCTCATATAGGCTCATTAAATATTCCATCACTTTTGCTCCGCTTCAAACTCAAAGTTGTAGAAGTGGACTTTAAGGTTTACTTCTCTATTTTCATAGTCAACTCTTTTAGTTTGCTTAAACTTAACGTTGCCTATGCTATTCTCAACTTTTTTTAGAAAGGTAGGGAATTCCTTTATATTCCAGATATTTCCATTGACGTATACTCTTTTTGAAGAGAGTTTTAATTCATTAAGCCACACGCCTTTCATGTTCTCTTTTGAAGAGAAAAAGTATAAAGGTTTAGGAACCAGTCTCCTTCTGTCCAACTTAGTAACTACTTTTAATTTTTCCTCAAGTTCTCTTTTCTTTGCTGTAAGGTTCTTTTCTATACTTTGGATCTTCCTCAATCTTCTTTTTTCTGCTTGAAATTCTCTGATTTTCTGTCTTGTTGCTTCAATCTGGGATTTTATAGAGTTTTCAAGAAATATTTCTACACTAAACGCCCCTAGTATTACGAGCACTAAGAAGAAAACATCCGGTTTTAAATACTTTTCAAAAGTTGATTCTTTAACTTCGGCAAAGTTAAACCTTAGCATCTTTGTCACCCTTATACCTTAGACTTAGTCCTGCTGCTACTGCAAATTCCTCACACTCGGGTATTCCTGAGAAGGCTAAGGGAGCTCCTTTTCTACACTCTTTACCTGTAAGTTCATTAAAGACATCCTCTATTCCTTTGAGCTTTGCCGTTCCTCCATAGAGGTAGATTTTATTTACTTCAAGGTTAAACCTGTCCTTAAAATTCTCTATGGTCCAGAGAGTTTCAGTTATAATCTTCTTTAGAAATTTTACTTTTATGTCCGTAATGTTTTCTGGTTTATACTCTTTTACACTTATAGTTTCTCCCCTTTTAAGTCTTTCTGCCTCTTCAAAACTTAGCATGAGTTCTTTTTGAATCTGCTCTGTAAGGGAAATTCCTCCATACTCAACGTTCCTCGTTATGTAGGGATAGCCCCCAAAGCTAATAATTATCTTTGTGTATGAAGCTCCAATATCCACCAAACATACTGGAACGGCAGTTTGGTCCGGGTTATTCAAGTAGAACTGGTTATTGATAGCAGCAGGTTCTATATCTATCACTACAGGTTCAAGCCCTGCTTTTCTAAGTAGCTTTATCCTTCCTTCAAGGAAGTCCTTCCTTACTGCTGCAATGGCAATGTCCATGTTTCCTTTCTCAATGGATATTGGAAGGATTCTGTAGTCAATTTTGACTAAGGGAAACTCTTCAGGACTTATTATGCTTTGCATGTACTCTGTAACTGCTTCTTCTGGGTCTTTAGCAGCTGAGACGCTCAAAACACTGTAGAAGCAGGAATTTAAAGGTACGTGAATTACCACTTCTTTGTCCTTTATCTTCTGTTCCTTTAGTAATTCCTGTATTGAGTTAATAAGCTCAAATTCGTCTATTATTTCAGTTCCTGCAAAAACTTGTTCCTTGTACTCCTTTAATCCGTAAGACTTAACCTTGTATAGACTTCCTTTCTTTTCTGACTGGACGATCTTTAAAGAGGAGGTTCCTATGTCTAATGCAGGGTAGAGGTAGTTACTTCCCTTTAGGAATTTACTTAGCCATCCCATTCCGTCCCCTTAAAGAGGTCTAATCGTGCTTATGCTTACTATTGGAAGTAGCAGAGCGTAAACAATGAAACCTATTACTAGTCCAACCATTAACATCGTAGCAGGCTCAAGTAGGGAAGTCAAGTTTTTTACTTTAAACTCAACTTCGTTTCTTAAATAATTTGCCGCTTTTTTACACATTAGACTTAACTCTCCGGATTTTTCTCCGGTCCTTATTAGTTGATTAACTACTTTTGGAGCCCTTAACTTTGCTAGCTCCTTGTTTAAAGAAGTTCCCTTCTTAATTCCTTCTTTAACTTTAAAAAGTACCTTTTTAAGGTAAGTGTTCTTTACCGTTTCTGTAGCAGTTTCAAAAGCTTCTATTAGAGGTATTCCCGATGACAGTAAGTTTCCCAACGTATCAAAGAAGCGCTGCAGTTCTACGAAGAAGATTATCTTTCCAATTACAGGTATTTTTAGCTTAAATTCGTCAAAACTCTCTCTTTTCTTTGTAGCTGTAAAGAAGATTGTAGTTGTTAGTCCGGTTAGAAGAGCAAGTATAAGTGGATAATTTTGAGTTAATACACGGCTGACTCCTATTACGATTTTCGTACTGGTCGGCAGAGATAACCTTGCAGTTTTGTAGATTACCACGACTTTAGGTATTACAACAGACATCATAAACACTACTACTGCTAACGCCACGACAAAGAGGACTGAAGGGTATATTAAGGCCTGAATGACTTTTCCTTTCAGTTCTTCTCTCTTTTCCAGTATCTCAGCAGCAGTTAAGAGGTTTTTGGTTAAGAGACCAGACTTTTCCCCAGACTTGACTAAGGCAATAACAATTTGATCCTCTATTCCAGCTTCAAGGAGGGCTTGACTGAGGGGAACTCCCTCCTTCAACCTTGAGCTAACTTTTTTGAAGAAGACTGCAAGGTGTTTTGATTCTTCCGATTCTGTGAAAGATTCAACTGCCTCTACTATCGGTATTCCTGCATCAAGGAGGGTTGAAAGGGTTCTCAGGAATACTATTAGTTCCTGTGATGAGGGGATATTCTTCCTTATTCTAAAAAGATCCTTTCTCCTCTTCTTTTCTCTTTTCTCTTCCTCTATCTGGTAGGGGTATATTCCTCTAGCCTTTAGTAGTGAGTAGGCTGCCGACTTTGAAGGTGCCTCAATTACTCCTTTTACCTCTTTTCCTTGACTGTTAATTCCTCTGTACGAAAATACAGCCATTAGCTCCTAGCCACCCTAAGGACTTCCTCTGGAGTTGTTATTCCCATAGTAACTTTAACTGCACCGTCCATCTTTAGGGTTTTCATTCCCTTTTCTAAAGCTAGTTCCTTTATCTCTTCGCTATCCTTTCTCTCTAAGATTAAGCGTTTAATATCCTTGTCTATTTGTAATATCTCGTAAATTGCCGTTCTTCCAAGGTACCCAGTTCCAAGGCAGTGTTCACACCCTTTACCTCTTGCAAATTTACCGGAGAAGTTTTTAATTCCGAGCTCCCTCTTTTCTTCCTCCGTAGGTGTGTAAAATTCCTTACAGTAAGGACAAACTTTCCTAACTAACCTCTGGGCTATTACTCCTATTACAGATGAGGCTACCAGGAAAGGCTCTATTCCCATATCGGTTAGCCTTGTTATTGAAGAAGGGGCATCGTTTGTATGGAGAGTTGAGAAGACAAGGTGTCCGGTGAGGGCTGATTGGATTGCTATCTCTGCAGTTTCAGTATCCCTGATTTCTCCTACCATTATTACGTCTGGGTCCTGCCTTAGTATACTTCTTAGAGTATTTGCAAAGGTAAGGCCTATTTCAGGTTTAACTTGAACTTGGGAAATTCCATCAAGTTGATACTCAACGGGATCCTCAACGGTTATTACGTTTATCTCTTCCCTGTTTATCTCTGAGAGGGCGGCGTAAAGGGTCGTTGTTTTACCAGAACCGGTTGGTCCCGTTACCAGTAAGATCCCGTGGGGGGATTTTATTAAATCCATAAACTTTTCATAGTCTTCCGGAAGTAGTCCAAGTTCTTTCGTTGAGTAGAGGATACTCTCCTTCATTAAAAGCCTAAGGACAACTCTCTCCCCAAAGTAGGTGGGAAGAGTTGAAACCCTTATGTCTATCTCCTTCCCTCCTGCCCTTATCATTATCCTTCCGTCCTGAGGAAGCCTCTTCTCTGCTATGTCAAGGTTTGCCATTATCTTTAGCCTAGATACAACTGCAGGAATTTTGCTCTTTGGTATTTCCCTAACTGTCTTAAGGACTCCATCTACTCTTAGCCTTACCCTCATTCTGTCTCTAAAGGGTTCAAAGTGGATATCGCTTGCCCTTCCCCTAACTGCCAACATCAGGATTTCGTTTATGAGCTGAACGATTGGGG
Source organism: Thermovibrio guaymasensis (assembly GCF_003633715.1). NCBI lineage: Bacteria > Pseudomonadati > Aquificota > Aquificia > Desulfurobacteriales > Desulfurobacteriaceae > Thermovibrio > Thermovibrio guaymasensis. Next base: position 606,867 of record NZ_RBIE01000001.1, read on the forward strand.
CTTCCTCTAAAGAAGTTAGTATGTCCTCTTCTCTCTTCTCTACTTCCCTCTCTTGAACTACTTCCTCCTCACTTCCCTGTAGGAGGTTATTTATCTCGTCGTAAGGAACTACTACAACCTTTACCGGTTTAGATAGGAGCCATTCAAATTTCTTTATTCCTTCCCTGTTAAAGGGGTTGTCTGTTCCTACTACAACTTCTTCATCGGTTTCGTAGAGTGGAACTATTCTTTCCCTTCTAATTAGTTGGCTTGGAACTTTCTCAATGAGCTCCTTTTGAGGTTTTGGAGGATTCCTTAAGAAATCAAAACCGACCTCTTTAAATAGCTCTTCTGCCTCTTTTAGGTGCCACTTTAAAAGGCCTGAGGCTTCTCTGAAGGATTGGAGCTCCTGTTTAGGTAGGAGCCCTTTCCCCTTTAACTCCTCTATAAACTCTTTCTCACTTAAGTTTTTTAACCTCAATTTCCATTCCTTCATTTAGTTCAAACTTTCCGAATCCTTTTATGTCTGAGAGTACACTACTTCTAGTTCTCTTAATTTCTTCAAGGTTTTCGTTGTACTCGTTTACTTTTGTGCTTGTAAGGGAGTTTTCCTCCTGAACGTTTCTGACAACTTTAGGGGTAATAAATACTAGCAGGTTGGTTTTCTCAATCTGGTGTCCAGTCTTTTTAAACAAGTTACCTACGACAGGTATACTTCCCAGTACTGGAATCCTCTCAACCGTCGTTAGCTTCTTCTTCTTAATTAAACCACCAATAACTAAAGTCTGGCCGTTTTTGACGTCAACCGTTGTCCTAGTTTCCCTCTTTGAGGTAATAGGAGCTGTTTGATCTGCATTTGCATAACCTACTACGTCTTCTACCTTTTCGTAAACCTTTAACCTAACTTCTCCTGATGCGGTTATGTGAGGAGTTATCTTTAGAACTATTCCAACGTCCTTATAGTCGTAGGAGATTACAGGATTGTTGTTTGCGTCGTACTTCAATCCGGTAGAGTAAGGAATCACTTTTGATATGTTTATCTCTGCCTCTTCGTTATCCAAAGTTAAGATTTGGGGGGTTGCTATAACATTAACTCCGCCTTCCTTTGCGTAGGCGTTGAGTAAGAGACCTATGTCTGGAGTTCCATCTCTCCACTTAGCTATACCAAGTAAAAGTCCGGGGGATGCAGAGGGGTATCCTGGTTGGAGGGGAAGGTTTCCGTACAAACTTCCTCCAAATGGAACGTGCTCTCCCCTTGAGAGGAATTTCCACTCAACCCCCATCTGGAGGAGCTTATCCATTGACATTTCAACAATTTGAACTTCAACAAATACTTGGGGTCTTTTAACGTCTATGCTCTTTATTATTTCCTTTATTACCGCAAAGTCTTCAGGTTTTGAAAGAACTATTAGAGAGTTGCTCGATTTGTCTGCAACTATCTTTACAGCTCCAGTAAGCCCGTACTTCTTCTTGTCGCTCCCCTTAAATAGGCTGTCAAGGACTTTTGCCGTGTCCTCTGCAAATGCGTAGTTAAGCCTGACTATGTGAACGTTTCCTTTTTTTACCTTAATGGGCTTATCTAATTTTGCAATCAGTGAGTTAACCTGTCTAACGATTTTGGGAGTTCCTACTAGGTAGAGGGTGTTTGTCCTTTCATCCGTTGCAAAGTGGAAGTAGTCCCTTCCTGGAATTGGGAATGTTTTTGCTATATCAAAGGCAAAGCCCTTTTCAAGGAGTGCCTTTAGTACTTTCTCAACGTCTTCAGCCCTTGCGTTTTTTAACTTGTAGGAAGCTATTTGAAGGCTTACCGGAGCCCTATCAAGCCTGTTCAAAACTGTTATTAGCTTGTGGATGTTCTTCTCTTTATCGGTTACTATTATGGCGTTTGAATCCCTTACTATACTCACCTTTCCGACTCTTGAAAGCATGTTCCTCGCCATTGAGTGTAAGTTTGCTACTAGTAGGTGTTTTGGTATATAGATGTACGTAAGGACCTTATCTCCACCGTCAATTTTTCCCCTTGCGACCGTTGCTGACTCTCTTGCAACTTGGTTGTTCCTCACTATCTTCACGTAGTGGCCGTAATCAACAACTTGGTATCCCAGCTCGTCAAGGGCTGCAACGTAGAGGTTGAAGAGCTCTTTCCTTGGAATGGGCTGGGGGGAAATAACGGTTATCTTTCCCCTTAAACTTGGAGGAATTACGATATTTTTACCTGTGGCCTTACTAACTATCTTTGTAAAATCCTTTATATCAACTTCCTCAAAGTTAACCTGAACTGAGGAAGGTTCTTGAGATAGGGATTTTTCAGGGGCGCCCATCAGGGTTAAAATCGTATATAGGACCGATAGTTTCCTTCTCATCTTTCTCTCCCTATTCTATCTCGTAATTTAGTTTGACTTTTCTTCCTCTTCTTAAGACTGTTATAGTTATTGAATCAGCGTTCTTTAGCTTTTCAAAGGCTGCAAAAGAGTCTTCAGGTGTTCTTATCCTTATCTCATTTATGGAGAGGATAATATCCCCTGGCCTTATTCCAAGTTTATAGATAAAGCTTTTTGGGTTAACGTAGTTAACCTTTAACCCTTCAGGGTTCTTTACTGGAACGATGTTTATGTACTTGAGGAAATCTCCGGTTGAAATTTGATTAATGATTTCCTTCCTCCTTATGAAGAAGGTTTTTCCATTTTCGTAGGCTCTCTTTCTCTCTAAAGTTTCCTTTCCCTTGAGTTTGAGGATAAACTTCCTTCTTCCCTTTGATAGAACTACCTCTTCAGGGTAGACCTTTTCGACTTTGTAGCCTGCAATTTCTTGACCTTCAGATACTATAAGTGTCTTTCCGGAACTGTCCTTCAGTATTGCTATACTGTGGCCACACTTTGAACATATTACAGTTCCCTTTAGGGTGTAGGTTTCAAAAGAGATTATTGTTTCCTGAGGGATCTCTTCTACCCTCTCCTTCTTCCCTCTTGAAAGGAAGAAACCTTCCCTCTCAAGGTTGTAGCTTAGGTTAAACCTCTGAGGAACGGTTTTATACAGGGATAAGGAGAACTTCTTGCACGGTTTTACTTTTAAAAGGGCAAGTGAGGATATGAAGTAGGAAAGTGAATAGGCGAACAGTACAGTAATAAATAAGTTTAATGCTGTTTCACCCTTTAATCTCATTCAAGAGCTCCTTCACCATGGCTAACTGCCCTTCCCTATCTTCCTTCTCTACTTCCTTATCAAGTATTGCATATTTTACTCTATTTAGAATTTTCTTATAAACCGGTCCCGGTTTTAAGCCGAGCTCCTTTAAGTCCTCTCCTCCGATTAAGGGCTTTACAAACCTGCTTTCCTTCATGAAGTTTAGCACCTTCTCCTTTACTTCATCAGAGGTGGCTCCAAGGAGAATGAGAAGTTCTTCGGGCTTTTTCTCAAGTATCTGGTACACTTGGCTGGGGAGGTTTGCTTTCCTTAGTTTCTGGAGCGTAGGGTGGATTTCCTTTAGAACCGACTTTAAAAGTTTCCTCTCCTTCTCAGGCACTGCAAGTTCCTCTATGTATTTTTCAACTCTCTCGTGGGGTTCTTTAAAGAAGAGAGCTCCAAGGTAAGCTATGTGGTAAAGGGTTTCCTTTTCAGGGAAGTTTAGTTTATGCCAAGTTATTATTTTCCTTACCCTTTCAAAAAGGTCTTTTTTACTCCTGTCCCACCTTAAGTTTGGAAAGAGCTCTTTTAGAACTCCGTACTTTTCCATCTTTAAGAAAACCCTTAGGGGGTTCTCCTCGTTTAGAATCTGTTTTAGCTCGTGGTAGATTCTCTGTCCTTCAACGGTTTTAAATAGCTTCCTCTCAACTGCTATCTTTAAGAGTTTTTCTGTGTGTTTTCCCAAATCAAACCTGTAGCGGGTTGAAAACCTGAGAGCTCTCAGTATCCTTGTAGGATCTTCAACGAAGGAGAGGGCGTGGAGAACTCTTATTTTCCTGTCCTTTATGTCTTTCAGAGCTCCAAAAAAGTCTATTAGTTTTCCAAACTCCTTCTCATTTATCTTTACTGCCAAAGTGTTGATTGTAAAATCCCTTCTGAATAGGTCTTTCTTTAAGGGAGCAGACTCAACTTCAGGAAGAGCTCCGGGGGAGCGGTAAACTTCCGTCCTTGCAGATGCCATATCTATTCTCGTTCCATCTTTAAATACTAAAGTTGCCGTTTTGAACCTGTCAAACGTGTGAACTTTTGCAGAGAGTTCTCTTCCCAATACCTTTGCAAACTCTGTTGCATCTCCCTCAACAACTATATCAATATCAAAATTCTTCCTTCCAATTATCAAGTCCCTTACAAACCCTCCGACTATGTAGGCGTTTATCCCCAACCTATCGGCTATCTGGCCGATTTTCTGTATTAGGTTAAAGAGCTCTTCAGGTAAAGTTTCCTTTAACTTCCCCTTAACGTTCCTGTAGTGGGGTTGACCGCTCCTCTTTCTTTCGTAGTACTTCTGCGTTTCCTCAAGTTCTTCCCTGTAGAGGTTCATGAGGATGTCTGTTCTTGTTATTACCCCGATAACTTCCCTTCCTTCAACAACCGGAACGAAGCTCTGCTGCCTTTTAACTATTATCTCCTCAACTCTACTTATGGGCTCTTGAGGGTTTACGGTAAAAAACTCCCTCTCCATTACCTCCTCTACTGGGTTCTTTTCAAGCCCCATGTAGAGGGCTTTATCAAGGAGGGCTCTCGTTACTATTCCCTCAATTTCCTCTCTTTCGTTAACTACAGGGGCTGCATTTATGCTGTTTTTCATCAGGATTTTCCTTGCCTCTTCAACTGTTGCACCTTTCTTAATTGAAATTACGGGAGACGTCATTATGTCCTGTGCCCTCTTAAGGGGAACTATGACCTCTTCAAGTACTTCCTTAAGCTCTTCAAGGACTTCAAAGGCGGTTTTCCCCTTAATAGACGCTGAGGCTGCTTCCCTGTGACCTCCTCCCCCAAACCTTTCTGCTACGAGGGATACGTCAACTTTTTTCGTCCTGCTCCTTCCTATTAAGAAAGTTGTTGATTGAACTTCAACCACCCCAAAGATTGCCGGTAGTGAGTAGATGTCCATTATCCTGCTGATGAGGGGAGCTATGTCACCTACGTAGGAGTCAAACCTTCCATAAGTTATTCCTAACTGGTTTCCGTGGACTTCCACTACTTTCAAGTTGTCCTTTAAAACCTTTAATAGGTCTATCTCTTTTTCCGTTAGTTCCTTTGGCAAGTACTTCTTTACGAACTCAACGTCGGCTCCTACAGAGAGTAAGAAGGCTGCAGCTAGGAAGTCTATGGGTTTTGTTGATGGATACCTGAAAGAGCCTGTATCTGAGTAGATTCCGGAAAGCATTGCGCTTGCTTCGTAGGGGTTCGGAATTAGCCCTTTTCCTTTAAGGATTAGTGCTATTATTGAAGTTGTCGCTCCTGCCTCTTTGTAGTGGAGCTGGCTGACCTTTCCAAGGAGTTCCTCAGAGTGGTGGTCAAAAATAATTACCTGCGTTTTATCGCTTATCCTTCTCTTTAAGGCTTCCGGTATCCTTTCAAGGTTATCTGTATCAACCACTATCAGCTTTCCTATTTCTCCTTCAAAGTCTTTCTCTTCTGTAAATTCAAGGATTTCAGGGTTTTCCTCAAGGAGTTTAATTACGTCCTCCCCCTTCGTTTCGGGTAGAACTACCTCCCCTTCAGGGTAGATTTTCTTTACACCTATAACTGCTCCTAGGGCGTCAAGGTCCATATTTTTATGGGTCGTTATCACGGTTTTCATCGTATAATCTCCGAGAAAAGGAGTTGGCTAAAAGTGAAGGTAAGAGTAAAGGAGTTTAAAGACAAGGCTTCTTTAAAGGAGTATCTCCTATCTTTGGGCAATACTACTCAAGGGGCCGAGATCCTCTCGTCAAAGGGAAAAGTTTTCTTATTTGAATTAGACGGGGTTGATACGAGGGCTGCCAACATTTTAAAGCAGGACGCAATTTCTGTCGGTGGTGACTGTGCCGTTCCGAGGAAGGCATCTTCCTTTGAAAAGGGCTACTGGAAGGTTTTGCTCGTTGTAAACGGTAGAGAGCTTGATAAGTTAACTGAGAAGTTGGAGAAACAACCCTTCGGTTTGAGGAAGCTCTCTTTAAAGTTAAGGGAAACTTTAAAGAACTACCTAAAGGACTCTTTCATCCTCTCCTATAGGGGAAAGGAGCTTCCCCTCTCTGAGCCCGTTGTTATGGGGATTTTAAACGCTACTCCAGATTCTTTTTCTGATGGCGGGAAATACACTTCCCTTGATTCAGCAGTTAAAAGGGCTGAGGAGATAATCTCTCAAGGCGGTAAGATCGTTGATGTCGGTGGGGAGTCAACCAGGCCGGGGGCTCCTCCAGTTCCCCTTGAGGAGGAGTTAAGGAGGGTTATTCCTGTTATAAGGGAGATAAGGAAGAAATTGGGAGATAACTTCTTTATTTCCATTGATACCTATAAAGCTGAAGTTGCCCGTCAAGCCCTCCTTGAAGGAGCAGATATGGTTAACGACGTAAGCGCCTTAAGGTTTGATCCAAAGATGGCCGAGGTTGTCTCCTCCTTCGGATGTCCGGTTGTAATTATGCACATGAAGGGAACACCAAGAGATATGCAGAAGAATCCCCACTACGAGGACGTAGTTTCTGAGATATGCGATTTCTTTGAGGAGAGAATTTCCTTTGCGCTTGAGAGAGGGGTAAGTAGGGATAAAATTATCCTTGACCCAGGAATAGGCTTTGGAAAAAGGTTAATTGAGGATAACCTCTGCATTTTAAAGAGGTTCTCGGAGTTCAGAGTTTTTGGCCTTCCCCTTCTAATAGGAGCTTCAAGGAAAAGCTTTATAGGAGCAATTACTGGAGTTGAGAATCCTGAAGATAGACTAGCGGGAAGCCTTGGAGCAATAGCTCCTGCTTTTTATAGAGGGGCGAAAATTTTTAGGGTTCACGACGTAAAGGAGACTTACGATTTCCTAAAACTCCTTTACGAAGTTGAGAGGGCTAAGTGCTGAATTTTATTCCTAAGGTAACTTTCTGGGACATCGTTGATATTCTCGTTGTTGCTTTTCTTACCTATAGGGTTTTCATCTACCTATCCCAGACTAGGGCTGTTCAGATCTTAATAGGCCTTATGGTGGTTCTCCTTTTATCTGCAGTTGCTAAGTTGTTCCACCTCTACACCCTTTCTTTCATATTCAATAACCTGTTAACGATCGGCATTTTCGCACTCATCGTTATCTTTCAGCCTGAAATAAGGAGAATTCTTGCAAGGATTGGAGAGAAGCAGTTTGGAATCTTTACATCTGAAGAGGAGGCTGAGAGGGTAATTGAGGAGATAGTTAGGGCCTGTGCGACGATGTCTGAAGATAGGATTGGAGCTCTAATAGTAGTTGAGAGGGAAGTTAACCTTGATAACTACGTTGAATCCGGGACTTTCATTGACGGTAAGGTGAGTAAAGAACTTCTGGTTACGCTCTTTTGGCCGGGAACTCCCCTTCACGATGGAGCTACAATAATTAGGAAGGACAGGATCTATAAGTCTGGTGCCTTCCTGCCCCTCACGTTAAACCCTAACCTTCCCCAAACTGTAGGAACCCGCCACAGGGCAGCAATAGGCATAACTGAAGAGACCGATGCAGTAGCAGTTGTCGTTTCTGAGGAAACAGGAGCTATCTCTATTTCCTACTCTGGAAAGTTAATTAAGAACCTTGATCCGTCTAAACTTAAGAAGGTTCTCAAAGGTCTTCTGGTTAAGAGAGTGGAGAGGAGAAAGTTTAACTTCGACCTTTTGAGGAAATCTGATGAAGAGGTTTAGTGAGTTTTTCCTTAGGAACCTTCACTATAAGGTTCTTTCTTTAATCTTTGCAGTTCTCTTCTGGTTTTTGGCTACTAACAAGGAAGTTACTGAAACTACCGTAAGGCTGGAGATTAAGCCTATTGCTACTGGAAATTACAGGGTTATAGACTATACTCCTAAGAAATTAACCTTCCTCGTTGAAGGCTACCGAAAGGAGCTGGTAAGGTTAAAGGAGCTTAAAGAGGTTTACTTTAAACTTCCTCCTGAGTTGGCCAAGGAGAATGGTTGGGTAAGAGTAAAGTTGAACAAGGATGACTTCAACTTGGGATCTTCTGTAAGGATAAAGAGAGTAAAGCCTTCTGAGATTGAAGTGAAGGTTGAGAAGCTGGTCCTAGTTACTGTTCCGGTCGTGGCTAAGTTGAAGAATTTGCCCAAAGGGGTTCGTTTAGAACTTCACCCCAACTATGCCATTATTTCACTTCCTGAAGAGCTCAAGGAAATACCGATATCTGTAGAGACGGAGGAAGTTGACCTAAAAGGAGTAAAATTGCCTGCTGAGTTTGTAGTTCCCCTCAGCTCAAAGTTCCAAACTGAGCCTAAGAAGGTAAAGGTTGTAGTAAAGAGTGGAGGAGAGAATGAAGGTGAAAAGGAAGCTCTTTGGGACGGACGGAATAAGGGGAATAGCAAATAAGTTTCCCCTTACTCCTGAAATGGTTCAGAAGATCGGTTTCTCCTACGGTTTTTACCTTAAATCAAAGTACCCAGAAAAGAGGCATACAGTCGTTGTAGGTAAGGATACTCGCCTCTCCTCAGATATGATAAAGGCTGCTCTGATAAGCGGTTTAACTTCTGCTGGAGTTGATGTTGTTGATGTTGGAGTAGTTCCGACTCCTGCTATCTCTTTCTTGATTGGGGAAGGCTTCTTTTCCGGCGGAGTGATGGTTTCAGCCTCACACAATCCTTACGAGTATAACGGTTTAAAGTTCTTTAACTGTGAAGGGAAGAAGTTCTCCGAGGCAGAAGAGGGAGGATTAGAGCTTGTAGTCTTTAATAAGTACGAACTCCCTAAAGCGGAGCCTTCGGAAATCGGAATGGTCTTTGACGGTTATAACTTAGTTGAAGCCTACAAGAAGTTCCTTGAAAGTGCGAGCCGTTACTTGGCGGGCCTCAAGGTTGGCCTTGACTGTGCAAACGGCGCAACTTTCCAGATAGCCCCTGAAGTCTTTAGCTCTTTAGGCGCTAAAGTCTTCGTCTTCAACGCCGAACCTGACGGTAAGAACATAAATGACGGCTGCGGAGCTCTCCACCCTGAACTTTTAGCCCAGAAAGTTAAAGAGCTTAACCTTCAGTTGGGCTTTGCCTACGATGGAGATGGAGATAGGTGTGTGGCCGTAGATGAAAAGGGAAACGTCGTTGATGGGGATAAGTTAATAGGCCTTTTGGCGGCCCACTATGGCGACAGATGTAAAGACGTTGTTGCTACCGTTATGAGTAACGTTGGTTTAGAGCTTTTCCTTGAAAAGCTCGGTCTAAGGCTTCACAGGACGGGAGTAGGTGACAGGTTGGTCTCTGAGAAGATGGAGGAGGTGGGAGCTCTCGTAGGCGGCGAGCAGTCAGGCCACATAATACTGAGGGATTACCTACCTACCGGAGACGGAATTTTAACCTCTTTAGTTGTTGCATCCCTCGTTAAGTCCCTCCGTAAACCTTTAAGTGAGATAGTTTCACAGATAGAACTCTACCCTCAAAAGCTCAGAAACGTTAGGGTTAAGGAAAAACCACCAATTGAGAGTTTAGAGAAGCTCCAGAGTGCAATTAAAGAGGCACAAAAGGAGCTAGAAGGAAGGGGGAGGGTTCTAGTCCGTTACTCCGGGACGGAACCTCTACTCAGGATAATGGTTGAGGCCGACAGTGAAGAGTTAATAGATAGGATAATAGAGATGATAGAGAGAGCAGTTAGAGAGGAGGGAATTGCCCTTTAAGGAGGAAAGATGTTAAAGAGACGGCTTCTAATCGCCCTTTTTGTTGTTCTTTTCCCTCTCCTTTCCTTTGCCGGAGAGTTTGGAGCTGAGGTTCTGTACGACAAGTGTTCTGTAAAGTTCTTTCCCAATGGAAGGAGCATTTGGAGGGAAGAGAAGGCAGTTAAGATACTTGATAAGAGAGGGATAAAGGAGTTTGGAGAAGTAGTTATACCCTTTTCAACAGAACACCAGAGACTTAAAATCCTCTACGCCTATACAGTTACTCCCAGCGGTAAGGTCGTTAAGCCTAACAAAAAGGCCTTTAACATCGTTTACCCTCCCTTTGTCTCAGAGGCTCCTATTTACTCAGATTTAAAGTATCAGACGATATCTATGCCTGCAGTCTCTCCAGGTTCCATTGTTAAGTATGCCTATGAGCTTGAGACCTTTAAACCCTACATGAAAAATAACTTCTGGACTACAAATTACTTTCAGGACTTCTTTCCCGTTAAAGAGGCAACTTTTACTGCTTACATTCCTAAAGGCCACTACTACAAGTACAAGGCCTACCATATGGAGGGAGATGAAGGAAAGCCGAAAGTAGAGGAAGGAAAGAATTACACAGTTTTAAAGTGGGAGCTTCACAACGTCCCTCCAATCCACAAAGAGAGGAATATGCCCCCTTACGGCGAGATTGCGAAGAAGGTATCTATAACCTCTATTAAGAGCTGGGATGATGTTGCAAAGTGGTACTCAGACCTTGCCCGTGAGTCCCTTAAGCCAGATAAATTGGTGAGAGAAACTGCCCTTGAGTTAACGAAAGACAAGAAGACTTTAGAGGAGAAGATTAGGGCAATCTACAACTTTGTTTCCCAGAATATACGCTACGTTGGAATGGAGTTTGGAATAAACGGTTATAAACCCCACAGGGCGGGAGAAGTTTTAAGGAACCGCTACGGAGACTGTAAGGACCACGCTACTCTCTTAGTGTCAATGCTTAAAGTGATAGGAGTTAAGGGATATCCCGTTCTGATTCCTACTCTCTCAAAGGCCAACACGGACCCTGAAATGCCGATGCCTACGGCCTTTAACCACGAAATTGCTGCTATAAAGTGGAAGGGTAAACTCCTCTTCCTTGATACGACTTCCGACTACGTTCCTTTTGGCTACCTTCCCCCTTCTGATCAGGGAAGGACAACTCTTTTAGTTGACGTAGATTCTTCCAAAGGGTTTTTAGAGGAAACTCCTGTTTACCCTCCCTCTGCAAACGTTGAGGGCTTTTCAGGTAGATTTAAACTTTTGCCCTTTGGAGCTCTAAGGGGGAACTTTAAGTTTACTTACACCGGAATTTACTCAGTGATAGAGAGGGCAAGACTTTCTGAAATGACTCCTCTCCAGATAAGAAGGCACGTTGATGAGCTTGCATCAAAGGTTTCTCCCGGATTTAACGTTGATAAGTTCAAAATCTCAAACTACAGGGACTTGAACGTTCCGGACGTTTTTATAGAGATTGAGGGGAAAGATAGCTCTTACGGGACTATAACATCCCACACTCTCCTTGCCAAGTTCCCGTCTCCCGACTTTAGCCGCATAGTTTCCCTCGTTGCTGCAAAGGAGAGGAAGTACCCCTTCGTAGTCGGGTATAAGATGGAGAAAGAAGTTGTGTCTTCGGTAAAGCTCCCATCAGGTTATAAACTCCTCTTTAAACCGGAAGACCTCACTTTCAAAAACAGAGTGGGTTTCCTGAAGTTAAACTGGACTCAAAAGGGAGATACCCTTACCCTTAGGGCTAAGATGGTTTTGAATAAGAGAATTGTTCCTCCAGATGAGTACAGGGATTTGAGGGAGTTCTTTAACTATACCGTTAAGAGTTTGAGAAATCAGGTAATTGTTTTAAAGAAGGTTGAAAATTGAAAAAGAAATTTGTGGAGGAGTAGTTGCTCGTTTTAGGTATAGATACTTCCTGTGACGACACTTCTGTTTCAGTTTACGACGCTAAGGAGAATAGGGTTCTATCAAACATAGTCTCTTCCCAGTACTCCTTTCATAGGGAGTTCGGAGGAGTTGTCCCTGAAATTGCTGCAAGGAAACACGCTGAGAATATAGACTTGGTCTTTGAAGAGGCTTTGGAGGTTGCTGGAGTAGGAGTTAAGGATTTAAATCTAATATCAGTTACAAACCGTCCAGGCCTTCTACCTGCCCTCCTTGTAGGACTTACTTTTGGTAAAGGACTTGCCTACAGCCTATCTGTTCCCTTTAAGGCCGTTCACCACATAGAGGCCCACATTTTCTCCCCCTTCATAGGTAGTGAACCTGAGTACCCCTTTATTGCCCTCGTTGTAAGCGGAGGTCACACCCTTATAGTTTTAGTTGAAGGGTTTGGAAGTTACAGTCTCCTTGGGAAGACCCTTGATGATGCAGTTGGAGAGGCCTACGATAAGGTTGCAAAGCTCCTCGGCCTTGGCTATCCAGGAGGACCTGTAATAGATAGGCTATACAGGGAGTATGATGGGAAGTACTTGGAGCTTCCAAAACCTAAAGTAAAGGGCTTCAACTACAGCTTTAGCGGAATAAAGACTGCAGTTAGACGTTTGGTTGAAAAGGGTTATCCGGCTGAGCAAGTGGCCGCTTCCTTCCAGGAGACTGCAGTTTCTTACCTAATAGGTAAACTTAAAAAGGCCTTAAAGGAAACTGGAGTAAGGAGGGTTGCGGTTTCAGGGGGAGTTTCTGCAAACTCCTTGCTGAGGGAAAGGTTAAAGGAGCTTGATGTTGACCTCTACCTTCCTCCCTTAGAGTACACTTCTGACAACGGAGCTATGGTTGCCTACGTAGGTTATAGGAGGTTCTTAATTGAAGGAGAAGATACTCTGGAGGTTGGAGCATTAGCCCGTTGCCCGATAAGTTAAAGGGAACTTACGTCCTGGAGTTTTTAATCCTTCAGGAGTTAAATCTTAGAGTGAGGAGTGGAAAGGAGTTTTTCCTCTTTCCCGGCCTTTACGCCTACGTAGGTTCTGCCTTTGGTTCGGGAGGGATACCGTCCCGACTTTACCGCCACCTTAAGAGGGAGAAAAAGAGGCACTGGCACCTTGACTTTATAACGACTTCTCCTTACTTCTCTCCCCTCCTTGCAGTTGTTATTCCTAACTTAAGGGTAGAGTGTGAAGTTGCAGGCTTCATCTCTAAGTTCGGCTCTCCCGTACCCTCTTTCGGCTCTTCTGACTGCCCGTGTACTTCTCACCTGTTTTCTGTGAGAAGTCTTGAGGAAGTCAACTCTGGACTTTTAAAAAAGTTCAGCAGTGCTAAAATTTTCAAAACCAGCCAACTGGAGAGGGTATGGAGTTTAAAGAGCTCTTAAACAGACTCGTTGAAGGTCAAGACCTTTCCTATGATGAGAGTAAAGATCTCTTTAAATCGGTAATGGAAGGGGAGCTAACTGACGTTCAGATAGCCGGTATTCTGGTTTCTCTAAGGTGTAAAGGAGAGACTGTTGATGAGATTTCCGGAGCTGCCTCAGTTATGAGGGAGAAGGCTACCAGGGTTCCCATTTCAGAGGAAATCAGGAGCAGACTTGTTGATACCTGTGGGACCGGAGGGGATCAGAAGGGGACCTTTAACATTTCCACAACCGTTGCTCTGGTTGTTGCTGCCTGCGGAGTTCCTGTTGCAAAGCACGGCAACCGTTCTGTAACAAGCAGGTGTGGTAGCGCAGACATCTTGGAGAGTTTTGGCGTTAGGATAGACTTGACGCCTGAGCAGGTTGCAAAGTGTATAGAGGAGCTTAACTTCGGTTTTATGTTTGCTCCCAGGTTCCATCCGGCGATGGCTTCCGTCGTTCGTCCCCGCAGGGAGCTTGGAATAAGGACGATTTTTAACGTTTTAGGTCCTCTGACAAATCCTGCAGGTGCAAAGAGGCAACTTATGGGAGTTTACTCTGAGGAGTTGACTGAAAAGTTGGCGGAAGTCCTTTCTAAACTTGGTTCTCAGAGGGCCTTTGTAGTTCACGGTAAGGACGGAATAGATGAGATAACGATAACTGGAAGTACAAAAGTAACTGAGCTCAGTAATGGAGAGATAAAGAGTTACATCGTTAACCCTGAGGACTTTGGTCTGAGGAGAGCTCCCCTCTCAGAGATTCTCGCAGGTGAGACCCTTGAGGAAAATAGGGAGATAGTTAGGAGAGTTTTAACTGGTGAGGAGAGGGGAGCAAAGAGGGACGTTGTTGCCCTCAACTCAGCCTTTGCCCTCCTTGCTGCAGGTTCAGTTTCCTCCGTTGAGGAGGGGATAGGGAGGGCTATTTCTGTAATGGAAGAAGGTAAACCCTACGAGCTCCTCTGTAGGCTCGTAAAGCTTACAAACAGCTTCTAAGTTGCCCTTTTCCCCTTTTTGCCTATACTCTTTAGTGAACTCAAGCTGAAGGAGTAGTGGATGTTTGGATTTTTTAGAAGGAAGCCCTCTTTAAAGGAGGAGCTCAAGAAAAACCCCAACCAACCTGAAAAGTGGTTAAAGCTTGCCCAGGAAAGAGAAAAGGAGGCTCCAGAGGCCCTGTATAATGCCCTTATCTACAGCGGTGGGGAGCTCGTTGATTCAGTAGCAAAGACTTTAAAGAACCTTGTTATCTATAGGGAGTTTGAACCGTACCTTGAGAAGATAGAGAAGGAGCTTGGAAAGGAGTATTCCTCATTCTTTGAAGGAATGGCCCAAGAGTACAGGGGTAACCTTCAAGCTGCAAGGAACCTCTACGATGTGGCAAGGAACTCGGCCAATCCTTTACTCTCCTTCCTCTCTTCTTACCACATCGCCCTTCTTTACATGAAGGAGGGGCTTTATGAATTCGCCTACAAAGTCTTCAAAGAGCTTGAGGGTAAAGTTCCTCAGGAGTACGAGTTTGACTACACTGTTAAGAAGAGGGAAGTTGAGGAGAAGTTAGGATTAACCGGTTCAAGGATTTTAAAGACTTTTAAAGAGGGACTAAAAAAGACCAGAGACGCCCTTGGGCTTTCGGATTTTAGGGGAAGAAAGGTAGATGAGAGCCTCTTTGAAGAACTTGAGGAGAGGTTAATTCTGGCCGACGTCGGAGTTAACGCAACTATGGAGCTTGTGGATTACTTAAAGAGGGAGGCTAAAAAGAGGAAGTTAAAGAGCTCCGACCAGCTCCTTGAGCTTTTAAAGGAGAAGTTAAAGGAGATTCTAGTTAATTGTAGGGGTGAAATTAACCTATCTGAGAAACCTTCGGTTATATTAGTTCTTGGAGTTAACGGGGTTGGAAAGACTACAACCATCGGAAAGCTTGCAAAACAGTTAAAGGACAGGGGATACTCCGTAGTCCTTGCTGCTGCCGACACCTTCCGAGCAGCTGCGATTGAGCAGCTTGAAGTCTGGGCCGATAGGGCTGGAGTAAGAATAGTTAAGGCTTCGGAAGGAACGGACCCAGCAGCCGTTGTCTATGATGCGATTCAGAGTGTAAAAGCCAAAGAGGACGACGTTTTAATAGTTGACACTGCCGGAAGGCTTCACAATAAAGAGAGGTTAATGAAGGAAATCCACAAGATAAAGAAGGTTATAGGAAGGGAGTTTCCCGGTCAACCTGCTGAAATTCTTCTCGTTCTTGATGCCAATACGGGTCAGAACGCCATAAGTCAAGCCAAGGCCTTTAAGGAGATAACCGACGTTACAGGAATAGCCCTTACAAAGCTTGACGGAACGGCAAAGGGAGGAATAGTAATTGCAATCTGCAACGAGCTTAAGATTCCTATAAAGCTCGTTGGAATTGGGGAGAAGATAGAGGACCTCCGTCCCTTTGACCCTGAAGAGTTCGTAGAGGGGCTTTTTGAGGAGGAGCCTAGCACTCAATAGCTCTTCCCTCCCCTTTCTTGTTTCCTTTTTCTCTAACCTGGTAGTAGGGGCACTTAGGATTAGTGCAAACGAGGGCTTCTAATTTTCCGGTCTTTTTAAGTGAGACAGGTGAGCCGCACATCGGACAGAACCTGTCAAGGAAAGTGAGGAGCTCCGGATAGGGTGTAAATACAGTTTTCTGATAGTTCCTCATAATCCCCTCCTCCTTTTAAATTACTGATGTTAAACCTTTAAAGGGACAAAACCTGTCCTATATAAGGAGATTTGAAGTAATGAGTTTGTTAGCTTTTCTTAGGTTTCTTTCAGTATCTCTTTTGGATCAAAGGATGAGGCCCTTAAAGCAGGGTAAACTCCGGAGATCGTTCCTACAAGTCCAGCCAGAAGGAGCGATATAAGAGCTCCCCTTAAAGGAACAAACGTGCCCCAACCGGCAAAGGTTGAAACGGCTAAAACGATTAGGGATGAAAGAAGAGCTCCCCCAATACCTCCAATCAAGGAAAGAACTACTGATTCAATTAAGAACTGTAGGGCTATCTCCAGCCTGGTTGCTCCAAAGGTCCTCTTTACTCCAATTTCCACCAGCCTTTCGTAGACGGATAGGATCATTACTCCGAGAATCCCTAGAGCTCCTACTCCGAAGGAGATAGAAGAGACTATGAGGGATAGTTTTGAGAAGATCTCCATGGCCTGTTTTTGCGTATTAATTAAGTCTTCAAATTTATTTACGCTGAAGTCCTTTTTTCCGTGCCTTTTTATTAGGAACTCTTCTACTTCCCTCTTTACTTTTTCAATTTCTGCTCCTTCAGAGGGCAGTAAGTATATTCCATCTACGTAGTCAACGTTTGAAATCCTCTTAACTGCCGAGGATAGAGGGATGTAAACCCTTTCATCAAGGTTCTCTCCGCTTAGGTCGGTTCCCCTCTTTTCCATTACTCCAACAATTCTGTAAGGGGCGTTAAAGAGGTATATAACCTTCCCTACTGGACACTCTTCACCGTAGAGCTTCTTTGCCACCTCGTAGCCCAGAACCGCCCTTTGGGCAATTTCCTCGTTGTCTTCTTTACTTAAAAACCTTCCGCATATAGGTTTGTAGTCTGCGATTTTTGAGTAAGAAGGCCATACTCCATATACTTCGGCGGTAATTCTCTTTCCCATGTAGTGGACGTTAGGTGAAACTTTCTTGTAAGGGGAGACCTCCTCCACATCTGGGCACTTCTTTTTTATCTCCTCTGCGTCCTTAACCTTTAGAGTTGGGTAGAAGGAGAGCTGAACAGTTCTACCTCCGAGGTTTTTAACCTCCCCCGGTAAGATTACTAAAACTCGGGAACCTAACTTTCCTATTGCCCTTTCCACCTTTAACTTCATCGCTTGGGTTATTCCCATCATGAGGGATAGAGAGAAAACCCCTATTGCTATTCCAAGTATTGAGAGAATTAGCCTTTTCTTGTTCTCTTTAAAGTAGCTAACTAAGCTCTTTAACTTCATGCTTTTTTCCTCAAAGCTCTTACAGGCTCAAATCCGGCTGCTTTCCTTGCGGGGAAGTAAACTGCAAACAGGCTTACTGCAACTGCAAACAGCGGAGCTATTATAAAGGCTTTAATCGGGTAAACTACTGGAATGTTAAGTTTAGGTAGAATCCACTTAATCGCCAGGATTCCTATTAGAGAACCTGCAACTGAGGAGATTACGGCTACGATTAGAGACTCACTTAAGAAAAAGTACGTAACTTCCTTTTTCGTAGCTCCAAGGGCTTTCCTCAGTCCTACTTCCCACTCCCTCGTGTAAACGTTAACGTAGAAGATGGAGGAGAGGACGAAGCCTCCGACTACGAGGGCAGTTAAAGAGGCAATTCCTAGGAATAGGGCTAAAGTGGCAGAAAGCATAGAGAGGAACTTCTTTACGACAACCGGAGTTATTATCATAAACTCATCAGGTTTGTGGTTTCTAAGTAAAATTTTCCTGGTTTCCTCAACGATTCTGTCGTAGTCGTTAAGGTTTAATACTCTAAACCTTATGACGCTCACTTTATCGTAAGTTTTCTCTATCGTTTTATCAAAGACCCGATAGGGGGTAAAGAGCCTGTTGTCAAGGTTGTGTCCGTTAGGAGTTTTTCCCTTCTTCTCGTAGACTCCTACCACCTTTAGAGGAGTTTTCCCCACCAGGATAATTTTCCCGATTGGATTTTTCCCCGGCCAGAAGAAGTCGCTAACGTCGTGACCTACGACTGCTACTTTCCTTAGCTCCCTAAAGTCTTCCTCTGTAAATCCCCTTCCTAGTTCAATCCTATAGTTCCACGAGGTAAACCAGTTTTCCCCGACTCCAAAGACGGACGAAAACTTTGGATTTTCGCCGTTTGAGATCATTGTCGGTTTTACTATTCCGTAGGTTAGGGCAAATATTCCTTCAAGTTTTTGAATCTGGGCAACGTCCTTTAGGCTTAAGTTCTGAAAGGAGGAGCGAGGTCCTCTCTTTACCGAGCCTGAAATTATTAAAACGGAGTCGGGACCGAGTTTCTCTATTACCTTTTTGGCCTGGAGGGAGCTCCCCTCAATGGCGGCTACGATTAAAACCAAAGAGACAACGCCGAAGAGGATTCCTAGAACTCCGAAAACAGTCCTTACTTTACTGTAAAGGAGAGAAGAGATTAGTTCCTTCAGTATAAAGAGCTTCATTCTTCTACTTTTCCGTCCCTTATCTTTATGACTCTATCTGCGTACGAAGCAACCGTTGGGTCGTGGGTTACAAGAACTATTGTCTTTCCTTCCCTGTTAAGTTCCTTAAAAATTTCCATTACTTTTTTTCCCGATTTGCTATCAAGCTGTCCCGTCGGCTCATCTGCAAGGATTACTTCAGGGTAGTTCATTAGAGCCCTTGCGATTGCAACCCTCTGCTTCTGACCTCCTGAGAGTTCGCTAGGTTTAAAGTTTAACCTCTCTTCCATACCAAGCCTTTCAAGGAGCTCCTTTGCCCTCCCTTCGGGGCTTTTCCCCTTAAACCTCTCTTTCCTATCCTCTTTAGGTAAGTACTCTACCGGAACCAAGACGTTATCTAGGACTGATAGGTAAGGAATTAAATAGAAGGACTGGAATACAAATCCTATAAACTTTGCCCTCAGTTTTGAAATCTTATAGTCTGAGAGTGAGAAAACGTCAATCCCTTTCAGGAAATACTTACCTTCAGTAGGTCTATCAAGGGCTCCTAGTATATACATTAAAGTTGACTTTCCAGAACCTGAAGGTCCCATTATGGCTACAAATTCCCCTTCCTCTATCTTAAGGTTTATTCCCTTTAGGACTTCAACGTTTAAGTCTCCCTGCTTAAAAACTTTCCTAATGCCCTTAAGCTCAATTAAGGCCAACTTTTTCTCCCTTTGGAGTGGGCTTAAATTTCTTTCTCAACCACTACCTCTTCCTTTATTTTCCTGATTAAGTCTTCAAATGCGGGAAGGACGTCCTTCCTAAACCTTCCTCCAACAGCCACCAGCATAATGTCATCGCCAACCTTTAACTTCCCTTCATTTATCCATACTTCTATCGCTTCTATTCCTTCTCTGCTCTCAAGCTCTCTTACTACGTCTTTCAGCCTTTCCCTATCAACTGAGAGCTCCATTCCCTTCACCTTCTCTCCCTTTTTGGAGCTCCCCCTAACGATTCCGTTGTGAATTAGAATCATTCCCAGGTTTTCAGGTTTTGCCCTCTCTTTAATCCTCTCAATCAGCTCCTCTGCCGTTGGCTTTTTCATCTTCTCTCCCTAGAAAGAGGTTTCTGTACTCGTCAAAGTAGTTTAAGTTTGTAAAGCTTACTCCTTTAAAGTCAAAAAGTTTTACCTCTTTAACCTTTATTTCCCTGCTCTTTAGCCTCCTGTGGAGCTCCCTAACCCTGTGGACTCCTTCCCTTACCATCTCCTCAACTAACGGGAAGTTTTCCTTTTTTAAAACAGCAAACAGGTAGTTCCTCTCTATGAATGCAGGAGGTTCCTTCTCAGTTAAAAGCCTTAAGACCTCTGTCCTTATTAAAGGGCAGTCCCCCGGGAGTATTAAAACCCTTTCTCCCCTAGCCTCTTTAAGTGCGGTTAAGATTCCGTAGAGAGGGGAGTAGCCGGTAAATGGTTCTACTATCCACTTTGCCCCTTTAAACTCTTTCGGTTTTACCCCTTTTCCAACTATTAAGACTTCATCTGCAACCAATAGGGCCGATTTAACCGTTTTTTCAAGGAGGAGCTCCCCCAAAAGGGGAGCTATGAGCTTATTTTGGCCAAAGCGGGAGCTCTTCCCTCCGGCTAAAACGGCTGCCGTTATCAGTGGCCACCTCCTTGGGCCATCTTAAAGGCGTGTTTTATTAAGGGAGCAAAGCTCCTCAAGTTCTGCTCAACTGCCTTCCTAGAACCTGGAAGGTTTATGACCATACACTTTGGACTTAAAAAGCCAACCTTTCCCCTACTCATTATGGCTTTAGGGGTAAACTTTACTCCCAATACCCTCATAGCCTCTTCAAAACCGATCATCTCCTTCTTTAAGAGGGGCTCTGTAGCCTCCGGAGTAACGTCCCTTTCGCTAAATCCCGTTCCTCCGGTGGTAACGATTAAGTTAGCCCCTTTCTCCTCAAACTCCCTTATTGCCCTTTGGATTTCTTTAACGTCATCTGGAACTATTTTCCTTCCAATTACCTCTGCCCCAAACTCTTTTAAAATCTCCTCAGCCAAGGGGCCACTTTTATCTTCCCTATCTCCCCTTGCGGCAGAGTCGCTTACAGTTATGACTGCAGCAGTTAGGCCAGTTAAGTCTTCCGCCCAGTCGCTCTTCCCTCCGCTCTTGGATACTACTTGAACTCCCTCAATTACCATGTTCTTATCAAAGGCCTTACACATGTCAAAGATGTTAAGTAGTGCCATCATCACGGCGTTCATGGCTTCAACTTCGTAACCTGTTCTCCAGATTCCCCTAACTTCTGCTTCAACCTCTACGTAATCCTCCCCTACTTTAGTTTCAACTTCAATGTGATCAATAGGTATGGGGTGGCAGAAGGGCATTATGTCGGCTGTCTTTTTGGCACCGATTATCCCTGCAATTTGGGAAGCTGAAAGGACGTCACCTTTCGGGATTTTCTTTTCCAGAATTAGTTTTACTGTTTCTGGGGAAAGCTTTATCCTTCCCTTGGCTTTTGCCGTTCTTAAGTTGTTAAACTTGTAGGTAATGTCGGCCGTTTTCATTCCTTTACCTCCGGAGCTCTTTAAGACTAACAGTATTATATAAATCGGAGGGAGTATGGTTGAAAGGTTGATTCCTACTTTGGTTATCTCCCTAAACGTCCTTTACTTGTTTAGGGAAATTAGGTTTATTCACCTGTTAAGCGGTTTTCTACTTGGAGGCCTTTTAGTATACAGGAGCTTTAAGGTAGGCTATCCTCCCCTCTTTACGCCCTTTGACTCAATTTCCCTCTTCTCCTCCCTCTTTTTCGTTTCTGCTTACTTCCTTAAAGCCGGTAGGTCTACGTCCGTTTTAGGCATTCTCCTAACCCTTCCCCTAATACTTGTGAACCCTGGAGTTAGGGAAATCCCGCTGGTAGTGAGGACTCCCCTCTTCTTCCTTCACGTTGGGACGGCTTTTCTCTCTTACACTCTCTTCGTTCTCTCCTCCCTCTTTGCTCTCTACTCCTTAATTAGACGGGAACTCCCCTACATAAAACTCCTCCTTGTCGGCCACTACCTTTTCATTCTATCCCTCTTCTTTGGCGGAATCTGGGCATACCTTGCCTGGGGAGACATTTTCCCTTTAGAGCCCAAAACCTTCTTTTCCCTATTCCTTTGGCTCTTTGCTTCCTTGACCCTCCACTTAAAGTTTGAACCCTCTTTAAAAAGGTTCATCCCCTACTTTACTGTAGCCCTTGCACCCCTTGTTCTCTTTGTTTACCTTGGAGTTAACTACCTCTTCGGAGGAACCCATGGTTTTTAGGTCTGTTAAACTTTTCGCCTTTTTGGTTTTTACCTTTTTTCTCTCCGGTTTTTCTTCCCTCTTACTTTCCAGCGGTATTCTCCACTCTTTTGAAGTTCCCTATTTATTTCCTCTCTTTCCGCCCCTC
The DNA here is from genome assembly GCF_003633715.1 of Thermovibrio guaymasensis. Lineage (NCBI taxonomy): Bacteria > Pseudomonadati > Aquificota > Aquificia > Desulfurobacteriales > Desulfurobacteriaceae > Thermovibrio > Thermovibrio guaymasensis. The sequence goes on from NZ_RBIE01000001.1 coordinate 628,537, forward strand.
CTGAAGCTCGGAATTGTTTCTCTTTTCCTTTCCCTTCTTCTTATTTCACTTCAGACCCTCTACTGTGCCATTTCTAACCGGTTTATTCCTCTAATTTTCCACTCCTTCCTTGCCTTTTCAACTTTTCTCGTTTTGCTTTTTCCCTTAACCTCTAAAACTTTTAGTTTCTACCTCTACCCCGGCACTTTTGTTGAGCTTGAGGGTAAAAAAGTTGCCCTTGAGGAGGTTTTCCCCTCTAGTAAAGGCTTTTACCTGAAAGTCTTTATTGAAGAGGGAGGTAAAAGGGAAGAGGGTAAAGTCTCTTTCAACTCCCCCTTCAAAAGCAGTTTTGGAACCCTTTGGTTTTCAGGAATTGATAGGAGCTCCCCTTACCCGGCCTTCAAGTTTAAACTCCTTGAGCCCACTCCTTTTCCTCTCTTTTTATTTTTGAGCGCTCTCTTAACTGTTTTGAGTGGATTGTTCTATACTTTAATTAGTCTTAAAAGGGAGGGATAAGATGTATACAAAGCAGGAGGAGAGGGAGCTCCAGAAACTTACAGATGAACTCCTTAAGTTCATTGAAGGTAAGACGAAAGATTACTGGAAAAAGCTCTCAACAGAAGAGGCTAGAGAGATTGCAGAGAAGTTGAGGAAGGTAATCCGCTACCACGACTATAAGTACTACGTTCAGGCAAATCCGGTAATCTCAGACTACCAGTACGATAAGCTCTTCCATGTACTTAAGGACCTTGAAGAGGCCCACCCTGAAATAGTTACCCCAGACTCTCCAACCCAGAGGATTGCCCCCGCCTTTACCGGTGAGTTTGAGAAGGTAAAACACTACGCAGAGATGACTTCCCTTGAGAATACCTACTCTCCAGAGGACTTAAGGGAGTGGGATAGGAAGGTTAAGGAGCTTCTGGGGGTAGATGAAGTTGAGTACATAGTTGAGCCAAAGTTTGACGGTGCAAGCGTTGAGCTTGTTTACCAGAACGACCTCTTCGTTCGGGGTGCAACCAGGGGAGACGGAATTTACGGCGAGGACATTACAGTTAACCTTAGGACAATTAAGTCTATTCCTTTAAGGGCTCCCTTTTCAAAGTACGGTATAGACCTTATCTCAGTCCGAGGCGAAGTCATAATGCCAAAGAGCGTCTTTAAGAGGCTAAACGAGGAGAGGGAAAGGAAGGGGTTAACTCCATTTGCAAACCCTAGAAACGCCGCAGCCGGAACGATACGGCTTAAGAACCCTGCTGAGGTTGCAAAGAGGGGCCTTGACTGTTACGTCTATCAGATCCTCCACTCTGAGCCAAAGAGGCTGTGTGAGGATATAAGAACTCAGAAGGGAGCCCTTGAACTCCTTTCAAACTGTGGGTTTAAAACCCCTCCAATTCAAAAAATCTGTAAAAGCATTGATGAAGTGATAGAGACAGTTCTGGCGGCTCAAGAGGAGAGGGAGAGCTGGGACTTTGAGGCCGACGGAATGGTTGTAAAGGTAAACGATACCTGCGCTTGGGAGAAGCTAGGAGAAACCCTCCACCACCCCCGCTGGGCAGTTGCCTACAAGTTCCCGGCAAAACAGGCAGTAACTAAGCTTATTGACGTTGTCTGGCAGGTTGGAAGGACAGGAGCTCTAACTCCAGTTGCAATCCTTGAACCTGTTGAGGTCGGAGGGGTAATAGTCTCAAGGGCTACGCTCTTTAACCCAGACTTTATCAGGATGAAGGATATAAGGCTTGGGGACTACGTAATAGTTGAGAGAGCTGGTGAAACAATTCCCTACATAGTTGGTCCCGTTGTTGATAGGAGAACAGGGGATGAGAAGCCAATAGAAGTTCCAACCCACTGCCCTGTTTGTGGAGCTCCAATTGTTAAAGAGCTTGACGAGGCAGTTCCCCGTTGTCCTAACATTAACTGTCCAGCTCAGCTTAAGGAGCACTTAATCTACTGGGGAAAGGTCCTTGATATTAAAGGGCTTGGAGAGGCAACTGCAAACCAGCTTATGAAGAAGGGTCTCGTTAAATCTATTGCAGACCTATACTACCTTGATAAGAAAGATCTAATTAGGCTCCCCGGTTGGGGAATTAAGAAGGCCCAAAACCTTCTTGAGCAGATTGAGAAGTCAAAATCAGCTCCCTTCTGGAAGAAGTTAACCGCCCTTGGAATTCGCCACGTCGGTGAAAAGACCGCCCAGCTCCTTGCCAAGCGCTTTAAGAACATTAAGGAACTTATGGAGGCAGACTTTACCACTCTGGCCTCAATCCCCGGGATTGGCCCGATAACCGCAACCAGTATAAAGAACTTCTTTAAGGCCGAGCAGAACATTGAGATGATTAAACGCCTTGAAGAGGCAGGATTTAAGTTTGAAAGGACTCCTGAGGAGGAAGCAGAACAGGAGCTCCCAAAACCCCTTGCAGGTCAAAATATCGTCTTTACCGGAGAGCTTGACCACTTTACAAGGAAAGAGGCCCAGCACATTGTGGGGCTCCTTGGAGGAAACCCGACAAACTCTGTTACTCGTAGGACCAGTTTCGTCGTTGTAGGTAAGAACCCTGGCTCAAAGTACCAAAGGGCTCAGAAGTTAGGGATTAAGATGATTAACGAGGAAGAGTTTATTAATATGCTTAAGGAGTACGCTAAAGAGAACCCTGAAGTTAGGAAAATTCTTCAAGAAAAAGGCCTTCTTTAATTAAGGAGGAGGCTTTGGCGAGGAAGGAGATAGTCACGGGGAATGAGCTTCTCTTTTCATATCAGAGGGGAAAGAAAGTTTACCTATGTAGCTCTCAGACGTTCTACTCTGAGGTAGCCGGCGCTTACCTCCTCTACCCTCCCCTTTACTCTGAACTAGATGAGTACGTGAAAGTCTCAGATAGCTACCTCTGGAGTATTGCAAATCTTATGGCCGAAGGTTTAGCTGGAAGGGATGTGAAGGTAGAGCTCTTAAAGGCTGTAGAGGAAATTAACCGGTTGTTTGAAAAGGGGAGGGGAGTTCTTCCCTCAAAGAGGAGCTTTAGCTCTTTTAAATGGAGCCCTTTCCCAAGTAGGGAAGTAAATATTCCTTCAACTGGAAAAGGAGGTTTTCTTCACTTCATAAAGGAAGGGGGAAAGAGAGCCTTTTCCGTTTTCCTCTACGTTCCTGAAGCTGGGCCGACCAGTTGGTATGAGAGTAAAAAGAGGCTATATAGCAGGCTCTTACCTCTACTTCCAGAGGGTATGAAGAAGGAAATAGACTACCTATTAAGTAAGTGTTCTGATTCTCTCTTTGGACCTGTTGCAGGTTACTTCCTTAGACACGGAGAACCTCTAGATTGGAAGTTTTACTCAAGAACTAAAGATGGAGTATACAGGATTTACACTCTCTACCCTAAGAACCTAAAGTCGAGGAAGAGGTACTCAAAGGAGAAAGTTAAGGAGAGAGCCCTAGAAATTTTAAAAGGTTCTTTAGAGTACCAGTCGGTTTCGAGAAATCAGAAGCTAAAGGAGGTTGTTGAAAGGGAATTTGAGGAGCTCTACAACGCCTTTTCCCGCCTCCTTGAACTTACTTGGGACTTTCATAAGAACTACAGCAAACACCTTTTAAAAGCTTTAGACCTTGAGTTTAATGAGATCAAGGTTATTAACTACTCCCAAGAGTCTAGGAAAAAGGTTCCCTTCTCCGTTTCAGGTAGTAGGGTCGAGATAGAGAAGGCCAAAATCCTTCACTTTGGGAAGGGAGGAAAGGTAGTTAACCTCCTAAAAAGGAAGTTGGGAGAGTTCGGTGTAGAGGCAAGTTCAGTAAGCCTTGATTTTATACCTATTTTTGAAAAAGGAGCGGTAGTTAGGTTTAAGGGAGATAAAATCCTATTTAGACCTGGCTTCTTTTACCTTTCCCTTGGTTTAGCCCTTGCCCTTGCAAAGTTTGGGAAGGAAGGAGAGGCTATTTTCTTCCAGTTTCACGAGGGTAAGGAAGGTAGTCCCTGGTGGGATATAAAGAACCTTTTTCTGGACTTAACAAAGCGTATTTACAACTACGGTACCTCATATCCTAATCAAGGTTTTACTGATGAGCTTTACCCTACCTTGAAAAAGTACGCTTCTTACGTTGTACCTTATGCTCTTAACTCAGCGGTAAAGAGTGGAAAGAAGATAGAGGTCCTTTTTGACGTTAAAGGAGGGGACTTTAAGGTTCAAGGCCACTTAATAAGGGAGTTCTCTTCAGGTTACCTTGTTCCTTCCTGTGCAGTTGAAGAGTTGGGAGTAGAACCGTTAACCCTTAAACACAGGCTCTTTAAGGTTTACGAATACACTATTGAGAGCTCCTACGAAGGAGTAAAAACGAAGATTAAGTTCTTAGGTAGGGTTATGAGGCTTGCTGGAGGTGAGGAGGCAAAGGTTGGAAACCTTCCAGCTAAGTTAATAAATCCGATAATCCTTACCTCAGATAAGTTAACCTCTCCTGAGAAAATTAAAGATACAGTACTTCAGGCCTTTCACAGTAGTGGCTTTGAAGGGGAGCTCCTCATAGTTCAAACCAATCCCGATTACCCGATTACCCACTTTATAAAGAGGGGAGTTCTTAAAAAGGCCTTTATCCTTCTAAAGTCTGAAGGTGGTACCCATACTAAAGTAATAGAGGACGTTATGGGAGATGAGGCCAACAAAAGGCACTTCTGGACTCTTTTTGCTCCTCTTCCGCCTACAGCTAAGAAACTTTTAAAAGACGAAGGTTTTGTAACTTCCCACGGGATTACCTACCTTCCTTTCCTATCGGGGGAGCTCTGGACTGAAGGAGCTCCTTACTTGAAGTTCCTTTTCCTTACCTACGGGATTTTCCAATCTGACCTCTCTAATGACTTTGCAAAGGAAAAGGAGTACTTAAAGGATTCAGGGGGACTTAGTGTAGTAAGGAAAGGTTCTACGTTTAAGTTCCCAAAAAACGGCCTGATTATTGAGGGTGCTTCAAGGATCGCCAGCGTTCTCTGTATTTGAGGATTAACTGTGGTTGTTAACGATTTAAGACCCTTATTCGGTAAGCTTTTTGAACTCTCCTTTATTAAAAGGGCTTCAGAAGTTTGGGGCTTTAAAGTTCCTATAGTTGAAAGGGAGATTTCCACTTTAACGTCTCTACTGAAGGATTGGGAAGTAGACCCCGATTTTTCAAATAGGTTTTTAAAAGCCGGAACTGTTGCTTTTGACGAGTATCTCAAATTCTTAAGCCAGGCCATAACCTCCCAGGTGGGGAAGTTTAAATTCCTGTCCTTTGAGGAGAGGGTCCTTTACCAGGAAGAACTACTTCCTCTCTCTTACCAGAATGCAGATTTTATTGCCTACTTAAAAGGTGAATGTGGTACAGTTGCTGTCGTTTTGGAGCTAACCACTTCAGGCGTTTTTGAGCTCTTTTACAACTTCTACCACGGTAGAATTGATGAGGGATTAAGTTCCCTTTCGAGGCCGGATATCTTTGTTCCTGTTAACTACTTAACCTCCTCCCTCTTTGAATTTTCAAAGGAGATTTCAGCTTACCTTAATAACCTTGATAGGTTAGGCATTCCGTTTTCAGAATTAGAGGCCATCAAGTTCGCTCAGGTACTTGGATACGCCATTTCCCATAAGCTTGATAGGGAATGGCACGAAAAGAGAGCGGACTACTACTTTATCGGAGTAGTTTCTCCAGTATTTGAGATGCCAAGCGGCCTTTTCAAGGCTGACGGTAGTGATGAGGAGCTTGAAGAGATTTTAGAGAGTTTAAGAAATTACTACAGTAAGAGGAAAAACTTAGGTAATGTAAGTTGTGTTATAGAAAAGGTAGCTGAGAAGGAAACTTGCGAGCTTTACAGTGAAAAGCTTGGCTCAATAAAAGAGGTAAGAGCTAGAGTGGAGAGGGGTATTTTGGAATCTGAAAGGGGAAAGCTCTACCTTATGGTTCACCCGGCAGGTAGTGGTAAGACTACTTCCGTCTTTAAACTCATCAAAAGTTTGAGGGAAAGGGGAGAAAGGGTTTTCCTCTTTTACTTTTCCCCGAGGAAGAGGATAAATGAGGATAAGAGAGAAAAATTCTCTAATGAATTGGGAGGTAAGCTCCTTTCAACTGAACGGGAATTTTCCTCAGGTGATTCGTACAGTGGTTTTTGGACTGGAGGTTTCAGGAAGGGGAAGCTATCCTCTGCAAAGGCAGACCTTGAAAATAGAATTAGGTTAGGTGAAGACCTTGATCTTGTTGGTCTTTTCTCAACTATTCACTCAGTTGCAAGGGTTTACGGTAGGAGTACTGCTGAGAAAGTTAGAGAAATGGCCAAGCTTTGGCTTGAATATGGGAAAGGGAACGGAACCATTATCGTTGTTGTTGATGAGCTTACCGGTAGTGAAGGGGGATTGGTCTCTTTAAAAGACTTGATTGATGCTCTCTCAAGGGAAGGACTTTTAAATAGAACCTATCTCTTTGGACTTGATGCTAACCTTTTGTGTGGTGAAGTTGTTGATAATTACGTTAAGTGGGTAAAGGATTTCCTTGATAAAGGTTTGACAGCTCCAGAGCTCCTGTTAAGGGTTACTGAGGAGAATTTTCAGAGGACCCTTCATAATTACTCTTCAAAGACTGCTGAAGATTTCTTTGGAGTTCCCACTATTGTTGATAGCCAGCCTGCCTTCATTGGAAGAAGCTTGAAGCTAGTAACCAGGTGGGAGCTCCTACCAAAGCCTAAAAGCAGGGAGGAGAGGTTAGGCCTTTTAGCAAAGAAACTTGCCGATTGGCTACTGTTGAAGGGAAAAGGAACCTTCTGTTACATTCAGGATAGGGAAGTTGCAGCTAAGCTTTCTTTACTTTTAGAATCTAAAGGGTATCGGGTTGGGATTTATACTGCCTATAGCTTTAGCGAGGACTTTAAAGGTTGTGACTTTATTATCGGTACCTCGTCAATATCAAGGGGAATTGATGTACCCTTTAATAAAGCCCTAATCCTTATTCCCTCTTTCTTACCTGAAGTTCAGCTTGGGGAAGTTTACCAAGCAGTTTCAAGGATAAGGCAAGGGAAAGGGGATGAAGGTGAAAAGGAGGTAGAGTTTGTTTACATAGGTTTTGAAGGAGATAAAAAAGAGTACAGAAAGCTTTGGGAGTTTAGGGCTTTTAAAGTTGTAGATTTGGCTAAGGAGATTGTCCTTTCTTACTTCCTTAAGAGTAAATCCCACAGAACAGTTGTTCTCCCTCCAACTAGGGAACATACAGGGGATGAGGTAAATATTATTAACTCATTAATTGAAGTTGAAAGGCTTACCGGCGTTCCCGTTTATTCAGCCTCATCTACCACGAGGACTTCTATTTCCTCTCCTGATAAACCTCCCTTAAAGTTCTGTTATCCCTTTAGACTCTATAGAGGCTATGGAACTTTAACTGTAAGCGTTAGGCTTTTAAGGAAAGCCCTTTCCTTATTAAAAACCCTTTTAAAAGAAGAGGGAGTTAGGAAAGAAAGGATAGGAGAGCTAATAGGTATGATTGAAGAGTTAATTAGAGCAGAGGGTAGGAAATTGGTTCCGAACCTCCAGGTGGCTGTTAATAGTGTTTTAACTGAGACTTTTAAAGACAAAATTAAGGGTCTTTCCTATCGGGGGAAGTCTGTTGACCTCCTCATGGCTGAAGGTGGAATAGGCTTTTCTGCCCAGGTTCTTCCTCAAGGGGCAATAGCTTTCGTTTTAAGGAGGGAAAGGTCCTCTTGTTTTGGCTCAGTTCCAAAGGTTCCGTTGGAAAGCCTCTAAGATTTCTTCTTTAAGAAGAAAGTTCCAGCTGTAAAGAGAGCTCCCCCTAAAATTAGAAGGGCGTAAATCTGATCCCTTAACTCCCAGAGGGATCGCCCTTTTATAGCTATAGAGAGAGCTCCGTTTATGTAGTACTTAAGGGGGGATAAGGCCGACAGCCACTGAAGTATTTTTGGCATACTCTCTATCGGAGTCCAGCTTCCTGATAGGTATAAAACAGACACTAAAATTAAGATCGTTAGCTGTGAAACTTGAAGCATGTTCTCCGATATTGAGGCTATAAAGAGGGAAAGTCCCGTTGTTGTAAATGCGTATGCTGCAGTTAAGAGTAGGAAGTCTATCTCCTTTCCGTGAAAGGGAACTCCTGAAAGCTTTTCAACGGTAAAAAACAGTGCAAGGGCAGTAAAGATTAAAACGAGAATGGACATTGCAATAACCTTTACTGTAGTGAAAAACTCAATAGGTACCGGTGAGACGAGGAGCATTTCAACATTTCCCCTCTCCTTTTCAATAACGATTGCGGCAGCAGGAAGGAGGAGGAGGAAGAGGGTAATTACGGTTAAGAGCTCCGAGTAGGCCATAAATACTTTACTTGAGGCGTTCTGGTTGAAGAAAATCCTTGGCCTAACTTCAATCCAGCTCCCTCCTCTCATAAAGTTTCCTGTCAGGAAGGTATAGATTATCTGCTCTGCGTATGCTGAAAAGAGGTAACTTGAGGAGATTTCAGCTCCGTTTACCAAAACTCCAACTTCTAACCTCTTTCCCTCCTTTATGTTCTTTTCAAACTTCTGTGGAATTTCAATAACTCCGATTGCCCTATCATCAAGGAGAACTTTGTCTATCTGGTCGTCGTCCATTAAGTAGCCTTTAAAGTTAAAGTAGTACGGGGGGAACTTTGATATTAGCTCCCTTGATAGAAATGAGTAATCCCTATCCTGAGCGTAAAAGGAGGCGTTTTTTAAAGTTAGGTCAATTCCCGTTGCCGCTAAGTAGATGTCAAGGGTAAAGGCGTAAACTGTAAAGATTAAAAGTCCCCTATTCCTCATAAACTGTAAGAACTCCTTATAAAGGAGGACTAAGAACTTCATTTTTCCCTCTTTTTAAATGTTACGTACGTAATCAGGTAAACCGAAACTAAAAACAGGATTAAGACTGCCAGTTCCCTCCACAGGACGCTAAGAGGGGCTCCTTTAAAGAAGATACCCTTTATGAACTTTAAGTAGTAATAGGTTGGTATTATGTGAGCGGTTATGTAACCGCTCATATCCATTGAAGAGACCGGTGTCATATAACCTGAGTATAGAACTGAGGGAACAACTGTTAGTATTGTTGTCCCAATAAATGCAGCTGCTTGTGAAGAGAAAAGGTTTGATATTAAAAGACCAAAACTTACAGAAACCGCAACGTAAATTAAACTTCCAATAACCATTAAAAGGGTGCTACCCTTTTGGGGAACTCCAAATAGGAGAACTGTCATTCCGTAGCATATGAGGAAGACCGGTATTGAAATGGTAAAGCCTGCGAGTAACTTCCCCATTAAGAACTCTCCCTTGGTTATGGGGGAAGAGTAAACGTTGTATATTGAGCCCATCTCTTTCTCTTTGACGATTAGTAGGGCTGAGAAGACTGCAGGCGATATTAGAAGGACAACTGCAAGGGTCCCTACTGCAATTATGTAGTCCTGATTGAGGGATTCGTTAAACCAGTACCTGCTCTTTACCTTTAAAACATCCTGAAGTTTTAACCTATCAAGGTTTTCCTTTACCGTTATTCCTTCAACGTAAGACTTTATTACCGTTGCCCTGTAGGGAAAGGTTCCGTCAATTATTGCCTGATACCTTGTGTTCTTTCCCTCCTTAAACTTCTCCTCAAACTTCGGCGGAAATACCAGTAGAAATCTGATCTTCTCATCTGTAATTAGGTCAATACCCCTCTTATAAGAATTGACTTCCCCTTTAAAGTCAAAATACTCCCTGTTTGCCTTAAACTTTTCGGCTATCTCCCTAGATAGGGAGCTCTTGTCAAGGTCAAATACTCCAAAAGGAACTTTTTTTACTTCTAACTTCATTCCATATCCGAAGATTATCATCATAGATACAGGGACAAAGAGGAAAGTAATTAACCCGATAGGGTCTCTGAGGAGCTCCTTAACCTCCTTCTTAACTATTCCCCATACTCTTTTCCACTTCATTTACAAAGACGTCCTCCATTGAAATCTCGCCCCTCTTTACTCTTAAAACCTTAACCCCTGCTTCCTTTAGCCTGTTGAGGTCAAGTTCTCCCTTTACGAATACCTTTACCTTCTTCCCGTAAATTACCGCTTTAAACCCAGACTTTTTTAACTTTTCCTCTGCCTCAAATGGGTTTTTAGTGTAAACTATGAAAGGTTCTCCCAACTCCTCTTTAGTTCTCTTTTTGAGCTCGTCGGGAGCTCCCACTGCAACTGCCCTTCCCATGTTCATTAAGAGGAGCCTGTCGCAGTACTCAGCTTCGTCAAGGTAGTGGGTCGTAACTAAAACTGTTGCTCCAAAGTCTTTAGAGTAAGTCCTTATTACCTGCCAAAAAACGTCCCTCTCAGCCGGGTCAACTCCGCTTGTCGGCTCGTCAAGGAAAACGATCGGGGGTTTGTGAAGGAGGGCTGAGAGGAGGGAAACCCTCTGCTTTATCCCAAGAGGAAGAGCCTTTACTTTTACCTTAAGGTAGCTTTCAAAGCCTAAAATATGTGCAGTTCTACTTACGATTTCCTCTACCTCTTCTAAACTTACGCCATAAACGGCTCCCCAGAGCTTAAGGTTTTCCATAACGGTTAGGTCTGTATAGAGTGAGAACTTCTGACTCATGTAGCCGATTATCTCTTTTATCTTCCTCCTTTCCCTCTCCCCGGCAACTAAAATTTCTCCCTCTGTTGGCTGGTAAAGGCCTAAGATTGTCTTTATTAGAGTTGTCTTACCTGCACCGTTTGGTCCAAGTAGTCCGAAAATTTCTCCACTCTTTATAGTAAAACTAACTCCGTTAACTGCCTTAAAGTCTCCAAAGGCCTTAACTACGTTCTTCACCACTACTGCCTCTTCAGGAGGGATGGTTTTCGGCCTTAGAATTTCAGGAAGTTTCACTCTCTTTAGCCCCACCTTTTCAACGAAGAAGTCCTCAATTTCCGGCTCAACTTCCCTTATTTCCACTTTGAGGCCTTTTAATACTTCCCTTATCCTTTCGCCTTTACAGACAGCCCTTACCTTTTTCCCCTTCAGTCTAACTGTATTCGTTATTTCCCACAGCTTCTCGTAAGCCTTTCTGTAGTCCTCTCCTTCAACTACAAATACCCTTCCCTTTGTCCTTGCAACCTCCTCCGGCTCGCCCTGAGATAGGGCCTCTCCTCCCTTCATTAGCAAGATGGAGCTCCCCCTCTCTGCCTCATCAAGGTAGGAGGTTGCAACCATTACGGTTACCCCTTCCTTTACAAAGTCGTAGATTAACTTCCAGATTTCCCTCCTTGAAACGGGGTCAACTCCGGTTGTCGGCTCATCAAGTATTAAAAGCTCAGGTTTGTGAATGAGGGCACAGCATATCCCGAGTTTCTGCATCATTCCGCCTGATAGTTTCCCGGCCTTTCTCTCTTTAAAGGGGTAAAGGCCGGTTACTTTGAGAAGGAGCTCCATCCTCTCTCTCTTTTCCCTTTCACTAACTCCGTAAAGGTCTGCAAAGAACTCAAGGTTTTCTTTAACTGAGAGCCTCTTATAGAGGTTGTGCCCCAATCCCTGAGGCATGAAGGAGATTTTCTCTCTTACCTTTTGAAATTCCCTTTCCCTGTTTGGGTCCTTTCCAAATACCCTTAAACTTCCTCCGTCGTACTTTATAACTCCCGCTGTAGACTTGAGAACTGAAGACTTTCCAGCCCCATCAGGTCCAATGAGAATGTAGACCTCCCCCTTATCAACCTTAAAGTCAAGCCCCTTTACTGCAATAACCTTTCCTCTTCTGTAAGTTACAGTTAACCCTTTACCTTCAACTACTCTCATTCCTTAACTTCCAGATAACAGTCCGCAGGCATTCCCGGCTTTAAGACGAACTTAGGGTTTTCAATCAGCCTCAGCTTGACTTTAAACACCTGTTTTACCCTTTCCTCCTTAGTTTGAACCTCCTTAGGGGTGAACTCTGCCCTCGTGCTAACGTAGGTTAGAACTACAGGGAACTTTCTCTTCGGGTAGGCATCAACGACCAAGTAGCCCTTCTGCCCTACGTGGAGAAGGCCAACTTTGCTCTCAGGGACGTACCCTTCAAAGTAGAGCTTATTCAGGTTGTAGAGGGTAAAAAGACTTGCTCCCGCTCCAACAACCTCTCCCGGCTCAACCATCTTCTCCGAAACTACTCCGTTAATTGGAGAGGTAATTTTCAGGTTCTCTAAAACTACCTCAACTTCCTCTAAGCTCCCCTTTAAGCTCTTAGCCCTGTTAAGAGCTCCCTTGTAGAGCTCCTCCTTTGCCTCAATTGACCTTTCGGTGGCCCTTATTTCCTTCTTTAGGGCCTCTATTTCCCTTTTCCTGTTTTAGGCAAGCTTAACTCCTTTCTCTGCTTCCTTTATGAGAGCTCTTGCTCCCTCAACTGCAGCCTCGGCACTTTTATAGCCGCTTTCAGCCTCCCTCAGCCTCAGCAATGCTTCCTCATACCTGCTCTTAGAGATAACTCTCCTTTCGTAAAGCCTCTTAAACCTCTCGTAGTCCTTTTTTACCTTCTCTAAGGTTGCCTCTGCCCTATACTTTTGAGCTAAGGCCCCTTTTAAAGAGGCCTTTGCCCTCTTTAACTTCTCTTTAGAGACCTTAATTGAAAGGGAAACCTCTCTTTCAAATTCCCTCAGTTTTTCCCTCTGTGCGGCCAACTTCTCCTTTAAGAGCTCCACCTCTTTCTTTAGCGCCTCAGCCTCCTTTAGAGCTCCTTGGTAAGCCTTCTCTGCCGCTTCCCTCCTTGCCTTAACCTCTTTTGAGTCAAGGAAGGCAAGGATTTCTCCTTTCTTAACCTCATCGCCCTCATCAACGAAAACTTTCTCCACTTTTCCTGCATACTTTGTAGCAACGTCGTACTCGTCTCCCTCTATCCTGCCGTTTATGTATAAAACTCCTTTCTCTTCATTTTTACATGAGGAAACAAAGAAGGGGACCAAGACCAAAATCAGGGCCAAAAACCTTTTCATAGTTTCCCTCCGACTGCGTACTCAAGCTGAGCCAATGCTTTATAGTAGTCTGCGACTACTTTAACTAAGGAGGACTTCGCACACGTTAGGTAGGCTATTGCATCAATAACTTCAGTAGAGGTTCCGACGTGCTCCTTGTACCTCTCCTTTGAGTCCCTTAAGAGCTCCTTTGCCTCCTCTACCCTCTTCCTTGCAGCTTCAATTCTCTTTAAAGCTGTGTCAATGTTTGTGCAGGCTGAAACTACTTGAAGCCTAACCTGCCTCTTTACCTCTTCAAGCTTCCCTTTTATTTTTAACTTCTCTTCCCTGCTCCTCTTTAGCTCCCAGAACCTCTTACTTCCCTCAAATATGGGAACCGATATTCCAACGCTTGTGCTCTTGTTTGAAAAGTTGCCATTTAAGGGGTACTGGTCGGTCTTTGAGTAGGAGAGTTTCAGGAAGGCCTGGGGCATAAACTGGCTCTTTGCAAGGTCAACTCCCCTTTCTGCTGCCCTTAAAAAGAGTTTTACCTGTTTTATAGCTGCCCTTTCCTTTAGTGCCCTTTCAACTAACTCCTCAGGGTTAAACCTCCTTCCTTCAACCTCAAGGTTAATTTCCCCCTTTGGCTCAAAGTCAAAATCCCCTGAGTCAACCCTTAACTTCTCAAGGGCTACCCTGTAGTAGCCTATAGCCTCCTTTAACCTCTCCTCTGCCTCGCTTACCTTTACCTCTGCCTCAAGGAGGTCTCTCCTTGGAACTATCTCCTCATCAAAGAAGGCCTTTACCACCCTGTAGTGCTCCTTTGCGCTCTTTAGTGACTCTTTAGCTGTTTCTACCAGCGCCTTTGCCTTCAGAACCTCGTAGTAGTCCTCCTTTACCCTTTCAACGATTAGGTTTTTAACCTCCTCAAGGTAAAACCTGTAACCTTCCTTCTGGCTCTTCTTTACCCTGATCAGGTTTAAAATCCTCTCCCCTGTGAATAAGGGAGTTTGGAGTGAGAGCTCCTCTTGGTAGAACTTCCTCTTAAATAGGGAAAATGAGGTCGGAGGGAGAGCTCCTCCCAGAACCTCCATCGTGTAGGAAGGGGTATCTGAAAGGTCTGTGTACGAATAGCTGAACTTAACTTCCGGTAGGTAGTTGCCAAAAGCCTTTTTAACCTCGTACTCAGAGGCCTTCAGCTGCCTCTTAGCTTGCTCAATCTGGGGGGAGCTCTTTAGAGCAGTTTCAATTAGGCTCTGGAGCTCCCCTGCTATGCCCAGAGTTGGCATTAGGGTTAGTGTTACTATCAGTGCTAATCTCATCCTCTTCCTCCGTAAATAGTGCAGGTATGAGGGTTGAAATCCCGCAGATAGTTGCAAAGAAAAATGCATCTGCAAACGAGTGCCAGAATGCGTGTTTTGTGTAGAGCGTTCCAAGGATAGCGTTTGCCTTTTCACTTAACATCGGCTTTACAGTTGACATCTCGTAGTAAAGGTGGTTTTTTACTTCCGTTAGGAAGGAGATTACTTGAGGGCTTTGAGAAGAGACTTTTTCGGCCATCCTTATGAGGTGTTTATCCTGTGATGAGATTAAGATGTAAGTTGAAATTGCGGTTCCTACGCTTCCCCCTACGAGCCTTAAGAGATTCTGAAGACCAGAGGCCTGTCTTAGGAGCTCTCCCTTAAAGTTTCCAAGTGAAATCTGAGAAAGTGCAGGGAAGAAAAAGCCCATGCCTGATGCCCATGGTAGTAAGTAAATTACTATTTCAAACTTGTTCATATCAAGGTCAAGCTTAGTCTGAAGGTAAGTTCCGACTGTGAAGATAACGATTCCGGCTATTATTGATAGCTTCTTTGAAATGACTTTCTTGTCAATCAAAAGGCCGACGACCAAACTTACAACTCCCGTGGCAAGGGATGGCCACAGGAGGATTTCACCTGCCGTAATTGTGGGGTAACCCCTTAACTTCTCAAGGTAGAGGGGAAGTAGGAAGTAGGAAGCGTATACTCCCATTCCAAATATTGATAGGGAGATTACTGGGTAGCTAAAAAACTTGTATTTAAACAGTTTCAGGTTAATTAACGGGTTTTTTGTCTTTATCTCCCACCAAACAAAGAGTACTGTAGAGATAGAGGAAGTGTATAGGAGGCTTACAGTCTTTTCGTCTTTCCATCCCCAGCTGTTTCCCTTTGAGAGGGCTATTATGAGGGTAGTTAGGGCTATGCCTAGAAGGGATAAACCTAAGTAATCTAAAGGCCTAACCTCTTTTTCCTTAACATTTTCCAGTAGGAGTGTTAAGAAGTAAACTACTAAAACGCCGGGAATTAGGTTAACGTAGAAAATCCACCTCCAGTTAAAGTGCTCAGTTAAGTACCCTCCCAAAGTTGGCCCTAAAGAGGGGCCAAATGTTGCTCCGAGGGCGAACATTCCCATTGCAGTTCCCCTTTTCTCCGAGGGAAAGAGCTCAAAGAGGAGCGTCATTGTCATTGGAACTGCTAAGCCCTCTCCAATTCCCTGAAAGACCCTTCCTAAGATCATTGTGTCAAGGTTGGGGGCAGCTCCACACAGGGCGCTCATAACTGTAAATAGTCCAATTCCCAAAAGGTAAGTATTCCTGTGGCCCAGCTTTCCACCGAGCCAGCCGACAACGGGCATTGCAACTGCTGAAGCTATCATGTAGGAGGTAATTACCCACTGAATGTCGTCTGGGTCAGCGTCAAAGGCACTCATCATGTGGGGAAGTGCAATGTCAACAATCGTCGTATCAAGTAAGGTCATGAACATTCCGGCAACTATGAGGATTCCTTTTAAAAAGAGCCCTTTATCCATTACTCTTTCTCAATAAAGAGGTTTACGTTCGTTCCTGGCTTAATGCACTTTAGAGGAACTCTTTTGAGCTTCACTTTAACAGGAACCCTCTGGGTCACTTTTGTGTAGTCTCCCTGAGAAGTGTCCCTCGGAATCAGAGCAAATACTGAGCCTGCAGACTTACCGATGGAGATAACCTCCCCCTCAAATTCTTCTCCGCACGCTTCAAGCTCTGCCTTTGCCTTACTTCCAACTCTTATGAACTTGATTTTGTCCTCGTCTATCCAACCTAAGACGTAAAATGTCTTAGGGTCGTAGATTGAATATACTGGAAGGCCGGGAGAAACGAAGTCTCCTATTTCCTTCCACTTCTTGGCAACGTAGCCGTTTACCGGTGATACTACTTGGGTATTTCTGAGAAGTTCCCTTGCCTTCTCAAGCTGTGCCCTTTTACTCTTTATTTCCTCTTTTATCTGTTTGATTGACTTCTTTAGCTCATCTATCTTCTTTAGCTGGGCCTTGGCTGATTTAACCCTTTCTTTAAGGGCGAAGTTCCTTTCTTTCAGGCTTTCCAACTCTTTTTCTAAGGCTGCCACTTTTAACTTCAAGCTCTTTGCCCTTTTAAGTTCCTCTTCTGAGTTCTTTACCCTTGATTGGGCTTCTTTTAGGTTTGCTAGAGCTCCGTAGTAAGCCGCTCTAATTTCCTCATACTGCTGCTTTGATACGACCCTTCTTTTGTATAGGTTCTTATACCTTTTGAACTTTTTCATTGCAGTTTTGTAGGTTTCTTCAGCTGCTCTCTGGGAAGCCTTTGCTGCATTTAAGTTGGCTTTAGCGCTTCTGACTGCCGTTCTGTAGTTAACTTTAGCAATTTCAATTTCCTTCTTAAGCTCTTCAATTTGTTTTAAAGAAGCTCTGTAGCTCTTAACGGCCTCTCTGTAGTTTGCTGGAAGTTCCTCTTTGAGCCTTTCTAGCTCTACTTCCAGTTTCTCCCTGTTTTCCTCCAATCCTTTTACTGCGTGTTCAAAGGACTTTACATCTTCCCTGTAGACCTTATCGTCAATTTTAAAAAGGGGAGCTCCTTTCTTTACCTCTTCGTACTCCTCTTTAAAGAGTTTAACTACCTTTCCCGAAACTTTCTGTGTTGAAACGTTAACGATGTCTGCCATCTGAAAGGCGTTATCGGTTATGACGAACCTGTAGTGCTGGTAGAAAAAGTGAGCTACCCATAGAGTTACTCCAATAACTATTAAGCTTCCTAATAAAATGGAAATTCTTTTCATTTTTCTTCACCTCGCTTCTCTGTAAAAAGTTCTACTAACTTCTTAACAATTTTCTCTAATTTCTTCTCATCAATTTCCGATTCTAAGAAGATTTCCTCTGATAGGAAGTATCCAAACAGTGATGAATGAAATAGCCTTGCAGTTTCTTTATCTGAAGAGAGAATTTCTGCTATTATTGAGTCAAGTCTACTGATGAATTCTCTGTAAATTTCAGATACTTCTTCTGAGTGGGGAGATATTTCTGAAAGGAGAATCTTTATAAAGTTTTTTTTCTCCTTAAGGGAACGAATTATTTCCTCTGCTACCTTTTCAAGCTTTTTCTCTATCGAAAGAGATTTTTCCGTTTTTATTTTCTCTATGTCGGGTAATACTGAAAACTTGTTTAAAACCTCTTCAAAGAGTTCCTTTTTGCTCTTAAAGTAGCGGAATAGGGTTACTTCTGAAATTCCGGCCAATTTGGAAATTTCCTTAGTCGTTGTTCCAATGTACCCTTTTTCGGAAAAGCACTTGTAGGCTGATTCAACAATTCTTTCTCTGGTCTTAGTCGTTCCCATTTTAGCCCTCTTAGTTAGTAATTACTTACATTATAACTGCTGACAAAACCTCAGTCAAACTCGCTGCTGTGGTAATATAGTTTTGGGTGGAAACCAGAAAGGTTTAAAGGGGGAAATTTAAAGTGGAATTTGTGACTCTAAGGGTAGACCTGATAGAGGGGAAGGTTCTCCTAAGGAGGGAAAGGTTAGAGGGAGTTTACGGTTTACTAGATTACGGCCTTAATGTTCACAACTTCTTTAAAACCTACGAGAAGGAACCTTACTCTCCTTACAATGCCGTTGTTTTCGGTAAAGGGCCCTTTGCTGGTTCAATACTTCCCGGGTCCCACAGGCTTGTCTTCTTCTTTAAATCGCCGCTTTATAGGACTCTCTTCCCTTCAACCATGGGAGGGGCAGCTTATACCTTTCAGAGAACGGGAGTTGACTTTGTTTCAATCATAGGGAAGGCTGAAACTCCCTCTGTCCTTGTGATTTATGGAGATGAGACTTCCGTTGTAGTTTCCGTTGAGCCCCTCAAAAAGTCACTATCTGAGCTTTGGAAGGATGGAGTTTACAGTTTCTCAGACTACTTGGTAGGCAAGTTTTTAGATAGGGTTCCTGGGGAACTCAGAATTGCTTGTGTAGGCCCTGCCTCCCTTAATACGAATTACGGTGCAATTTTCTCTCAAACCCTTAGAAACGGTAAGCCGGTTGAGGGAAGCGAGGACTGGGCCGCAAGGGGAGGTGGCGGTAGCGTACTTCTAAGAGCACACAATATTGCTGCCATTGTCTTTGGTGGAGTTTATAAGGAAGAGAAGAGGCTCATCAGCAACTACGACCATACAAAGAAGCTCTTTTCGGGTATTTTCTCAGAACCTCTCTTTAAGGTGATTGCAAAGAAGACTGAGAAGTACCGTTACAACCCAAAGCATGGAACCGGCGGAACCTTTGGAGAGGACTACTACGCCGAGAGGGAGAAGACTCCCATCCTGAACTGGCAGATGCCTTACATCCCAAGGGAGGATAGGGAAAGGCTCTTTAACTTAATAAAGGAGAAGTATGTTGAAATCTTTAATAAAGAGTCAATAGATAAAAATACCTGGACTACGTGTGGAGAGCCCTGCCCTGCCGCATGTAAGAAGGTAAGGAACGGCCTTAAGGTAGATTATGAACCTTACAACGCCAACGGACCCCTTGCCGGGAATATCTACTTAAAAGCTGCAGATAGAGCGGTTAGAACCGTAGATTCTCTCGGCTTTGATGCCATAGAGTTTGGGTGTATAGCTTCTTGGGTTTTTGAACTCATTGAGAGGGAAATTTTAACTCCAGAGGAGGTTGGTATTTCGGGAAAGCCCCTCCTTTCTCCACAAACCTTAATCAATGAGCCTGAGAAAGCTTCAGAGGTAAACGCCGACCTCCTGTGCCAGCTTGCTAAAAACGTTGCCTACGCAAAGGGTGAATTTCCAAAGTTACTGGGAGAGGGAAAGAGGAAGGCTGCTTCCTACATAGATGAGAACTTTAAAGAGAGGATACCTGAGGGAAGGAGCTCTTTGGACTATGCAGTTTTCGTTGCTCTGGGGAAGGAAGGAGAGATTTGCCCTACAATGTATTGGGCCCTTGGAAATTTTATTCCCCTTCCCGTTCAGGGAAAGTACTGGACTTACTACAAATTCGGGGTTTTCCCAGAGCCAGAATCTTTGGCGGAGAAGATCGTTGAAAGCTCAATATCTGAGTACTGGTACGACAACGTCGGTTGGTGCAGGTTTCATAGAAGGTGGATGACGGCAGGTGAGGTTTCCTGTGAGTTGGACGGTGAGTGTTCTCTCTCCAGAGGCCTTGCAAAGCCCGTTTTAGAGAGGCTGTTTGAAGTTGTTTACGGTGAAGGAGTTAACCTTTTGAGGCACGGGAAGGATTTCCTTAAGAGACTGTGCGATTATGCCCTTAAATCCGGTAGTTATCCCATTTTTCCTCCATCTGAAAGGGTGATTGACCTAATAGCCGGTGCAAGTTATGAGTTTGGTAATAAACGCTGGGAGGAGAATTTTAGGAAGAATAAAGCAAAAGCCGTTAGGGACTATATCTCAAAAACCTTAGAGACCTACAGCCTACTTATTGGTCACGAAGGCTGGAAGTTGTAGTAACTCTTTATAGATAGAAAAGGTTGGTAAGGCTTTGTGATAAAATACCTCAAGGAGCCGAAGATGAAAAATATTTCTTACCTAAGGGTCTCTGTTACCGATAGGTGCAACTTCAGGTGTAAGTACTGTATGCCTGAAGGAGTAAAGGAGTTTATTCCCCATCCGGAAATCCTAAGGTATGAAGAGATATCCCTCATCGTAAAGGCGTTTTCTAAATTGGGCGTTGATTCTGTAAGGCTTACTGGAGGAGAACCCTTAGTTAGGAAGGGCATTGAGAGTTTTATCTCAGATTTATCTCAGATAGATGGAATTTCGGATATTTCGTTAACTACAAACGGCTACTTCCTTTCAGAGAAGGCTTCTCTACTAAAAGAGGCAGGACTTAAGAGGGTTAATGTAAGTATAGATACCCTAGACCCTGAGAAGTTTTCTTTTATAACGGGATCTTCAAAGAGCTCCCTTTTTAGGGTAATAGATGGAGTTTTAGCTGCAATTGAAGCTAACTTAAATCCTGTAAAGGTGAATACGGTTTTAATTAAGGGGTTTAACGATTCGGAAATTGAGGAATTTGTAAAGTTCTCCGATGAGTTTCAGGTAGAGGTTCGTTTTATTGAACTAATGCCTGTAGGAGGAAAATTCTTCTCGCAGGAAAATTTCATACCTATTTCTGAAATTAGGGAGAAAATAGAGGCTATTTACGGGCCTTTGGAACCTTATAAAAACTATAAAAAGGGACCGGCAAAGTCCTTTAAGGTCTCGGGGACGAAGGCAGTTATCGGTTTTATACCTTCTATTAGTGAGCACTTCTGCCACGAGTGTAACCGCGTTAGGCTTACTTCAGACGGTAAGTTGAGACTTTGCCTTATGTCAGACAAAGAGATAAACCTTAAGGAGATTATCCGTTCTCCAGATTTCTCCTTTGATAAACTTTTAAATACTCTGAAAGGAGCTCTTTTATTAAAATGCAAAGTAAACGGAATAGAGGCCCTTGAGTCCTTAGGGTGCTCCCGTAAGATGTTTACAATAGGAGGGTAATAGATGACCTTAATTGAGTTTGACTTAACGGTTATAACAGTCTGTTTTGTCGTTATAACAGTTTTTACCGTTACCCTTTTAGCAGCCCTCTACAACTTAATTAAGAAAGTTGAAGATAGCTTAGATACAGTTAATTCCAGCTTAAAACCTACAGTTTACGAATTAAGGAACACTGTTAAGGTTCTTTCAGACTCTTTTCAAAGAGTTAATTCTCTCCTTTCCTTTACAAAGGTGTTTAATAGGAGAAAAGAGGACTAAATTAGTTTGTAGATATTGAATTAAGAGGAGGGTTGAGATGAGGAAGAACTCACTACTTTTCATTTTAGGAACAGTTGTAGGAGCAGGTGCCGCTTATGTAGCAACTACAAGGAAGGAAGAGCTCCTTAAGAAGATAGAGGAGCTTCAGGAGCAGCTAAAGGAGAGCGAACTTCCTGAAAAGGCAAAGGGCCTCGTTAAGGATATTAGTGAGTCGATTAAGAAGCTTATTTCAACTCCCGAAGGTGAAATAAGCGAAGAAGAGAAGAAGAGTATCCTTGAAGAGGTTGAGGCTAAAATACAGAAGTTGGAAGAGACGGTAAAAGAGGGTAAATAGGGAGTAATGCTCCTTTCTCACCTTTTAAAACCCCTTTCCTTTCCCCTAGAGGAGGAAGTTGAGGTAACTGGAATAGCTGAAGATTCCCGACAGGTAGAAGAGGGCTATCTCTTCTTTGCCTACCGAGGGATTTCTTCTGATGGAAACGACTTCATTGAAGATGCTTTAGAGAGAGGGTGCTGTGCAGTTATAACCGATTCTGAAAGGAGTTACAGAAAGCTAAGAGGTAAGCTTCCGGTTTTCCTAGTTTCTGAGCCAAGAAAGACTCTCTCCCTCCTTTCAGCCCGCTTCTATGGAAATCCGGAGAGGAAAGTTAGAGTTATCGGAATAACCGGGACCAACGGGAAGACTACTACTGCACTGCTTACTTTTCAGGCCTTAAAGAGACTTTCTGTTAAATCGGGATACGTTGGAACTTTGGGCTACGGTATGTCTTTAGATTCCCTCTCTCCTACAGGAATGACAACTCCTTCCCCGACTACTTTTTTCAAGATCCTCAAGGAATTTGCCGATAGAGGTTGTTGTTATGTTGTTTGTGAAGTCTCATCCCATGGTTTAGAGCTGGATAGGGTCTTTGGAGTTCCATTTGAGGTTGCAGTTTTTACAAACCTTACACCTGAACACCTTGATTTCCATAAAGACCTCTTTTCCTACTTCCTTTCAAAGGAGAAGCTCTTCTTTTCGGCGAAATCTTCATTAATTAACGTTGATGATAGGTGGGGAGTGGCCCTTTCGGCCCTTAGGGAAATTTTTCCAGGAATTTCCTTTACTTATGGGAAGGCTGGAGACTTTAAAATCCTTGAATTTAGAGACGGCCTTCTGAGTCTAAATTTTCAGGGTAAAGTTTATCAGGTTCCCTCCTCCTTAAGGGGAGATTTTAACGGTTACAATCTCTGTGCCTCCTTTTCCACCCTAACCCTTTTAGGTTTTGAGCCTGAAAAGGTTAAGGATTCTTTTTATGGATTAAGAGTTCCTGGACGCCTAGAGGAGGTCTATCCTAGAGTTTTTGTAGACTACGCCCACACTCCTGACGCACTTTTAAAACTCCTTAAAACAGTTTCCTCCTTTACTGAAGGTAGGTTAATAACGGTCTTTGGCTGTGGAGGGGAAAGGGATAGGGAAAAGAGAGCTCCTATGGGGAGAATTGCTTACGAGCTTTCAGATGTTGTTATAATAACTTCCGATAATCCAAGGGGTGAGGACCCTCAAAGGATAATAGCCGATATACTAAAAGGGATTCCCTCCAGAGAGAACGTTTTTATAATTCCAGATAGGAAAAAAGCTATAGAAAAGGCCCTTTCCATTAAAGGGGATAATGACGTTGTTGTTATAGCCGGAAAAGGCCACGAAGATTACCAGTTAATCGGGAAGAGGAAAATTCCCTTTAAAGATCAGCAGGTAGTAAAGGAGTTCTATGAGAGGAGAGGAAGTTGCTGAGCTGGTTGGTGGGAAGTTAATGGGATCGCCTTCCCGTGTAAGTTCCTTTCACTTTGATTCAAGGGAAGTAGGAAAGGGAGCCCTCTTTGTTCCCCTTAAAGGAAGAAGGGATGGCCATTCTTTTATTGAGGAGGCCTTTAAGAGGGGAGCTGTTGGCTCTTTAACGGAAAAGGAGTTCACAGTACCTCCAGGGAAGTTCGCAATTAAGGTTTCAAATGCATTTGAGGCGTTTAAGAAGGTTGCTCTTTACAAGCGTTCAAAGTTTTCAGGTACGGTAGTTGCTGTAACAGGAAGCGTTGGGAAGAGCACGACTAAGGAGCTCCTTTTTCACATTTTCTCTCCCTTCTTCTCTACTTACAGGAACAAGAGGAGTTTTAACAACGAAATTGGGGTAACGTATACTCTTTCAAATCTCCCCTCCTTTTCCAACCTCTACATTCAGGAAGTCGGAACAAACTCTCCTGGAGAAGTTTCACAGCTTAAGGCTTTAGTTAAGCCCCAAGTTTCTGTGATTACAAAAGTAGGAATTGCCCACACTGAGGGTTTTGGTTCATTGGAGGAGATTGTAAGGGAGAAGTTCTCTTTAACTGATGGGGTTGACCTAGCAGTTGTTCCTTATCAGTTCTCTGACTACTCAAAGGCTAAGGAAACGATTACTTTTGGAGAGGAAGGTAACGTTAGGCTAGTATCTCTTGACTTAACTTCTAGAGGTTCCTTCTTTACCGTTGAGGCCTTCGGTGAGGAAGTTACCTTTAAAAGTCCAGTTCCGGGCTATTCTGTTGTTAATTCAACCCTTGTCGGTGTTGCTGTTTCTCGGTTTTTAGGGGTTTCTTTGAAGGAGCTCCCTTTCCTTGTAGAGACTTTTACTCCGCCTTCAGGTAGATTGAAAGTTGAGGACTACGGTTCAACAATTTTGATTGACGATTCTTACAACGCAAACCCGGCCTCCTTTGAAAATGCAATAAAGGTCCTCTCTCTCTTTCCCAAAGAAAGAGTGGCAGTTGTCGGTCAAATGCTTGAGCTTGGTCCTTACTCAAGGGAAGAGCATAGAAAGTTGGCTCTTCTCCTTGAGAAAGCAGGTGTTTCTTTACTTGTAGCCTATGGGAAAGAGGCTTATTATACCTATGAAGCCTTTAATGGTAAAAAGTTCTACTTCTCTGAGAGGGAGGAGTTGCTCTCTTTCTTTAGAGAATTTCCTCTTTACGGAAGAGTTATACTCGTTAAGGGTTCAAGGGGAAATAGACTTGAGGAGGTCTGTGAAATTATAAGGGAGAGGTTGAAGAGTTGAAGGTAGCCGTTATTTATGGAGGGCCTTCACCTGAGGCTGAAGTTTCAAAAAAGAGTGCGGAGAGCGTAATAAGGGCATTGAATAATTTAGGACATCAGGTCTTTCCTCTGGAGCTTTCTCCGGAGCTCCCCTTTAAACTTAGGGAGGTATCGCCTGATAAAGCTTTCCTCGTCCTCCATGGAAGCCCTGGGGAGGATGGAACAGTTCAGGGATTGCTTGATATCATGGGAATTCCTTACACCGGTTGTGGTGTAATTTCAAGTGCCCTTTCAATGGATAAGGATTACACAAAGAGGCTCCTTTCATCCTACGGGATACCTGTTCCTTCAGGTATTACCCTTTTTAAGGGTGATAAGTTGGAAATGGTAGAGATACCCTGTATTGTTAAGCCCGCCAGAGCGGGTTCAAGCGTCGGCGTAACGCTTGTAAAGGAAGAGAAGAAACTTGATAAGGCCTTAGAGGAGGCTTTTAGGTACGACGATAAAGTCCTTGTAGAGGAGTACCTTCCAGGAAGAGAGCTCACCGTTGCCGTTCTTAATGGAAGGGCCCTCTCCCCTATTGAGATTGTTCCAGGTGGAGAGTTTTACGACTTTACAGCCAAGTACTCTTCACCTGTTACTAAGTACAAAGTACCGGCGGAGCTCCCTTTTAAGTTGGAGAGGAAACTTCGGAGTATAGCTGAGAAAGTCTATAAGGTCCTTGATTGCAGAGGAGCGGTAAGGGTTGATTTTAGGCTTAACTGGTACGGTTCACCTTTTGTTCTTGAGGTAAATACTATACCAGGTTTAACAGAGAGGAGTCTTTTACCTAAGGCTGCCCAAGCTGAAGGTATTTCTTTTGAAGAATTAATAAAGGAGATGTTGAGGACTTGAAACGTCTCGTTATATTTATCTTCCTCTTTTTGTTTTTCGGTTTTGTTTTCTACGGTATCTTAAATGCTCCGGGGCATCTTAAAGAAGTAGAAATTATCGTTGTAGAAAAACACGGTAATTGGAAGAAACAAATAAGCCAATATGTGGTTTCACTTATTCAGCCGGGTGAATCTATTTCCTCTGCTCTCATTGAAAAACTTTCCGATAAGCTAGATTCTTTTCCTTGGGTAAAGAAAGAGGAAGTTTCAGTTAAAGGAGATAAATTAACAATTAAGGTCTGGGAAACCATTCCTACGTTTTACCTTTTCTTCAATAGAACCTATTACTTAATAGGTGATAATGACTTTGTTCTTGAAAAGAGTTCTAGAGCCATAAGGAGCTTGCCTGTTTACTACTACAAAGGAGCGGAGTCCCCTTTTGTGACAGATAGGGGGTTTTTAAAAATTAGAAAAACTGTTAAAATGGAAATTAAACTGGCCAACAATAGGATAAAGGAGTTGACTTTAAAGGGAGAACCGCCTCAAATTATTTTGAGTGATAACTTTATAACCCTAATCTTTAGAAAGGGGAGAATTATAGTTTATTTAGGAGCTGAAGGTACTTCTTGGGATAACTACAAAAAATTTATTTCCCTTGCAGGCTTTCTAAAGCCAGGAATTTACGACTTTAGGTTCTACGACATGCTTACCCGGGGGAGGAAGTAATGGTTACAGAGAAGAAGATACTGACTATTGATTTGGGAACCAGTTCAATCAGGACTGCTCTTACGCTCGTTAAGGGGGATAAGAAGCATACTACAATTGCGACTACTCCTTCTAGAGGTATAAAGAACGGAAGTATAATCAACGTTCCATCGGCTAAAGATTCTTTACGTTCGGCTCTCAACAAACTGAAGCTTGAATCAACTTCGGCCGTTCCCCTTGAAGCTTACGTTATAGTTCCTGGTGGATGTACCTTAGGTTATGAGGTTGAAGCAAAGATTTCCTTCCCCGGGATTAAGACTATAAACTACAATGATGTTAATATGGTTAAAAATAAGATAAAAGAGGAAATAAGGAGGAAGAAAGGTCTAACCCTTAAGAACATCTATGAAATCATCCATATACTACCCCAAGAGTTTATAGTTGACAACGTTGACGGTATACAAAACCCTATAGGCCATTCAGGTAGAGAGCTTAGTATGAGGGCTTTTGTTATCTTGGCCTCTAAGGCCTACTTAAAGACTCTAGATCAGCTTTTAAAAGAGGTAGGTCTTAAACTTAGAGGAGTTGTACTTCAGACTCTTGCTTCTTATTACGCAGTTAAAGACGATAAAACTTACTTTAACAATAACCTATTTATCTACCTTGGAGCAGGGAATACAGAGGTCCTTTACCTGAGGGAAGATGCTCCAGTTTTCTTTAAGCATGAACCTTTTGGAGCTGAAGATATAATAGATTTTATCATTCAGCAGTTAAAAGTTAGTAGGAATGAGGCTGAAAGGCTATTTAATGAATATGGAAGTGCTTATGCCTTCAGCGTTAATCCAGAGGAGGTAATAAATATAAATTATGGAACTAAGACTTTGAGAGTTCAAAGAATCTTGATTCCTGCTCTTATTCACCTTCAGCTTAAGAAGTTAGCTAAAGACATAAAGAAAGCCTTAGAAAATGAAGACCCATCCTTTCTAACTCACCTTAATAGAGTTTATGTTACCGGTGGGTTTGCTAAGCTCAAGGATATGCCGGTTCTCCTGGAGAAACTCTTTAAAGCTCCTATTGTGGTTGTTTCTCCTGAAGGAGAGTTGAAAGATCCCTCTCTATCTCCAATAGAAGGAGTAGTTAACTATGTACTCTCCCTCAATAAACGAGAAAGGCTTACTGATATTAAAGAGGATCTTACTAAGGATTACGGTAAAGAAGGTTTATTCTCTACAATATGGCGCTTTTTAACCCAGTATATTTAAGGAGGTGTAGATGTTTGATATAGCTGATGATCTTTTCCAGGGGCCTGTAATAAAGGTAGTGGGAGTTGGAGGAGGCGGAGGTAATGCTGTTTCCCGAATGTTTGAAATGGGAATAGAAGGGGTAGAGTTTATAGCTATTAATACTGATGCTCAAGTCCTCTCAAAACTTCCTATTCCCGTCAAAGTTCAGATAGGTGAGAAGTTAACTAAGGGACTTGGTGCTGGTGGAAAACCTGAGATTGGCGAGCAGGCAGCTCTGGAGGATGAGCCTAAAATAAGGGAAGTCCTTGAAGGTTCCGATATGGTTTTCATAACTGCCGGAATGGGCGGAGGTACGGGAACGGGAGCTGCTCCGATTGTTGCTAAAGTTGCTAAGGACATGGGAATACTTACCATTGGCGTTGTTACCCGCCCCTTTGACTTTGAAGGTAGGAGAAGGCAGGAGTTTGCCGAGGCGGGGATCAGAAGGTTAAAGGAGTTTGTTGATACTCTGATGGTTATTCCAAACCAAAAACTCCTTACAATAGCTCCCAAGGATATGAACATCCTTAATGCTTTTAAACTTGCAGATAACGTTCTCTATCAGGCAGTAAAAGGGATAAGTGAAGTTATTACAAGGCCTGGCCTTATTAACCTTGATTTTGCAGACGTTAAGACTGTTATGCACAGTGGAGGTTATGCCCTGATTGGTATAGGAGAGGCCAGCGGAGAGGATAGAGCCTTAACTGCAGCAAGGAAGGCAATAGATAACCCTCTCCTTGAAAACGTTCAAGTTGAAGGAGCAAGTAGAATCCTTGTAAATATAACCGGAGGAAGTGATTTAACGCTTGATGAGGCTTATGCTGCTGCTTCTTTAATAAAGGAGAGGGCAAAGAGGGATGATACTAATTTCTTCTTTGGAGTTACTATGGACGATAGCCTTGAAGGTTCAATAGAGGTTACTGTTATTGCTACGGGATTTGATGAAAAAGGGAGGCCTTTAGCAACAGGATTTACTAACTTTAGTAGGCCTCAAACTGCAGCTCCTTTCCAAACGACAGAGGCTGTTGATGAACTTGATATTGATATATCTAAAATACTTGAGCAGCTTAAGGAAGACTAGGTTAAAAAACTTCTAGCTTTCTCCGAAAATGATTATTGAGTGGGGGGATCTGAAATGGAGAAGAACCTCTTAAAGGAAGTTAAGGAACTTCTTGACCTTGTAAAGTCTTTTAAAGACGAAATCTCTGATATTTCAAAGAAGAAGGAAGGTTTCAGTTTAGCTAATGATCACATAGAGAGCGCTATAAGTGAGAGTGAAGAGGCAACTAAAAGGCTGATAGAATCGATAGGGAAGACCTTAGAAGATCTAAACTACCTTTTGGAACTTTCTTCTCAAATTGAAGATGAATCCTTAAGAGAGAAGTTGATTGGGAAACTAAAGGAAATTATCTCCCGTTTAACTTCTGATTTAACTCTTCTTGAATTTCAGGATATACTGGCTCAGAGACTCTTAAAGGTAAAATCGTTTTTAAATGATATTGAAAAGAGCATTCTTAGAATAGCTCTTCTTGTTGGTATAGAGGAAATGCCTGCTGAAGAGCCTGAGCTCAGGAAAAAGATGGAGGAGCTCCAGTGGAAGAGAGAAATTACTCAAGAAGACGTTGATGAGATAATGAAACAGTTTGGGCTTTAGGGAGAGGAACTATGAAGGTAGAGATTCCCGAAGAGTTAAAAGAGATTTTAGACGAGTTTTTAGTTGAAGCCTCAGAAATTCTGGAAAACCTTGATCAGGACTTGGTGGACCTTGAGAATAACCCGGAAGATAAAGAGCTCCTTAACAAAATTTTCCGTGGAATGCATACCTTAAAGGGAGGGGCTGGTTTTTTAAACCTAACGACGATAGTTGAGATTGCCCATAGGATAGAGGACATCTTCAACAAGTTAAGGAACAATGAGCTCAAGCTTACTCCAGAGATAATGGACGTTATCTTAGAAGGTATTGATCAGCTTAAGGTTTCCCTTGAAATGTTAAAGGAAAACTCTGAACTTCCCGACCTTTCAGAAGTAGAACCTATTTTAAAGAAACTTGATTCAATACTTAAAGGTGAAACGCCTGAACAAGAATCTTCAGAAAGTTCTTCAGATTCTCAAGGAGGTAAAGGAGATATTGAGTTTGTTGAAGGTATTTCGGATACTTTAAAAGAGCTGATAAAAAAGTATCCAGGAAAGGACCTTTCTCAAATACTTGAAGAAATTATCCTCCTACCTCCCGATAAAAGACCTATGGAGGTTATCCCTGAAATAGAGAAGCTAATAGAGGAAGGTAAAGATGTTAAAGACTTAATAAAGAAGAAATCCACTGAAAAAGTCAAAGAAGGAGCTTCTGCTCAGTCTCAAAGCCAGCCACAACCGCAACCACAGTCGCAACCTCGGTCTCAGAAAACTTCAACGCCTTCCTCTACCCAGCCAAAAAAGACAAAGACCGAAAAGAAAAGTTCTGAAACTATAAGAGTTGATGTAGAAAGGGTAGAAAACTTAATGAACTTGGTTGGAGAGATTGTCCTTGATAGGAACAGAATTT
Organism: Thermovibrio guaymasensis; assembly: GCF_003633715.1. Classification (NCBI taxonomy): domain Bacteria; kingdom Pseudomonadati; phylum Aquificota; class Aquificia; order Desulfurobacteriales; family Desulfurobacteriaceae; genus Thermovibrio; species Thermovibrio guaymasensis. The sequence goes on from NZ_RBIE01000001.1 coordinate 657,881, forward strand.
TAAGGGTAACTGCCGAGGTAGAGAAGGAGTGTAAATCAGAAGCTGTAGAGCAGTTAGTTGAAGCAGTTACTAGTCTTGATAGGACTGTTAGCGACCTTCAGGTTGCTGTTATGAAGTTGAGGATGCAACCTATTAAGAAAATATTTAGTAAGTTCCCTCGTCTTGTTAGAGACCTTGCGAGGAAACTGAATAAGAAAGTTCAGCTGATTATAGAAGGTGAAGATACAGAGCTTGACCGTTCAATCTTAGATAAGTTAGAGGATCCTTTGATTCACCTTGTAAGGAATGCTCTTGATCACGGGATAGAACCTCCTGAAGAAAGGATAGCAAAAGGTAAACCTGAAGTTGGAACTGTTCGTCTCTTTGCCTACCATGAAGGAGATCACATAATAGTTGGGATTCAGGATGATGGAAGGGGAATAGACCCAGAGAAAGTTAAGAAAAAGGCTTTAGAAAAAGGGCTGATTACTCCTGAGCAGGCCGTCCAAATGAGTGATAAGGAAGCCTACGAACTGATATTTATGCCTGGTTTCTCAACTGCAGAGAAGGTTAGCGATGTATCAGGTCGTGGAGTTGGAATGGACGTTGTTGCAAGTACGATTCATTCTTTAAGGGGATCTATTGAAATTGAAAGTGAACTTGGTAAAGGAACAACAATTATCCTTAAACTTCCTTTAACTGTTGCAATTATTAGAACTTTAATGATAGGTGTTAACGGTCAGGTTTATGCTGTTCCTCTCCACTCTGTTGTTGAGGTGGTTAGGTACGATGAAAATTTAGTAAAAGATGTTGGAAAATTTAAAAGTTTTATGCTTAGAGAAGAGGTTCTTCCTCTCTTTTCCCTCAACGAACTCCTTGAACTTCCCGATAAGGATCAGAAGCACTTTGTAGTTATAGTAAAGGTAGGAGAAAAGTATATAGCTGTTTCTATAGAGAACCTCCTTGGAGAAGAGGAAATTGTTATCAAGTCCCTTGGAGAACTCCTAGCGGATATTCCTGGAATTGCCGGCGCAACGATTGCTGGTGATGGAAGAGTTGTTCTAATTCTTGATCTAAACTCTCTCCTTTCTGACTATAAAGTAAAACTAATTGGAGCAAAGGTATGAAGGAGAATAGGGAAAGTAAAGATATGAACATCCTAGGTGTAGAGGAATTAATAGGGGAAGTACGGGAGAAAGAAATACAGGTAATAGCCTTTAAACTCTCTGAGGAGCTTGTTGGAGTTCCGATAGAGCAAGTTATTGAAATTACCAGTAATAAAGATATAACTCCTGTTCCCAAAGCTCCTTCTTACGTTATAGGTGTTATGAATCTTAGGGGAAAGATAGTTCCAGTTATTAACCTTAAGGAACACCTTGGAATACCATTTACAATACCCGAAAACATTTATAGTGAAAACAAGATAGTAATTCTTGAAACTCCAAAAGGGGACGTTGGCGTTATAGTGGACAGAATTGTCGGTTCAATTAAGTTCCCGGAGGACGAAATACTTCCTGAGCCTATAGGAACGGTAGGTATTGATATTAAGTTTATCAGCGGAGTTGTTCAGCTTGAGGAGGAGCTTTTAATAATTTTAAACATTGAATCAATTTTTAATAGGGAGGAGTAAGATGTTTTGCTCATGGGAAAGGAAAGAGTTGGAGAGGTTGAAGGGGGAAATTGAAAATTTAATGGCTGAAAAGAAAAAGCTTGAGGAAGAACTTGCACAGATTAAGAAGGAGAGAGATTCCTTAAAGGAGGAACTATCAGCATGTTCTCAAAGGGTAATTTCCTATCGGAAAGAGAATGAGGAGTTAAAAAAGAAAATTGACCAGTTGGATAACGACGTTTACACTTACAAGCAAATTCTTGATTCCCTAATGGAGGAAGCCATATTTGTTGCTACGGCGGACTTTAAACCCGGAAGAGCCGGCAATGAAATTGTCTATGCTAACAGGCGTGCCTTTGAAATAGCTAATAAGTGGAGGGACGTCTTTATCTCTGAATTTGGAGTTGATCCAGACAAGCTAATAGGAACTAGCATTCACGTTTTCCATAAGGACCCAGAGAGGGTTAAGGAGCTCCTGAAGGCTACCAGACCCGGTGAGCATAAGAAGAATGCCGATATTCAAATAGGTCCGTACGTTATGGCCTCTTACCGCCATGCAATTGCAAATAAAGATGGAAGCATTCGTTATTACGTAGCAACCTGGAGGGATGCAACTGCTGATAAACAGGTTGAGGAACAGCTTGAGAAGGCAAGCCGTATGTTCCTTCAAAACTTGAGGGCTACGAAACAGTCTCTTGTGAATAACCTTGCAACGATTGTTGCTGTGTCGGTGGCAATTAAGGAACTTAAGGACGTTCTTGATCTTTCAGAAAAACAGATTGATGCTGCCGAGGATATTGAAAATGCTGTTAATAAACTCGTTGAAGTTTCAAACAAGCTTATAGAGAATTACCGTTTTGTTCTGAATGAGCTTGAGAAGGCAGAGAAGAAGACTGTTGAGTCTATTTCTCAAATGGAGAACATAAGGGATATTACCCGCGAGATGGAAGAAGTTGTTCATGCCCTTCAAGTACAAACAGAGCAGATAGATAGGGTTGTTGAGGTAATTACTTCAATTACCGAGCAGACTAACCTCCTTGCCCTTAACGCTGCAATAGAGGCTGCAAGGGCAGGTGAGGCAGGAAGGGGATTTGCCGTGGTTGCAGACGAAGTTAGAAAGCTTGCAGAGAGGACCAACAAGTCTGCAAGTGAAATTAGAGAAGTTGTCAAGAACATGAGAGAGCAAATGAATAAGACTGCTGAGATTACTAGTAGAGGCGTAAATGCCGTTGAAGAAGGAATGAAATTCTTCAAGAGCAACCAAGAAGTTTACAACTCTTTGAGGAACTCTTCCTACGAAGTTCAGCGTGTTATTGATAGTATGACCGACATAGTTAAACTTCAGAAAGAGAAGATAGAGCAAATTGTTAAGAATATTCAGCTTTCAAATAAACTCATTGGTACTGTTAAGGAGCAATCAGATAAAATTATTAAAATTGCTGAGAAGACGGACACTTCCTTACACAAAATTTGGGAAACCTTCTACATCTTTGATCTTGGAGATGCAGCTGTTTTACTTGATAGACTGGCTAAACTTGCTGAATTTGCTGCAAAAATCAATGAAGCTGTTAAAGGAAAGTTCATTGAGGGTATCAATCCAGATACTACAATTCTCTCAGAGGTAGATTCTCTAATAAGATTGATTTCTCTTCAAAACAAGGATATCCTTGAGCTCATTAAGAAATATCCTCAGATTGAAACTTACTTCTCAGAACTGGAGGATCAGTTCTTTGAGATAAAACTTCTCCTGAAGGAGCTCTTCATTGCTATGAATAATGATGATGTAAATGAGATTAAGGAAAAGGAGAGTGAGATATCCTCAATTATTAATAAGATTTCTGAAAATTTAGTTCAAGCTATTTCTGAGATCATTCTCAGTCAGAAGAAAAAGGCTAATAAAGGGTAAAGGAGATGGCAAAGAAGAGAGAGCTCTTACCGAAGATCCTTGAAACGGGAGCTAACGAGCTTGAAATTATAGACTTTAGGATGTATGAGCTCCTTGATGACGGTTCTATATATGAGTGGATTTTAGGTGTTAACGTTGCTAAGGTTAAAGAGGTAATATTTAAGCCTAAGGATATAATTAAGGCTCCTGGTCTGCCCCCTGAAGCTGAAGGAATGGCCAAAATTAGGGGGCAGATGGTTCCTATAATAAACCTTGCCAAGTGGATGAAGATTAAGGAGCCGCCTAATGCCGGAAGGTACGTAATTGTTATGGAGTTTTTGAGAGAAATTATCGGAGTTGTTGTTCATGAAGCAAAGAGAATTCGCCGTATAAGGTGGGCCGATATAAAGAGGCCTCCAAAGAGTATAGATGAGAAGTTAGGAGGAAAAGTTATCGGGGTCGTTGAAATTGAGGATAATAAGCTCCTGCTCCTCCTTGACTTTGAAGGTATCCTTGACGAGCTTGGAATGATTAAGATTTTTGGAATTGAAGAAGTTGAGACTGTAGAGAATATAGAGAAGAAGGGACACTTCAAGATACTCATTTTGGATGACAGTCCTGTTGCAAGGAAGATTATTAGAAAGATCCTTGAGTCTGACGGTCACACGGTCTATGAAGCCCAGAACGGTATAGAGGCCCTTCAGCTTCTCCATCAGTGGCTTGAAGAGGCAAAGGCGACAGGAAAGGATATTACCGATTACGTTCAGCTGATCATTTCAGATATTGAAATGCCGGGTATGGACGGTTTGACCTTTACAAGGAAAGTTAAGGAAGATCCTGAACTCTCTAAGATTCCTGTTATCATTAACACGTCATTAAGCGATAGGGCAAACGTTGATAAGAGCCGCTTTGTTGGGGCCGATGCTCACTTAGTTAAATTTGACGCACCGGATCTATTAAAATTGGTCCACCAGTACGCTATCAAAAAGCAGGAAGGAGGTTAGAACATGGCAATGCCCCCAGAGGACATAAAAATCTTGGTAGTGGATGACATGGCTGCTATGAGGAAGATTTTAAAGACCCTTTTGGCTCAGCTAGGTTATAAAAACGTTGATGAGGCAGAAGACGGAAAACAGGCTCTAGAGATTCTGAAGCAGAATCCTAATAAGTACGGTCTGGTTATTACAGACTGGAACATGCCCAACATGACAGGAATTGAGCTCGTTCAAGCTATAAGGAGCGATGAGAAGCTTAAACACCTTCCAATTCTTATGGTAACAGCTGAAGCTAAGAAGGAAAACGTTTTAGCGGCTATTAAAGCAGGGGTAAATAACTACATAGTTAAACCTTTCACTGCAGAAACCCTTAAGGAGAAAATTGAAAAGATCTTCTCCTCCCTTCAGAAGTAGTTGTTTAGGGGCTTAAAGCCCCTTAAACTCCATCCACTCTATTACCTCTCTTATTTTCCTATAAATGGGTTTTCCTTGGGTTTCCTTCAGTTTAAACCCGTCAATTTCGACTACTAGGCATGTATCTTCCCTTGCGCTCGTTATGAATACTTCATCCGCTTTTAAAAGTTCTTCAACCTTAAAGAAGCCTTCAACTACCGGGATTCCCATTTCTTCTGCCAGTTCCAGTATAAACTCTCTTCTTGTTCCTCTTAAACAGCCTGTTTTAAGGCTAGGGGTAAACAGTATTCCATCTTTAAAGAAGAATAGATTTGCAAAGGCACATTCCGATACAAACCCCTCTGAAGAGTAGGTTATGGCTTCATCATAGCCTAGTTTCTTGGCTTCTTCAAATGCAAACTTTGAAATCTCAGCCCCAATACTTGTCTTCTGGGTAAAGATGGCTGAGTAGAACCTCTTTACTGAGTAGACTGACTTAAGCTTTACCCTTTCTCTCTTTAAGCAGTCTCTGGAGCTTACGCTGAAGGAACCGTTTTCGCTTAATGAGAAGCGTACTAATTTTGTTCCTCCTCCATTCTCCTTCCACTTTTTAACTAAAAGCTTTTCAAAATCTTGCTCACTCAGGTTAAGGGAAAATCCCAAGGAGAGAGCTCCCCTCCTCAGCCTTCTATAGTGGTAGGAAATGAGAACTGCCCTTCCCCTTTCAACCCTTACAGTTTCTATTAGCTCCATTACGGCGCATCAAAACCGGGTATTCTCGGAACTTTCTTCAGCTTACTAGCCTTGTAGTACCAACCCCAGAGCTTCTTTAAAGTGTGTCCTATAAACGGCAGAGGTAGCATTATTGAACGCTTATCGTCCCTGTATACTAAAGCTCCGCTCATCCAGCACGGTCCCATATCCATTAGACAGAGTATGTGGAGGTGGTGGATGTACTCTTCCCTCTTCTCGTCTCCCCTCTCCTTTGCCTCTATGTTCCTTGCAACAATCCTTCCCATAACTTCTGCAATGTGCCCCTGCTTTGCCTTCCACTTGGGGCCTTCAAATGCAGCACTGTCTCCTATTGCCCAGACCGTTTCATCTGTTCCAGGAACTGCACAGGTAGGCTCAATCTTTACAAATCCTGCTTCGTTGAGCGGTAGGTCGGAGTTCTTAAAGACTGGATGACCGTCTGTCGCCGGAATGAACATGGTTAAATCGCTCTTTAAAAGGGAATCATCTTCAAATACTACTCCTTCGGGAGTGAACTCTTTGATTTTTTTCCCGAAGTGCCTCTTTATTCCCAGCTTATCTAGCATTTTATAGGCTCTCTCGGCGTTTTTCTCCCCCAACCTAATTCCAGGCTTTGGCATTGGGGCAAAGAAGTGGAGTTGAAACTTATCCCTAATTCCCCTCTTCTTAAAGTAACAGTCAAGGTTAAAAACAAACTCAAAAGCGGGTCCTCCCCTAACTCCTGTCGGGTCTTTAGGGTTCCCTCCAAAGCCTGCAGCTATAATTCCTCCTCCCTTCTCCATGAGATGGTCAATCTTCTCCTTTATCTTTAGACTCTCTTCAGGCTTTCCACATATAGATAGGAAGTTCTCGCTTCCCTTGTGTTTAACTTTACTTCCTCCAAGAGCTATAACTAAATAATCGTACTCTTTCTCTTCTCCTCCTTTTAAATAGACCTTCTTCTCCTTTGTAGATATCCTTTCAACTTCCCCAATTGTTAGTTTAAATCCGTTAGCCTTTGCAACTTCGTCTAGTGGAAGTATCACATCTTCCCACTTGTACTCTCCCGTCGGTATCCATATGGAGATCGGGTAGATGTAGAGGTAATCCCTATTAGAGATGAGTTCCACATCAAAACACTTGTGGCAAAGGGCAAAAGCTGCCTCTACTCCGCCTATTCCTCCTCCCAGAACTAAAACCTTTTTGGCCATTTTTACCTCTCTGATTGCATTTTCAATATAAATTATAAATCTTATTTTTGAACATACGTCAAATTCAATCTATTCTTTCCTTGAAATGGCCCTCAAGGACTTGAGTTATCTTCGGTAGGAGCTCCCTCTTATAGTCTTTTCTTACCTCTTCAAAAGGCTTTTTGGTTAGTTTTATTACTTCTTTGCTCAACTCCTTATTCCACCTAATGTTCCCTTCCGCCTGACACCTTCTACAAACAGTTCCCCCCTTTTTTACCGAAAAAGCGGCTATTTCCCTCTTACCGCAGGAGACACACTTCCTAACTTCTGGGAACAGGCCTTCAAGGAAGAGGAACTTTGATAGGAACATGGGGTAGGCCAATTCAAACACTTCGTTGATTGATAGGTAGTTTTCTACCAGTTTAAAGACTTTCTTACTTCCGGGAAGTTCCGTTTTAAGGAGGAGTTTGACTATCCTTGCTCTGTAGTGTAGTTCCTGGATACTCCTTGGAAAGTTTTCCTTTATTAGTTTTGCCTCCTTTACCTCAAACCTATCTCCCTTTTGAATTAACTTAAACTGAGATACTGAGAAAGGCTCATACTTAACTGGAAACTCTCCCCTTTTAACCTTAACAACTATTCCGACTCTGCCTAAGAGTTCAGTATATATGGAGAGGGCTCTCAGCCCTTCTCCAAGGTTGAGGGCCCTTAAAACGACACCTCTCGTTTCCATTTAGACGTTAAACCTGAAGTAGATTACGTCTCCGTCCTGAACCTCGTAGTCCTTTCCTTCAAGCCTCATTAAACCTTTGTCTTTACAGGCCTGAATGGAGCCTTCCCTCACTAAATCTTCGTACCTTATCACTTCTGCCCTAATAAAGCCCCTTTCAATGTCTGAGTGAATCTTCCCTGCTGCCTGAGGAGCTTTAGTCCCTCTCTTTATAGTCCAGGCCTTAACTTCAGGTTCTCCGGCTGTAAAGAAGGTTATGAGGTCAAGGAGCCTGTACCCTTCCCTTATTACAGCATTAAGCCCCGGCTCTTCCATTCCAAGCTCTTTTAGGAACTCTTCCTTTTCCTGTGGTGGGAGTTCTGCAAGTTCTGCCTCTATCTTTGCACAGATTTTTACTACCGGAGCCCCCTCCTTTTTGGCAAATTCCTTAACTGCCTCTACGTACTCGTTATCCTCAAAAAGTCCCTCTTCGTCAACGTTTGCAACGTACATTACAGGCTTTGCAGTTAAGAGGGCAAGCTCTTTAACAACCTTCTGCCCTTCCTCTCCTATTTCTCCCAAGTAAGGTCTTATCCTCTCTCCCCTTTCCAAGATTTCCTTTATCCTCTCAAGGGCTTCAACTTCAGCCCTTGCCTTTTTGTCGCCGCTCTTTGCAACTTTCTTAACCTTTTCCAGTCTCCTTTCAACGCTCTCTAAGTCTTTAAGGACTAACTCGTAGTTTATAGTTTCAATGTCCCTAACAGGGTCAACGCTTCCTTCAACGTGGACTACGTTTTCATCTTTGAAACACCTTACAACGTGGGCTATTGCATCAACGCTCCTTATATTTGCGAGGAACTGGTTTCCAAGGCCTTCTCCCTTGCTTGCGCCTTTAACTAACCCTGCAATGTCAACGAACTCAATTGTTGTTGGCGTTACCTTTTTAGGCTTTATCAGTTCGGCTAACCTGTATAGCCTCTCGTCTGGAACTTCTACTATTCCAACGTTCGGTTCAATCGTACAGAAAGGATAGTTTGCAGCTTCTGCCTTTGCAGTATTTGTTAGGGCGTTAAAGAGAGTAGATTTCCCGACGTTTGGAAGTCCTACTATTCCACAGTTGAATCCCATTTCTGTTCCCCTTATGAAATAATTTCTGATGCTTGGAAATTTAATCCGGAGGAGTTTAATGGGAAGTTTTTTCCTCTTTTTTATGGTCTTGGGGGTTTTCCTAGGTTTTATCTTTGGAGCCCTTTTCCCCTCTTTTTCCCTCTCCATCTCGTTTGTAGGGGAGCTCTTTTTGAGAGCTCTAAAGATGGTTGTCCTTCCTTTAATAGTCGTTTCCATAGCAGGTGCCATCCTTAATATGGAGACGATAGATAAGTTTAAAAGGATAGGTTTAAGGGCTATTTTGTACTACACGACGACAACTTCCTTGGCAGTTATAACTGGACTTGTTCTTGTCGTTCTCTTAAAGCCGGGGGTTGGAGTACCCTTTTCAGGAAACGACTTTAAACCTAAAGAGATCTCCTTTAGCTTAAAGGAACTTCTAGTTTCCTTAGTTCCTGATAACATCTTTAAGGCCCTTGTGAACTTTGACGTTTTGGCAGTTATCGTTTCAACTATACTCTTTTCTCTAGCAGTTCTATCGGTTGAGTGGAGGAGGGAGCTCCTACTTAAACAGCTTATTACAGAGCTTGACACCTCTTTAATGAGGTTAACTTCCTGGATTATAAAGCTCGCTCCAGTAGGAATCTGTTCATTAATTGCCAGTAAAGTTGCATCCTTAGGTGGAGCTTCAGCTCTTAAACCTATCTTTCTATCCCTGAGTAAGTACGTTTTAACAGTTTTAGCAGGGCTATCCTTTCACGCTCTCCTTACTCTCCCCTTCCTCTTCTTTCTTTTTACCCGTAAGAACCCTTATTCTCTGATTCTTAAAGTAAAGGAAGCTTTAATAACAGCCTTTGCCACTGCTTCCTCTTCGGCCACCCTTCCGGTAACTATTGCCGTTTCAACAGCTGCTGGGATTAAGAGGCAAGTAGCCAACTTTACTCTCCCCCTTGGAGCCACAATAAATATGGACGGGACGGCTCTCTACGAAGCTGTTGCGGCTGTCTTCTTGGCACAAGCCTACGGAATGGACCTATCTCTTCCCCAATACTTAACTATTTTCTTAACTGCAACTCTAGCGGCAATCGGAGCAGCCGGTATACCAGAGGCTGGTCTAATCACAATGGTTTTGGTTCTTGAATCTGTTGGAATTCCGATAGAGGGAATAGGGATAATCCTAGCTGTTGATTGGTTCCTTGACCGTTTTAGGACTGCCGTTAACGTTCTTGGTGATATAATCGGAGCTGCAATAATTTCAGCTTCTCTGGAGGAGAAATGATTGGTTTCCTCCTTGACCTTGAAGGAACTTTAGTTAAGGATAAGAGCTATACTCCCTTTAAAGAGGCCATTGATTTTACTAAGGAGCTTGACAGGAGAGGAATTCCCTGGATAGTTGCTACGAACAACTCAACCGAGAAACCTTATGAGCTCATCAAAATCCTAAGGGAGAAGGGTTTTAACGTTGATGAAAAGAAGCTCCTTTCTCCCTCTCTCCTTGCAAAGGACTTCCTAAAGGAAGAGGGGGTAAGTTCCATTTATTTTTTAGGAACAGACAAGATTAAGGAGTTTTTTGAGGAAGAGGGCTTTGAGGTTAAGGACGATTACAGAGTAGATGCTGTAGTTGTAGGTAGGGATAGAGAGGTAAACTACCAGAAGCTTAAAGTAGCAACGTCGGCCCTTGTGAAAAATGATGCGAAGCTCTTCTCGTTTCACATGAACCGGTTAATTCTTGACCCTGATGGTTTAGTAGGACCGAGCGTTGGAGCAATTGCCACTGCTCTTTCCTACGCTTCTAATAAACCCGTAATCTCCTTTGGTAAACCTTCAAAGGAGTACTTTAATAGGGCATTTGAACTCCTAGGGATTAAAGATCCAAAGAGGGTATTTATGGTTAGTGACGATCCCTTTACAGACCTTGCCCAAGGGAAAAGAGTTACTGGGTTTAAAACTGTTTTCGTTTTAAGCGGTAAGTACAGTGATGAGAAGGTCCTTGAAGAGGTAGAACCTTCTCTAAGGCCTGATTACGTGTTTACTGATATTTCAGGTTGTTTAAAGTTAATAGAGGGAAACCTTGAGTAGTATTCTTGAGAAGGTAAAGAATTACCTTGAGCTCATAAAGGTTGAGCATACAGTCTTTGCCCTCCCCTTTGCCCTTACTTCTGCACTGATTGCTGCAGACGGTTTCCCTAGCCTCTATCAGGTTTTCTGGATAACCGTTGCCCTGTTTGGAGCAAGGACGGCTGCAATGAGCTTAAATAGGGCTATTGATGCAGAGATTGATGCGAAAAATCCCAGAACCGCCAACCGCCATATTCCAAGGGGTGTAGTAAAGAAGACGGAAGGTTTACTACTGGCGGTTTTAGGTTTTGCTCTTATGGTCTATTCAGCGTATAGGCTGAATCCTTTGGCCTTTAAACTTTCCCCGGTTGCAATCTTTGTACTGACCCTTTACTCCTTTACTAAGAGGTTTACGGCCCTCTGCCACATCGTTTTAGGAGTGGCCATAGCCCTTGCTCCACTTGGGGCGTGGGTTGCCGTTAGGGGAAGTATTGACCTTCCTGCACTTATCCTATCAGCTGCAGTTGCTTTTTGGGTTGCAGGCTTTGACATTATTTACGCCCTTCAGGACGTTGAATTTGACCGTAAGATGGGTCTCTTCTCAATACCAGCTAAGCTTGGAGTTGAGAGAGCTCTCCTCCTTTCCCGCCTGTTTCACCTAATAACCCTTCTATGTCTCATCTTTGTCGGCCTTTTAGAGAACTTGGGTCTTTTTTACTACTTAGGCCTTCTGATTTCAGCATTCTTTATGGTTAAGGAACACAGAATAGTGGCTAGGGAAAGGGAGAAAATAGCCTTTGCCTTCTTCAACCTAAACGGTTACATATCTTTAACAGTTTTCTTCTTTACTCTCATTGACTTTCTTTGGAGGGGGACTTGGAGTTCTTAAAGTACTTTATTTCCCTCCTTGTAATAGTTGATCCTTTCTTTGCAGCGGTAATCGTTTCAACTATTGCTAATTCTGTTACTGAAGTTAAAAGCATAGGAAAGGGAGCAACCCTTACTTTCTTGGTTGCTTCGTTAATAACGATCCTTTTCGGTGAAGCTTTCTTAAAGCTTATAGGAGTAAGTGTCTTTAGCATAAAAATCTTTGGTGGGCTGATACTGCTTCATATGGCATTCCAGATGCTTCAGGCCCACAAGCCTAAGACGAAGCATACCGATCGTGAGGAAGAGGCAGTCTACGAAAAGAACAATATTTCAGTGATTCCCATTGGGATCCCCATCCTCTTTGGTCCGGGAGCCTTTACTACGCTCTTAATTTTTAGGGAAGAAGCATCAACCCTCTTTTCCATGCTTCAACTGATGCTTGCTGTCCTTTCACTTGCCGTTATCATCTATTTTTCAATCCTAAACTCCCTTTTCTTCTCAAAGAGGCTAGGGCCTACGGGAATAGGAGTTATGATGAGGATTTTTGGCCTCTTTACGGGAGCCCTCGGTTCCCAGTTCGTCGTTGACGGGATAAAACACCTGTGGATGGAGGGACAATGAAGGCCTGTCTTCAGAGAGTAATTTCTGGAAAAGTTGTTGTTAACGGCAAGGTCGTTGGAGAGATCGGAAAGGGAATAGTTGCACTCGTTGGCTTTGAGAAGGGAGATTTAACGAGCTACATTGATAAGATGGCTAATAAGATAGTCAACCTTAGGATTTTTGAGGACGATTCTGGAAAGATGAACCTCTCTTTAAAGGAGGTTGGTGGGGAGCTCCTCCTCGTTCCCAACTTTACGCTTGCTGCCGACTGCAGGAAGGGTAGACGTCCGAGCTTTCAGTCATCTGAAGAGCCTTCCCGGGCCGAAGAGATGTTTAACAGGCTGGTTGAGGCCTGCAGAGATGAAGGGATCAACGTTAAAACGGGAATTTTCGGTGCAGATATGAAGGTTCACATTATCAACGACGGTCCGGTGACCTTTATCTTAACCAATAAGGAGGTCTAGTTGGCGGGCAAGGACCTTTGGACAGGTTTACTGTCCAACTTTCAGAACTTTACTTCCAAACACGTTCCTTGGCTTAAGGTTGAATACGTCTTTGCCCTCTCTTTCCTGTTCCTTTCACTCCTTTCTCTCTGGAGCAGGAAGTTCTTCAGGAAGCTTCTTATGAAGTTCTTCCTCAGGGATAAGAGACTTACTAAGGCAGAGAAGATGTTGGTTAGCCTTTCTAACTGGATTTCTTACTTCTTCTCGCTTCTCTTTATAAACCTTGCTTTTGTTCAGTTAAGCTTACCTACAAAAGTTTTAAAGGTCTTCAATACAGCCTTTTTTATACTGTACGTCTTCATTTTGACCTTTGTCTTTGCACGGCTCGTTGAGATTTCCCTTGAGAGAATTTCCCAGAGAGTGAGGAAAAAGGTCTCTCCTACAGAAGCTCCTCTTGTGGATACTTACTATTCAATGATTTCTAAAATCGTTAACGTTTTTATCGTTCTCATTGCACTAATAGCGATCCTTGATAAGCTCGGTTTTAACGTTACGTCACTGGTTACCTCTTTAGGAGTTGGTTCCTTAGCGGTAGGCCTTGCTGCTCAGGATACTATTAAGAACTTCATTTCAGGAATTCTCCTCGTTACCGATAGGCAGTTTAGGATAGGCGATAGGGTCTACATAAAGAACATAGACGTTGAGGGGTACGTCTACGATATAGGCTTAAGGACTACCCGCATTTTAACTATTTCAGGCAACAACTTAATAACCGTTCCTAACTCAAAGCTTACAGAGGGAGTCATTGAGAACTCCCTCTACCCTGATCCAAAAGTTAAAGACTCTGTTGAAGTTGGGGTAGCCTACGGTACAGACGTTGAAAAGGTTAAAGAGTTACTTATCAGGTCGGTTGAAGGAGTTGCAGGAGTTCTCAAGGAGCCGCCTCCTTCTGTCTACTTTACACAGTTTGGAGATAGTTCCCTTATCTTTAAACTGATCTACTACGTTGAGAGGAAGGATTTAGCATTTGGCGTAAAGTCCACAGTTAATGAGAGGATTAAGAGGCTCTTTGAGGAGAACGGAATAGAAATTCCTTTCCCTCAACAGGATGTATGGTTTAGGAACCCTTTAAGGGTGGAAGGTGAAAGAGGAAAAACTCTTTAGCGTTAAGATGAGGAGCTCCTTTAAAGGTATCCACATATCAGGAGCGGAGGCGATAGTTCTAGAGGAAGAAGTAGAGGAAACTGTTCTTTCTTTCCTTAAGAGGGCTAGAAGCCACTCACGGGGTAGGGCAGACTTTATAAACGTAAAAGTTGAAGAACTTAAGGAAGAGCCAATTAGAGCTCCTCTCCTTCCTGTCTTTCACGTTGAAGGTGATCCTTTAAAAGCCCTTAAAAGGCTCTTTCCTTTAGCGGGAATTCCGATTGATTTGGGTTTTAAGGTTTACAATCTCTTACTTTCCGGACCGGCTCCCGGTGGGAGAGTAATGAGGGGAGCTATGATCGTTGAAGTCCCTTCAGGTAGGCGCCTAGAACCGGACATGGAAAGGGGAGTTCGGGCCTCGTTCCTAGGGATTACCAGAGAAGCTACAGATGAGCTTAAAGGACTTTCTGGAAAGCACTATACCGAAAACCTAAAGGAGGCTTTGACTCTAACTACAAAGATTAACTATTTTGACGGGGTTTTAGGGGAGCTCTGTATCTCCGACGACCCTAACTATACAACCGGCTACATTTCAGTTTCAGGAGTGGGCTACTTTAGGCTCTTCAACATTAAGCCTTTAAACCACCCTAAAGGGGGGAGGGCTCTTTTTGTAAAAAGGGGAATTCCCGTGAAAGATTTAATCTCTTTCCTTGAGAAGAAACCTTTCCTTGCAGTTAGCTTTCCTGGTTACTACTTTGAACTTCCAGAAAACTTCCGCTCTTAACTGTACCGTCAAGGGAAGCACCCTTTTCAACGGAGAGGGCTCTTACGTTTAAATTCCCTTTTATCTTTGCAGAACTCCTCACCTCAAGCTCTTCTGCCTTTATGTCTCCCTCTATCTCACCCATTAAGACTACTCTTTTTGCTTCAACGTTTCCTTTGACTTTAGAGCTCTCTCCGAATATTATGTAATCTCCTGAAACGTCTCCAAAGACTTGACCGTCAATCCTTACTTTGCCGGTTGCAAATATGTTTCCTTCAACTTTTAACTCTTCAGATAAAATGCTTTTAATCTCTCCACTCTCTACTTTATCTTTTTTTCCTATCAAGGCTCACCTCTAGGAAAGGTTCTGGATTTATTATTTTCCCTTTATACTTTATTGAGTAGTGGAGGTGAGGTCCTGTGCTCCTTCCGGTACTTCCCATGAGGCCTATAATCATTCCCCTTCCAACTCTCTGTCCTTTATGGACTACGATTTTAGCCATGTGGCCGTAGAAAGTTTTAAATCCGTTTCCGTGGTCTATTTCAACGTACTTTCCAAGAAGTCTGCAGTAGCCAGCCTTTACGACCTTTCCTTCAGCAGCAGCCCTTATTGGAGTTCTCCACCTGTTTGCTATATCTACTCCCAGGTGAAACTCTACAGACCCTGTGATAGGGTTTCTCCTAAGTCCGAACCCAGACGTTATTCTTCCGGCTGTAGGGTAGCCTATAGGGGTAGTCTTAAAGTTCTTTATGATTAGATCAACCCCAGGTATAAGTTCCTTCAAATCAATGCTTGGGTTGTTCAGTACCTTATCAATCGGAACGGCGGTACCACCTTCCCCTGCGCTTTCAAACTTTATACCGACCTTCTTCATCAACGAGTTAATCATTTCAACTCTTTTAGCAAGTTCCCTAACGGTTTCTTCTCTTTCTCTCTCTAGCTTTGCTACTTCTTTTTTTAACCTCTCATTCTGAGAACTTAATCTGCTAATTTCCCCTTCAAGTTTTTTCAACCTCTGTGTTAGCTCCCTCTTTTCTTCTTTCCTTTCAAAGTGTTCCTTTATAGAAATTCCCGCAAACACCGTAAGTGCAACGAAGGATCCGAGGAAGAGGGAGGAGAGGGTTATTAACAGTTTTTTGGAAATACTAAACCTGGAGTAGCTTCCTACTTCATCTTTAATTACTATGAACTGTATTTTGTCCTCTTTCATAAAAGCTTAAATCTCCTATTTTCCTATGCAGAACCGAGAAAAAATTATATCATACATATCCTCCGTCGTTACTTTGCCTACTATCATTCCTAGACTCTCTAGGGCTTGGTCAATATCCATTGAGAGGAATTCGGGAGATTCAAAACCTTCCTCTAGACTTTTAAGGGCTTTTTCAATTGAGTTTTTAGCTTTTTCTAAGAGCTCCCTGTGCCTTTCACTTGTTATTACCTCTTCTTCACCTCCAAAAACCGCTTCAGGTTCAAGTAAAACCATCTTTACAATCTCCTCTGAAAGCTTCTCAATCCCTTTCCCTTCCTTTGCGCTGATTTCAACGCACCTGTTCCACTCCTTTAAATCTTTACAGTTGACCTTTAACCCCGCATCCTTTTTGTTTACTACTACTATTACGTTTTTCCTCCCCTTAAGGAGTTCCCAAATTTTTTTATCTTCCTCAGTTAAACCGACAGAACCATCTACTACAAAGAGAACAACGTCGGCCTCTTTCAGCTTTTCAAGGCTCCTTTCAATTCCTATCCTCTCCACCTTTTCAGCAGTATCCCTTATTCCAGCAGTGTCTATAAGCCTTACGGGAATTCCCTTTACAGTAACGCTCTCTTCAATAACGTCCCTCGTAGTTCCTGGAATTTCCGTAACAATAGCCCTTTCTTCCCTTAAAAGGGCGTTTAAGAGTGAGGACTTGCCTACATTTGGTCTTCCAACTATCGCCACCTTTATCCCTTCTCTTATTACCTTTCCTTCCCTGTAGCTCTTTAGGAGTTTTTCTATCTCTTCCTTAATTTCAATTAACTTCTCTTTGACTTTTCCCCTTTCAAGGATCTCAACTTCTTCCTCTGGAAAATCTACGGCGGCCTCTATGTAGGCTTTAGTTTCAAGGAGTTTGTTCCTGATCCCCTCAATTCTCTTTGATAGAGAGCCTTCAAGGTGTCTTAGAGCGACCTTTGCCTCAACTTCACTCTTAGCTTCAATTAACTGGTTTATTGCTTCTGCCTGTACAAGGTCAATTTTCCCGTTTATAAAGGCCCTCATTGTAAATTCACCGGGTTCAGCAAGCCTTGCTCCCCTCTTTAGTACTTCCCTTAAAATCTTCCTCACCACGACTATTCCGCCGTGGCTGTGAATTTCAACTACGTCCTCTCCCGTGAAGCTCCTTGGAGCTCTCATGTAAACTGCCAAAACCTCGTCTATCGGCTCCCCAAACTCATCAACTACCAGTCCGTAGTAGACTCTCCTCTCTTCAAACTCTTCCTTCTTATTTCCCCTTTTAGTTCTGAAGAGTTCTTTAAGTATCCTAAGAGCCTCCTTTCCAGAGATCCTAACTATTCCGATAGCTCCTCTTCCAATTGGCGTTCCGATTGCCGCTATCGTATCCTGGCACATGTAATCTCTCATTTCTTCCTCCCAGACTGTTATACTAACAAAATAAAAATCTGGGAGATTTTAATGTGTGGAATTGTCGGTTACGTTGGAAAGGATAACGCAAAGAACGTTGTGGTTGACGGGTTAAAGAGGCTCGAGTATAGAGGTTACGACTCTGCAGGCTTAGCCCTGATAGTTAACGGTGAAATTAAAGTCTTTAAAAAGGTAGGGAAGATCAGAGAGTTTGAAATAGAGCTCAACAGGCTTAACGTTTACTCAAACGTTGGAATCGGCCATACTCGTTGGGCAACTCACGGTAAGCCCACCTTTGATAATGCCCATCCCCACCTTTCCTGCGACGGCAAAATAGCCCTCGTTCACAACGGGATAATAGAAAACTACGCCCAGCTTAAAGAGGAGTTCTTTAAAAAAGGCCACAAGTTTAAGTCTCAAACTGATACTGAAGTTGTAGTTCACCTGATAGAGGAGGAACTGAGGAGTTCTAGGGATTTTTTTGAAGCCTTCTTAAGGGCAGTAAACAGGTTAAAGGGTTCCTTTGCCCTTTGCGCTATAACTACCCATGAGCCCGATAGACTCTTCTGCGCCAGAAAGGACAGTCCTTTGGTTGTAGGCCTTGGAGAGGATGAGTCCTTCGTAGCTTCAGACGTTCCAGCTTTCCTATCCTATACAAACAGGGCCGTTTTCCTAGATGATGGGGAGGTTGCCGTTGTAGGTAGAGACGGGGCTGTCTTTTACGATTTTAGCGGGACTGAAGTTAAAAAGGAGGAAGTTAGAATCCCTTGGAGTTTAGCTCAGGCTGAGAAGGGTGGTTATAAACACTTTATGATTAAGGAAATCTACGAGCAGCCGAGGGCCGTTTCAGATACCATAAGTGGAAATATGGCTTGGTTTAAAGGGGATGTTCCTTTGGAAGGGATTGATCCAACTTCTTTTGAGAGGATACAGATCGTTGCTTGTGGAACCTCTTTCCACGCCGGGTTGATAGCTAAGTTCTTCTTTGAGAACTTTTCCCAGATACTAACTGAAGTTGACTACGCTTCTGAGTACCGATATAGGAATCCTGTAGTTAACGGGAAAACCTTGGTTATTGCAATAACTCAGTCGGGAGAGACTGCCGATACCCTTGCAGCTATGAGGCTTGCCAGAAAGAAAGGAGCAAAGCTCCTTGCTGTCTGTAACGTTATAGGCTCTACCGCAACCAGGGAAGCGGATACCGTCATATACACCTATGCAGGTCCTGAAATTAGCGTTGCCTCAACGAAGGCCTTTACAACTCAGCTAACTGCTCTATACATGCTTTCACTTTGGCTTGGTAGGGAAAATGGCGTTCTTAAAGAAGAAGAGGTAAACGCAAGGTTCTCTCAATTAATGGAAGTTCCCTCAAAGATTGAGTATTTCCTCGGTAGGGAGAAAAAGGAAGGAAACGTTAAGAATATTGCCCTTGAGTTCTACAGGTCTAAAGATGCTCTATACCTTGGTAGGCACGTTAACTATCCAATAGCACTTGAAGGTGCTTTAAAGCTGAAAGAGATTTCTTACATACACGCTGAAGGCTACCCTTCAGGAGAAATGAAGCACGGCCCTATTGCCCTTATAGATGAGAGTGTACCTGTTATATTTATTGCCACAAAGGGTAGTGTTTATGAGAAAGTGGTTTCAAACATGGAGGAGGTGAAGGCGAGGAAGGGTAAGATCATTGCCCTTTTGAACCCATCTTCTCCTGAAGTTGAAAGGATTTCAGATTTTAAGATTGAAGTTCCTGAGGTTGATGAGTTCTTGTCTCCTATTGTTAACGTTGTTCCGCTTCAGCTCTTTGCTTACTACATTGCCGATTTTCTTGGCTACGACGTTGACCAGCCGAGAAACCTTGCAAAAAGCGTAACTGTGGAGTGAAGATGGGTAGAACGGCAATTCTTTTGATCTCCTGTCCAGATACAAAGGGGATTCTCGCAGAGGTAACAGGGTTCATAGCTAGGAACGGCGGAAACATAATCCATGCCGATCAACATATAGACTTTCAGAAGAAAATCTTCTTCATGAGGATTGAGTGGGAGCTCTCAGACTTCAAAATTCCCGACTCCCAAATAGGGGATGCCTTCTCTCCGATTGCCCAGAAGTTTAAAATGGAGTGGGAGCTCCACTTTAGCGATGAAGTTAAAAGGGTTGCTATCTTTGTCTCAAAACACGATCACTGTCTCTACGAACTCCTCTACCGTTTTAAGGCTGGGGACTTTCCTGGAGGTGATTTAAGGCTGGTTATCAGCAACCACCTTGACCTTAAAGAGTTGGTTGAGCGTTTTGGGGTTCCCTTTTACCACTTTCCAGTGAGTAGGGAGAATAAACAGGAGGTTGAGAAAAAGGAACTGGAGCTCTTAAAGGAAGAAGGTATAGACTTAATCATTCTTGCCCGCTACATGCAGATTTTGAGCGATCAGTTTGTTAACCAGTACAGGAACAGGATAATAAACATTCACCACTCATTCCTTCCTGCCTTTGTAGGAGCGAAGCCCTACCACAGGGCTTACGAGAGAGGAGTAAAGATAATTGGGGCAACGAGCCACTACGTTACAGAGGAACTTGACCAGGGACCTATAATTGAACAGGACGTTGTTCGGGTAAGCCACAGGGATAGCGTTGAGGATATGATTAGAAAGGGCAGGGACCTTGAAAAGCTAGTCCTTGCCAGAGCTGTAAAGTGGCACCTTGAGAACAAGATTCTCGTTTACGACAACAAAACTGTTATCTTTGACTAATTGCAGATTTGAGTGAGTCTATTATCGGCTTTATCTCACTGTACTTTGTTTTGAGGCTAGCCCTGTTTACTATTAGCCTTGCAGTAGAGTTCAGGATCGTGTCTACCTCCCTTAGTCCGTTCTCCCTTAAAGTCGTTCCCGTTTGAACCAGGTCAACGATTCTGTCTGAGAGTCCTACCAGCGGCGCAAGCTCAACGGATCCGTAAAGTATAATGATTTCAGGGTGAATTCCTTTACTCCTAAAGTACCTATCAGTAATTTTAGGATACTTTGTGGCAACCCTTATGAAAGAGAGCTTTTCAAGGTCGTAAGGTTCGCTGATGTTAACCGGTTCGGCTACGCTTAACCTACACTCCCCAAACCTTAAGTCAAGGGGCTCGTAGAGGTCAAATCCCTTTTCTTTTATTACATCCTTTCCTGCAATCCCTAAGTCTGCAGCTCCGTAAAAGACGTAGGTGGGGACATCCATAGGTTTAACGAGTAGAAATCTGTACTTTCCACTTTCAAATATCAGTTTCCTAGTTTCTTTAAGGGTTTCGGATGCGTCAACTCCCGCCTTTTTTAAAAACTCTACGCTCTCCTTTAGTAATCTTCCCTTTGGAAGGGCAAAGGTTATCCTTTCCATTTTACTGCTCCTAGTATTTAAGCTCACTCTTTACCCTTTCTATTTCTGCACCAAGGGCCTTTAGTTTCTCTTCCATCCTCTCGTAGCCCCTGTCAAGGTGGTAAATTCTATAAACTTCCGTTGTATTTTCAGCTGCTAGCCCTGCAATTACCAATGAGGCACTTGCCCTTAGGTCCGTTGCCGTTACTTTTGCCCCGGATAGTTTCTTAACTCCCTTTACTACTACAGTGTTCCCGTCAATCTTCAGATCTGCCCCTAAGCGCTTTAGCTCTAAAGCGTGCATAAATCTATTTTCAAAAATGGTCTCCTTTATAACAGAAACCCCTTCAGCTAGGCACATTGCAGCCATAAACTGTGCCTGCATATCGGTTGGAAATCCAGGGTAAGGAGCCGTTGTAACATCGGTTCCCTTCAAACTACCGGTTTTTTTCACTTTTACCTTTCTATCGCTTAACTTTTCAATGCTGAGTCCAGATTCCAAAAACTTTTCAATTACAGCCGTTAGACTTTCGTAGGGGAACTCTTCTATTTCTACTTCTCCTCCAACTGCTCCAACTGCCGCAACGAAAGTTCCAGCCTCTATCCTGTCAGCCATTACTCTGTAAGTTGCAGGGTGGAGTTCCTCTTGACCGACAACTTCTATCGTATCTGTTCCCTCCCCCTCTATTTTAACCCCCATAGCCTTTAGAGCCCTTGCAAGGTCAACGATTTCCGGTTCCTTCGCAGCGTTCCTTATTACAGTCTTCCCTTTAGCAAGGGTTGCTGCCATCATTACGTTTTCAGTTCCACCAACCGTTGGAAAGTCAAAGGTTATTTCGTTTCCCTTTAGGCCCTTTGGAGCTTCAGCTATTACGTAGCCGTGTTTAACCTCTATTCTTGCTCCCAGCCTTTCAAGGCCTTTTAAGTGTAGATCTACCGGTCTTAAGCCTATTGCACATCCACCGGGAAGGGAAACAACTGCCTTCCTGTACCTTGCCACTAAAGGTCCAAGGGCTAAGATGGAGGCCCTCATCATCTTTACAAGCTCGTAGGGGGCCTCTTTTCTCTCTACTTCTCCGTAAATCCTTACTCTATTGTCCTTCCTTTCAACATTAAGGCCCATGTAAGAAAGGATTTTACAGGTGGTATCAACATCTTTGAGCTGCGGAACGTTCTCTACTTCAAGCTCTCCGCTCAAAATGGATGAAAATAGTATTGGAAGGCTAGCGTTTTTAGAACCTGAAACTTTAACTTTCCCTTTTAGTTCTTTACCACCTTTTATTACGAATTTATACATCTTCTTTTACTCCTAATGCGACTCTATCAATACCGGATAAGTCCTTGAAAATTTTAACTCCTTTAAAACCTCTTTCCTCAAGCAGTTCCTTTACCCTTTCGCCCTGTCCTTCTCCAAATTCAAGCGCTATAAATCCGCCTGGTTTAAGCTTTTCTCTGGCCTCTTTTATTAAACTTTCTATTACTTCAAAACCGGTTTTACCTGCAAAGAGGGCAACTGCAGGTTCAAACTTTACAACTTCCCTATCTACTCTCTTGTCGTCAAACGATATGTATGGAGGGTTTGAAACTACCACATCAACTTTCTCGTTAATTTCCTTTAATAGGTTGCTCTTTTTAAATTCAACCGGACAGCTTAAGTTTTCAGCATTCTCCTTTGCTACTTTCAGCGCTTTTTCAGATATGTCAACACCTATAATTTCATGTTTGTTCTTCGTTAATTTACAGAGAGAAATAGCTATACAGCCACTTCCTGTTCCTACGTCAATGATCTTTAAACCTTCCTTATCTTTAACTCTTTCGTAAACAACCTCAACTAAAAGTTCTGTTTCAGACCTAGGTATCAAAACTCCCCTTTCGACTTTAAAACTGAAACCGAAGAACTCCTTTCTTCCAGTTATATAAGCTACAGGCTCTCCCTTTGCCCTCCTTACAATTAACTTCCTGTAATTCTCTACTTCTTCTTCAGTTAAGGGCCTATCAAAATTTGTGTAAAGTTCTACTCTGCTTTTAAAACCGAGGGAGTAACTTAATAGGAGTTCTGCATCTAGCCTAGGACTCCTACTTCCCCTCTCTCTTAAAATCTCCGTAGCTCTCTTTAGTAATGCTCCGATGGTCCACTTCATAGCGGAGTATTATCTACTAAATTGTTTTTTTGTTCAATATTACTTATAAAATTTACGGTTATTTAGTTTGCCAAACCAAACCTCAACCTCAAAATAGTATCCCTTACTTCCCTAAGTATTCCCATAGGTCCTTTATAGGAACTTATTTCCTATCCAGTCTAACCCTATTATTTAATTCAGAGTTAAATTAGTTCTGATCACTCTAAACCTACTTTGACGGAGGAAATCTTTGAAAATCCTTTACTTTGAAGAGCTCCCTTCAACCAACGACTACCTTAAATCTGTTCCATTTGAACCTTTCCTGGGAGTAGTTGCCCTATCTCAGACTGCAGGAAGGGGTAGAAGGGGAAAGAGTTGGCTTTCAGAAAGGGAAAAGGGGCTCTACTTTTCACTTCTCTTTCCTCCCCTAAAGGAAAACCTAACCTTGGCTGGTCTAGCCTTTGGCTATGCAACCTACTTGGCCTTAAAGGAACTCTCTCCCGACTTTTACTTAAAGTGGCCTAACGATGTCTACATAAACGGAAAGAAAGTTGCCGGAGTTTTACCGGAGATCTTAAAGGACCGTCTGATAGTCGGAGTTGGAATAAACCTCCTCTACGCGGAAGAAGAGCTTTCCTCACTTTCCGTTCCGGCAACGTCACTCAAAGCTCAAGGTATAGAGTTTAATTACGACCTTTTAGTTTCAAACCTATATAACCAATTAGTTGAACACTACCACCTTCTAGATAGAGGTTTTTTTAAAGTTGATGAATTTGAAAAAGCGTGTCCTTTAGTAGGCTCTCCCGTAAAAGTAATTGAGGGTGAAAAAGTTTATAATGCTTTTGCCTTAGGTGTAGATAGGGAAGGAGCCTTGATCGTTGAGACTTCAGAAGGTATAAAGAGGCTCTTCTCGGCAGAGGTTTCCGTAAGAGAGGTAAGATGAGAGAGGTAGAGTTTCCAACCTACAGGGAGCTCCTTAAGGACAAGAGAATCCTCTACTACATAGAAAGGGCCGATTACTTTTTAGAGAGAATGGGGTACACTGACCACGGTATAAAACACGTAGGCTGGGTAGCTCAGAAGGCCAGGGAACTACTTCTAGCCATAACTGGTGATAGGCGTTTAGCAGAGCTTGCCGGGGTTGCCGGGCTTTTGCACGACATCGGTCACGTTGTTGGCCGCCACGACCACGCCCAGAGCGGAGCCCTCCTTGCATACCAGCTCTTAAAGGGAAGGGGCTACCTGGACGACGACTTAACGGAGATAACATTTGCAATTGGAAACCACGAAGAAGGAACAGGAGAGCCTGCGACAGAAGTTGCAGCTGCTTTGGTTATTGCCGATAAGTCCCACGTTCACAGAACTAGAGTGAGGAGCTCCAAGACGATATACGAGGATATTCACGACAGGGTCAACTACGCCGTCCTTTACTCAAACCTTTTGGTTGATAAGAAAGAAAAGGTTCTAAGGCTGGTTCTAAAGATAGATACTGAAATTTCAGACCTGCTGGACTACTTTTCTATATTCCAGCCTAGGATGGAGATGTGCCGTAGGGCTACTCAGGTTCTAGGCTACCGCTTTAGAATCAGGATTAACGACACCGACCTTTAGGGGGAGTTAAATGGTAACAGTTAGGCTGAAACCTGTAGAGGAGATAGTAAAGTCCTTGAAGCCTTACCGGAAAGTGTTTGTTATAGGCTGTCAGCTTGGTTCTGGGAGGTGTAAAAACGGCGGTTTAAGGGAAGCCTTTAAGGTTGCCGGTTACCTTGAACTTCACGGCTTTAAGATAAGTGGGGTTAAGAGTCCCGGCGGAACATGTATTCTTGAGAGGTTGGATTCCTCAGATAGGAGTTTGATTAAGGAGGCTGAAAGTTCCTCAGATGCAATTCTCTCCTTGGCATGTGGGGCCGGTACACAGCTTATTGCTGAAAACGTTTCTATTCCTGTTGTCACAGGAGTTAACACTCTCTTCATAGGGGTTGAGAGGGAGAGGAAGTACTTTGATGAGTACTGTATAGCCTGCGGTGAGTGTGTAATCTCTGAAACCGGCGGGATCTGTCCCGTTGCAAGGTGTCCTAAGTCCCTCGTAAACGGTCCCTGCGGTGGGGCTATAGCCGGTAAGTGTGAAGTTGACCCTTCAATTCCCTGTATCTGGTACAGGATAGAGAATAGGTTGAGAGAGCTCTGTTCTTTAGAGACCCTTAAAAAGAGAGTCCCCCTTAAAGATTACAGGGCTTCAGTTTATCCGAGAAGGTTAGTTCTGGAGGATTGAGGAGTTGGAGTTTAGAGAGAAATTAGAGTCTGGGCAGTTTCTCATAACCGTTGAAGTGGCACCTCCGAGGGGAGTTAGCTGGGAGGAGACTATCTCAGCCCTTAAACCTTTAAAGGGAAAGGTAGATGCCTTTAACGTTACAGACTGTCAGCGTTCAATGGTTAGAATGTCTGCGCTGTCAATGGCTAAGCTCCTGCTTGACTCTGGATATGAGCCTATTCTACAGCTAACCTGTAGGGATAGGAACAGAATTGCCCTTCAATCTGACCTTCTGGGGGCCTGGACCTTAGGTATAAGAAACCTTTGTCTTATGACTGGAGACTTTACTACGCTGGGCGATCAGCCCGACGCAAAGCCAGTTTTTGACGTTGATTCGGTTCAGCTGATAGAGATTGCAGAGAAACTAAACTCTGGAAGGCTTCTAAATGGAAAGGAGCTAAACGGTAAGACCTCCTTTCTCATAGGAGCAGTTCACAATCCTTTTGCAGGTCCTGAGTTCCTTCAAACGTTGAAACTTAAGAAGAAAATAGAGGCTGGGGCACGCTTTGTACAGACCCAGCCGGTGTACGAGTTGAAAATAGCTGAGGAGGTCCACAGCCTCATTTCCTCCCTTGGAGCAGTTCCCCTAATAGGGCTACTTCCTATTAAGAGCCTTAAGATGGCAAACTTCATGAAGAGGCTCAATCCTACTTCAATTCCGCCTTCTCTCATTGATGGCCTTGAGAGGGCTAAAGATCCTGTCCTGTACGGTTGGGAATATACCCTGGATCTTGCCAGGGCTGTTTCAGAGTTTGGAGCTGGCGTTCACTTCATGCTTGTTGGTAAAGTTAGGGAGCTTGCAGACTTTATTGACGAGCTGAGGAATAACAGGAGAGAAGGGCCTTAAATGGAAGTAAAGAACGTTCCGGTTCACGTTGGAATAATTATGGATGGAAATGGCCGTTGGGCTCAAATGAGAGGTTTACCCAGAATTGAGGGCCACAAAGCTGGAGCCCAGACTACTGAGAAGATCGTCGTAGCAGCGAGAAAAACTGGAATTAAGTACCTCTCCCTCTTTGCCTTTTCAACTGAGAACTGGAAGAGGCCTAAAGAGGAAGTTGAGTTCCTTTTTCACCTTATGTACGAGTATGTTAAAAGTAAACTTCCCCTCTTCCTTGAGAATAACGTAAGGTTTAGGGCTATGGGAAGGCTCTGGAAGCTCCCTCCTTACCTTCAAGAGGCTTTTTCCAGCGTAGAGGAGAAAACCTCCCACTGTACCGGAATGACCACCGTTTTTGCAGTCAACTACGGAGGCAAACAGGAGATTTTGGACGCAGTTAACAGAGCTATAAAAGATGGCCATAGGGAGATAACCGAAGCCGTTTTAAGGAGGTACCTTTACATTCCTGAGCTTCCAGACCTTGACCTATTAATTAGAACCAGCGGGGAGCTCCGAATTTCAAACTTCCTCCTGTGGCAGTCTGCATATACGGAGCTCTGGTTTACCGATACCCTCTGGCCAGACTTTACCGAGGAGGAGTTCATGAGGGCCCTCCTTGATTACTCTAAGAGGGAGAGGAGGTTTGGCGGAGTAAAATGAAAGAAAGGATAGTTGGAGCTCTTATCGTTCTAATTTATGCTCTCCTCATGTACTTACTTCCCTACAACTACTACTACTCCCTCGTTTACCTGCTGGGAGTTTTTATGGTGGTCGAGCTCTTTAAAATGGCCTCCCTTGAAAAGCTCTTGACCTGGGCAGTTCTCCTATTCTCACTTGCCTTCTTTGTGGCTGTAAACCTTCCACTTGTTTTATCCCTCCTATCAAAAGTCTTCTCAAGTTTCTCCCTTATCTTTTACAGCGGAACTTTTCTCTCTTACCTTCTTATTCTCCTACCGGCCCTACTCTCCCTTACTCTCCTCCTTTTCTCTCTCCTTTCTTACGGTGAGGTTAAAACTTCCTTCTTTCCGACCCTTTTCTTCCTCATCTATATAACCTTTGGAACCGTTGCCCTTGCTAAGTTAACTAAACCCTACTTCCTCCTTCTACTGTCAATTGTCTGGAGTACAGATACTTTTGCCTACTTAGTCGGTAAGTACTTTGGGAAGAGGAGGATTACTCCGAAAGTTAGCCCTAAAAAGACCCTTGAGGGCTCTGTTGGAGGAAGTCTTGCAGGAGCTCTCCTATCCCTTCTCATAGGTTCAGAGCTGGGCCTTCTGGAACCTTCTCTAGAGAGTTTATTCATTTTGTTTTTCCTTACCGTTGTATCCCAGCTCGGAGACCTACTTGAGAGCGCACTAAAGAGGCTATTTGGTGTAAAGGATTCTGGTAATATAATACCCGGCCATGGCGGGGTCCTTGATAGACTTGACAGTACTCTTGCTGTTTCCCCATTCCTCTTTGTTATTGGAGGCCTTTCATGAAGAAGGTAGAAATTGGGCACGGAAGCGGAGGTAAGCTTACAAAGGAGCTGGTAGAGAACCTATTCCTTAAATACTTTAGTTCTCCTGCCCTTCATAAGCTTTCCGACTCTACTTATGCTCCTGGATTTAATAAGTTGGCCATTACTACGGACAGTTACGTCGTTCAGCCCCTTTTCTTCCCCGGTGGAAACATTGGAAAGCTTGCAGTGAGCGGAACCGTTAACGACCTTACTGTTGGCGGAGCTCTTCCCAAATACCTAACTGCTGGTTTTATTATTGAAGAAGGTTTTCCATTAGAAGAGCTTGAGAAGATAGTTTCTACCATGGCTGAGACTGCTAAAGAAGCCGGAGTTGAAATTGTTGCAGGTGATACTAAAGTCGTTGAAAAGGGAAAGTGTGACGGAGTTTATATAAACACTGCTGGGGTTGGTCAGGTTGTTAGGGAACTTTCCCCGAAACTTATAAAGCCTGGGGATAAGGTAATAGTTACTGGAACTATTGGGGACCATGGAATAGCAATATCCCTTGCAAGGGAAGAGTTTGAGCTTGAAACGACACTTGAGAGCGACTGCGCTCCTCTTAACTCTCTCCTAGTTTCCCTCTTTGAACTTCCCGGCTTGAGATTTATGAGGGATCCAACCAGGGGAGGGCTTGCCACTGTTTTAGTTGAGGTCTGTGAGTCTGCCGGGCTTGGAGCTCTTTTGTACGAGGAGAAGATTCCCGTTAGGGAAGACGTTAAGTTCGTATGCGACATGCTCGGTTACGATCCTCTCTACCTTGCAAATGAAGGCAAGGCTGTTGTAATAGTTTCTCCTGAAGATTCACAGAGGGCCCTTGAAATTCTCCGTTCCCATCCCCTTGGTAAGAATGCACAGTTAATAGGAGAGATTACTCAAGATCCTCACGTTTTACTTAAAACGGAAGTTGGAGGGATGAGGAGGTTGGAGCTCCTTGAGGAAGATTCCCTTCCAAGGATCTGTTAAATGGTTGAACCGATAGAAGTCCTAAGAATTCTCCTTGTTTCATACTCCTTCGTTCTGGCGGTGGTTCTCCTTGATAGGAAGTTTTCCATAGGAATTTGGAAAGAGCTACTCATCTCTTCCGTTCTTTCCCTCATCCAACTTATTTTGATTGGATTTGTAATTCTCTTCTTCTTAAAGCTTAAGCATCCTATCTATAACTTCATCTTCGTTCTCTTCTTCTACTTTAACGCCTCTTTGATTGCCCTTAAGAGGTTTAACCTTCCACTTCCAAAGTATAGAGCTTTTCTCGTTATCTTTTTCTCTATCTCTACTCTCTCTAGTTTAACCCTCTTCCTCCTTTACTTTGGAGGGGTTCTACACTTGAAGGCCACTTCACTAATTCCTCTTGCCGGAATAGTTACTGCTGCAGGAATGAGGAGCCTCTCCCTTTCCTTTAAGTACTACTCTACTCGCTTACAGGATTTGGAGGATATTATCCTGGGAATGGCTGCTTTGGGAGCTCCGAATTTTGAAATTTTTAAGTTTATTTTCCGCCAGCTCATTGATGACGTAACGACCCCTGTGAGGGATATGTTCCGCTCCGTTGGTATAGTCCACATTCCGGGAGTTATGGTCGGTCTTCTCCTTGCTGGAGCCTTTCCCTTAAAGGCAGCCCTCGTTCAGTTTGCAGTTCTCAGCACTATGGTCTTTCAGTTTACATTTACTCCAACCCTTGCCCTGTTTCTCCTGGTTCTTTCCTTTGGAGTTAAAATTCCTAACAGGAGTTGAATTATGAAGAGAGAAAGAGTTAAAGAACTTGTAAACCTAATCCATTCACTTGCTCCAAGGGATAGAAAAGTAAAGATAATGAACGTCTGCGGTTCTCATGAACATACGATAACCCATGCAGGCCTCCGTTCCTTGATGCCTGAAGCTATTGAGCTCGTTCCGGGACCGGGGTGTCCAGTTTGTGTCTGTTCTGAAAGCGACGTAA
Organism: Thermovibrio guaymasensis; assembly: GCF_003633715.1. Taxonomy (NCBI): domain Bacteria; kingdom Pseudomonadati; phylum Aquificota; class Aquificia; order Desulfurobacteriales; family Desulfurobacteriaceae; genus Thermovibrio; species Thermovibrio guaymasensis. Next base: position 687,071 of record NZ_RBIE01000001.1, read on the forward strand.
TAAACGCAATAAACCTTTCAAATAGGGACGACGTTATCCTCGCAACTTACGGAGATATGCTGAGAGTCCCTACAAAAATCGGTTCAATCAGGAGCAGTGGCGGAAACTATAAGATGATCTCTGCTCCACATGAGGTTTTAAAGATTGCAAAAGAGAATCCCGATAAGAAAGTTGTCTTTTTCTCAATAGGATTTGAAACGACCACAGCTCCAACAGCTGCTCTCCTTGAGATGGGTATTCCGGATAACGTCTTTATACTTACCTCTCAAAAGCTTACCCCTGAGATAATGGAAGTTCTAGTTAAGGATTCTGAGGTAGGAGTTGATGCGTTTATTGCTCCCGGCCACGTTTCTGCAATAGTAGGCTCAAAGGCTTGGAAGGTCTTCCCTGAGGAGTACGGAATACCGACAGTTGTTGCTGGGTTTGAGCCGGAGAACCTCCTCCTTGCGATTGTTAAGGTTCTCTACCAGCTAAAAGAGGGAAGGGCGGACCTTGAGAACGTCTATAGCGGAGTTGTTCGTCCTGAAGGGAATAGAAAGGCTCAGGAACTTATGTATAAGTACTTTGAAAAGGCTGATGTAAACTGGAGGGGAATAGGTTTGATTCCAAAATCGGGGCTGGAGCTCCGACCGGAATACTCTAACGTTAACGCAAAAGTAGTCTTCAACCTTCCAGAAATCAAAGAGGAGAAAATCCCAGGGTGCATCTGCGACAAGGTCGTCCTCGGTAAGGCCTATCCAACCGACTGTAAACTCTTCGGGACTGCCTGCACCCCGAGAAATCCCAAAGGCCCCTGTATGGTCTCCTTAGAGGGCGCCTGCAACATTTGGTACCGCTTCGGAAATTAACTTTTATCCCCTCTTTTCTCTATTCTCCAGTTAGTATTTCTCTTTGGTAGAGTATTATCTTTGGAGGAGAGAAATTTGGACAGTTTTAGGGTTCTGCTTGTTGAAGACGATAAAGTTCAGAGGGAGCTCCTTACCGAGCTTTTAGAGGAGGAAGGCTTTTCGGTTGCTTCGGCCTCAAGCGGTGAGAGAGCCCTTGACCTCTTCAGGAAGGAGCGCTACGACGCGGTTATTACCGACGTTCGCCTTCCTGGTATGAGCGGTTTGGAGCTCCTACAGAAGTTAAAAGAGCTTGAGCCCTCTGTTGAAATAATAGTGATAACCGCTTTCAGCAGCGTTGATGATGCTGTAAAGGCTATAAAAATGGGAGCTTTCCACTACGTAACAAAGCCCTTTGAGCCCGAAGTTCTGCTTAACCTGCTCAGAAAGGCCTGTAAGCTGAGACTCCTCTCTAAACCTTCAAGGGAGTGTTGCGGTCTGGTTTACTCCTCAAAGGTTATGGAGAATTTGATTAATCAGGCTTCACTCTTTGCCCGCTCCGATGCTCCCGTTTTAATAACCGGTGAAAGCGGAAGCGGTAAGGAGCTCCTTGCCCGTTTCATCCACAGGGAGAGCCGCAGAAAAGTGCAGTTCGTTGCGGTCAACTGCGGAGCTCTCCCCAAGGAACTCTTTGAAGCCGAGCTCTTTGGCTACGAGAAGGGAGCCTTCACCGGAGCAACCTCCTCCAAAAAGGGGCTTGTTGAGGAAGCCGAAGGAGGAACTCTCTTCCTTGACGAAATTGGCGAACTTCCTTTAGAACTCCAACCCAAACTCCTGCGCTTTCTTCAGGAGGGAGAGTTCAGAAGGGTAGGGAGCACCAAACTCAGAAAGGCCAGTGTTCGGATTATAGCCGCAACAAACAGGGACTTAAAAAGAATGGTTAAAGATGGAAAATTCAGGGAAGATCTATACTACCGGCTGAGCGTTTTAACTCTTAATATACTGCCCCTCAGGGATAGGCCTGAAGATATTCCCGTTTTAATTGAACACTTCTTAAGAAAGTACTCTAAAAAGTATTCAAAAAAGGTCAGGATAACCCTTGAAGCCCTTGAGCTTCTTTTGGCTTACTCCTATCCCGGAAACGTCAGGGAGCTTGAAAATCTGATTCACCGTTTAGTTATCCTTTCAAGAGGTGAAGTTGATAGAGCTCTTCTTACTTCCTTTATGAACCTAACTTCACCCTCGGTTTCCTTTACTCCCGACCTTTCAAAGCCTTTGCCTAAGGTAATTGAGGAAGTTGAGCGGGCAATGATAGAGGAGGCCTTAAGGAGGGCCAACTTTGTCCAGACAAGGGCTGCAAGGCTTTTGGGAATAGATGAAAAGTCTTTGAGGTATAAGAGGAAGAAGTATGGAATTTAGGGAGCTCCCCCTTAAAAAGCTCTCACTCTTTGCCTTGCCTTTAACTTTCCTCTTTACCGTTATGCTCCTAAACTTCTACTTCCTTCAGAGCGAGCTTGAAGACTTCTACTCCTTAATTATAAAGGAAGAAATTTCAAAAGTTCGCTCTGTCGTTGAGGGAACTCTCTCTGCAGGGGGAGACCCGGTTGATGCCCTCAGCTACTACATAGAGCACTCAAAGCTCCTTAAAGGTGCTACTTTCTACATCGGGGGAAGGGAGGTTATTGTTCCCGGCTCCGATATATCCGACTCTTACTATCAGGTTGTTTTGGAAGTTAAGCCCTTTAGATTTAAGCTCTTTATTGATACTTCCTATCTGAAAGAGCTCAACCGACACATAAAAATTATCTTCTTCTACCTCATATTCTTCACCCTCCTCTTTTCCCTTTTTCTCCTCTATTGGCTCAGGGAGTATTACAGGGAGAGAATTGAGCACGAGAGGGAGAGGCAGGAGAAAGAGAGAATTAAGAGTATTAACCTCGTGATTCACTCAATCCTCCACGAAGTGAAGAACAGGCTCAACGTTTTAAACCTTTTACTCCACAGGTTTAAAAGGAGTGGCGATAGTAAATACCTTGATATGTTGAGGCAGGAGCTCCGCTCCTTAAACCGCTACGTTGAGGAGACGGCCGATTTAAGGAAACCGATTTCTCTTGATATTGCCAAGTTTCCGGTCGGAGCCCTCTTTAACGAGCTGAAACTCAGGGTTGAGCCCCTTGCAGATAAGGGAGGTGTTAAACTCCTTTTTGACTACCACAACTGCCCTTTGAAGGCCGACTACGAGAGGCTCCTCTCTGCCTTAACAGACCTTGTGAAAAATGCCATTGAGGCCCTTGAAGGTAAAGAGGAAAGAGTTGTAAGAGTAGGGGGACGGGGGGCCGGTAAGTTTTACACTTTTAAGGTTCTTGATAGCGGGGGAGAACTGCCGAAGAGGGAGCTCTTTAAACCCTTTAAAACCTCAAAGGATAGAGGTTTTGGCTTGGGGCTCTTTAACGTAAAGAGGATAGCTCTGGCCCACGGGGGAGAAGTATGGGCCTTTACACAGGACGGTTGGACCGTTTTTGAGCTGAAGATTCCTGCCGACTGCTCGGAAATTTCCCCGAAAAACGGGAAGTAGATTCGGAAATTTTTCCGTCCTTTTCTCTACGATTTCCCCTCTTTAGGCGTTCCAAAATTGGCACTCCGATTGCTAACAATATCCGATGAACTTAATAGTTGGACTAATCATGAGAAAACTTCTTCTAATGACTTTTGTTGCGGCTTTGACGGGGTTTTTGCCGCAGACGGTAGCTGCCCAAGGTCAAAGGATAAAAACTTACGGAGCTTATATGGTGCAAACTCTTCCTAAAGAACCCCTTTCTAAGGAGGAGATAAACGACCTTCTTCACATGCGCGAGGAGGAGAAGCTTGCCAGAGATGTCTACCTGACTCTCGGCAACTACTATCCCCTTCCCATTTTCAGGAACATTGCCCGCTCGGAAGAGCAACACATGAGGATGATTAAGCTCCTTCTTGATAAGTACTCCCTTCCCGACCCGGTTGAAGAGAGCGGAGGAAGAGTGGGAGTTTTTAAAGACCCGAAGCTGCAGAAGCTCTACAACAAACTGGTCTCTCGGGGAAAGCGCTCCCTGATTGACGCCCTTAAAGTTGGAGCTACAATTGAAGACCTTGACATTAAAGACCTTGAAGAGGCGCTCTCAAGAACCGATAACAAGGACATAAGGGTTGTTTATCAGAATTTGATGAGAGGTTCCCGAAACCACATGAGGGCATTTGTCAGACTTTTGAGGAGGTATGGTTCCGATTATCAACCTCGGTACATTTCCTCTGAGGAGTTTAACTCCATTCTCTCGGTTAAACATGAAGCCGGTTTTTACTCCCCCAGCGGTACCTATTTTGGCCCTCGGTTTCTTAAGGGGAAAGTCCTAAAGATTTCTCAGAAGCCAGGATTTAGACGGAAGAACGTAATGTGGTGGGTGGTCCAAATAAAAACGCCTCAAGGAGAAGTTTCCGTAAGAGTCGCTCCCGTCCGGTGGTTACCTCAGTTTGAAGTTAAAGCCGGAGATTTTGTAAAGGTTATCAGACTTCCTTACTGGAATATAAAGGGACTAAACGGTTATATGGCCTGCAAGTTGATTGACGAGACTGCCGGAAAAACCTACGACTTCTCTAAGTGGCGCAAGTGGTGCAGGAGGTAAAGATGCTGAGAAAATTTGTCAGCCTAATGCTCTTTTACTCCCTTCTGGTGATGCTTATCAGCGGTGTAGTTCTCTTCATAATGCCCCACGGAAGGGTAGCCTACTGGACAGGCTGGACTTTCTTAGGTCTTGATAAAGACCAGTGGGATAACCTCCATATTATCTTTGGTTTTCTCATGCTCTTTTTCGGCTTCTGGCACCTCCTTTTAAACTGGAGGGCCATCGTAAACTACTTCAAATCCAAATATTTCCTCGTTTCAACCCTTTTAACCGTTATCGTTGCCGTTGGGGCTGTTTCAAACTTACCTCCCTTTAAAAACTTCATTGACTTTGGTGAAAAGATTAAAAACAGCTGGCCTAAACCCGCAACCATGCCTCCCGCTCCGCATGCCGAGCTCTTTCCCCTCTCTAAAGTTGCCCAGATGGTAGGCCTTGAGCCCCGGCAGGCCGTTGAAGTTCTTAGGAGCAGGGGCATTAAAGTTCCCTCACCAAATACCACTTTAAAAGAGATTGCAAACCTTAATAATACTACTCCTGCAAGGGTTTACGAGATTCTCCTTGAGGTCTCTCCGAAAAGGAGCTCCTCCCGAACTCTCCGGTTTCAGCCGGGCTCGGGTATGGGCAGGCTTACTTTAAAGGAGGTCTGCGCTCAGCTGAGGATTCCCCTTAACGTTTGTCTTGAGAGGCTTAGGAAGAGGGGAATTGAGGCAGCTCCCGATTCTCAGCTTAGGGAGATTGCCTTTAAAAATGGACTCTATCCCTATCAGTTAATTGAAATTCTTCAGGGAGGTAAAAATGGGGAAACTTCAGAAGCTGGCCATAAGTGATGAGGGTTTCATCTTTGACCCTGAAACGGGAAGCAGCTTCACTGTTAACCAGACCGGTCTCTTTATTCTGAAGCTCCTTAAGGAGGGTAAAAGTCAGGAAGAGATTGTTGAGGCTTTAACAGAGGAGTTTGACGTGAGCCGTGGGGAAGCCGCCAGAGACCTGATTGACTTCCTTGAGCAGCTAAGGCTCAACGGCCTTTTAAGGGAGGAGAAAAATGTATAAGGTAGCCGTTTCGGGAATAAATGCCGTTGATAACCCCGGCCCCGGCGTTGGCATTGCAAAGAGTTTGAAGGAGGGAGACAGGGAGCTCCGGGTCTTCGGCCTTGCCTATGACGCCATGGAGCCGGGAATCTACATGGACTGGCTGATAGACAAGAGTTTTATAATGCCCTACCCCAGTGAAGGAGAGGAGCTCTTCTTAAACCGGCTCCTCTACATTAAGGAAAAGTACGGCTTTGATGCAGTAATTCCCGCCCTTGACGCAGAGCTCCCCCTCTTCATAAAAGGCGCCCAGTACCTTGAAAACCTCGGGATAAAAACCTTCCTCCCGACTCAGGAGCAGTTTAACTTAAGGGCTAAAGATAAACTCCCCGAAGTTGCCGAGAGAATAGGAGTTAAAGTTCCTAAGACAGTTGTCGTTACCTCATACGAGGAGCTCAGTAAAGCCGTCTCCGAGCTCGGCTTCCCTGTTATGATTAAGGGCATCTTCTACAAGGCCTACAAAGCCCAAAATATGGCTCAGGCTACCGCCTACTTTAACTCAATAGTCAGTGAGTGGGGCTACCCGATAATCGTTCAGGAAGTAGTCTCCGGCGAGGAGATGAACGTTGTAGGGGTCGGAGACGGTGAGGGAGGGCACTTCGGCCTTGTGGGAATAAAAAAACTCTGGATAACCAGTCTCGGGAAAATCTGGACGGGAGTAACCGTGAAGAATGAAAAACTCCTTGAGGCCGCAGAGGGGTTTGTTTCGGCCTACTCTTGGAGGGGAGCCTTTGAGTTTGAATGTGTAGCCACCGATAGCGACATCTACCTGATTGAGATTAATCCCCGATTTCCCGCGTGGGTTTACTTCTCAACGGGAGTCGGCGTAAACCTTCCCTACAGGCTCCTTCAGGCGGCTTTGGGAGTGGAACCCGAAAGGAGCTGGGATTACGAGGCTGGAAAGCTCTACGTCCGCTACACCGACGACCTCGTTACCGACATGGATAGATTCCAGAAAATCATTACTTCCGGGGAGGTATAGAATGGGGCGCTTTCTGGCAGCCGCGGTTCTTTTGGGAATTCTTCTATTTAATCCCGGCTGCTGCCGTTGTCACTCCTGCGGAGAGGTCTGTCATCATCCCTGTAAGTGCTGTGTAAATCAAGATTTTAGGAGGTAAATATGAAGAAACCCTATGAGAAGCCGGTAATTTTCAAGCTCAAAACCGGCTTTATGAATAAGTTCGGCGAAGGTTCCTATCTCTTAAAGAAAGTTCGCTCCAAGATAGAGGGTGTAAGTGTTGATGACCTCGTTAAAGAGTTCGGCTCTCCCCTCTTTGTCTTTTCCGAGAGGAAGTTGAGACAGAAGTTCCGTGAGCTAAAGAATGCCTTTGCTCTCCGTTACCCCAACGTTGAGTTCAGCTGGTCTTACAAGACCAACTACCTTGACGCTATCTGTGCCATTCTCCACGATGAGGGGGAGACTGCCGAAGTTGTCTCAGAGTTTGAGTACGAGAAGGCAAGGAGGCTCGGAGTTCCTGGAAATAAAATCATTTACAACGGTCCCTACAAGCCCCTTGATTCCCTGCGTGTTACAGTCAAAGAGGGGGCAAGGATTAACGTTGACCACTTTGAGGAGATAGCAGACCTTGAGCAGGTTGCTGACGAGTTGGGTACCAAGCCCCGTATAGGTATCAGGCTTAACATGGATATAGGGATTCAGCCCCAGTGGAGCCGTTTCGGCTTTAACCTTGAGAGCGGTCAGGCTTTGGACGCCGTTAAGCGAATTGCCGCCGGAGGCAAACTTGAGCTTGTGGGTCTCCACTGCCACATCGGTACCTTTATCCTTGAGCCCCGTGCCTACGAGCAGGAAGTTAAGAAGATGGTTGAGTTTGCTTACCGCGTTGAGGAGGAGTTCGGCTTCAAAATTGAGTACCTTGATATCGGAGGCGGTTTCCCCTCAAAGAACAAGCTCAGGGGAATTTACCTCCCTCCCGACGTTGCCGTTCCTTCAATTGATGAGTTTGCAGAAAGGGTCTGCAACGCTTTGCTATCCTCCCTCCGTCCTGGAGATTACCCGAAGTTAATCCTTGAGAGTGGAAGGGCTATAGTTGATGAATCAGGCTACCTGATTACCACAGTTCACGCTGCAAAGAGAATGCCCGACGGCAGAAAAGCCTACGTCCTTGATGCGGGAGTAAACATCCTTTTTACCGCCTTTTGGTACCACTTTAACGTTGAGATTGACAGAGAAATAAACGGTCCAGCCGAGCCCTGCATTCTCTACGGTCCCCTGTGTATGAACATTGATGTTGTTGACGATATGGTTCAACTCCCTCCCCTTCCTAGGGGAACGAGGTTAATTCTTTCTCCCGTAGGCGCATACAACGTTACCCAGTGGATGCAGTTTATCAGGTACAGGCCCAACGTCGTTTTAATCGGGGAAAACGGAGAGGTTGAGCTAATCAGGAAGGCCGAGGACCTTTCTGACATAGTCAAAAGAGAGAGACTCCCCGAAAGGTTGGAGCTGAAATGGAAAGGTTAAAAAACTACTTTCTCCCTATTCTGAGGAGCTACTCGGCGGTTCTCTTTAACTCAAGTTTCTTGGGAGGAGGGGCTCTCCTCCTTCTAACCTTTTTAAACCCTAACCTCGGTTTAGGAGGTTTGGTTGCCGTTATTTCGGCCTACCTCTTTGCCAGGTTAATCAGCTTTAAGAGGGAGTTCCTTCGCCTTGACTACTACATCTACAATCCCCTTCTGGTGGGCCTTTCCCTAGGTTATCTCTTTAAAGTTTCCTTTCTCAGCCTCCTTTTCTTTGCGGTTGCCGGAGTTATGACCTTTCTCTTAACCTACGCCCTCTCTTCTCTCTTTTCCTACTACCTTAAACTTCCCGTCCTCAGCGTTCCCTTCGTTATAGGGAGTTCCCTCCTCTACCTGGCGAGCGTAAAGTTCAGCAACCTTTTTGCAGTAAACCTCTATCCCCACGGAGCTCCCCCCTTTTCTTTTAACCTGCCCCTGCCCCTTGAGGGCTACTTAAAATCCCTCGGGGCAATCTTCTTCGTCCCAGATTCATTTGCCGGCTTTGTTATTTTCCTTGTTCTCCTAATGGTTTCTCGGATTCTCCTCTTCCTTTCACTTTTGGGCTACTTCTCGGGAGCTCTCTTCCAGGCCCTCTTAACTGGTTCAACCTACCACGCTTTCTCCGATACCTCTGCCTTCAACTACATCCTTACCTCAATGGCGGTAGGCGGTGTTTTCCTTATTCCCTCTTTAAGGAGCTACAAGTTTGCCCTCCTCTCCTCTCTCATTGCCGTTCCTTTAAGTGCCGGTGCCAAGGTCTTCTGGGAGAGCTACGGACTTCCCGTCTTTGCCATACCCTTTAACATCTCAACTCACATGCTCCTCTACGTTTTAATCGCCATTAGCTACTACTCTGTTGTAAAGATTTACAAGGGAACTCCCGAAAGGACCCTTGACTACTACCTTACCTACCAGAGGAGATTTCCCTTTACCGGCAGGGAGCTCCTGCCGCCCTTCTCAGGAAGGTGGACTGTCTGGCAATCCTTTGACGGCCGATGGACCCATAAAGGCCCCTGGAGGTACGCCCTTGACTTCGTTATTACCGATGAAGAGGGTAAGACCTATAAGGGGGAGGGCCTCTACCTTACCGACTACTACGCCTTCGGTAAACCCGTTCTCTCTCCCGTTGACGGTGAGGTCGTCTCTGTGGTCTCAAACCTTCCCGATAACCCTCCCGGGAAGGCCGACAAAGAGAACAACTGGGGCAATTACGTTCTAATCTACGACAGAAGAGGCTTTTACGTTCTCCTGTGCCACTTTAAGCAGAACTCTATCAGGGTAAAACCGGGAGAACACGTTGTTAAGGGTACTCTCTTGGGACAGTGTGGGAACTCTGGCTACTCTCCCCAGCCCCACATCCACCTTCACGTTCAGCTCCTTCCCCATTTGGGAGCCCCCACAGTTCCCTTTAACCTTGCCTCTTACCTGTCGGGGGAGTTTTTCTACGACTGTGGGGTGCCTGAAGAGGGGCAGGAGGTTGAGCCGGTTTACCCCGATAAATCTCTCTTTAACCGCCTCAACCTTCTGATTGACCAGGAGATGGAGTTTACCGTTTCAGAGTTAGGAAAGGAGTTTCCTCTCAAACTCAAGGTTAAGATGGCTCCGGAGGGGACCTTTTACCTTACCGACGGCCTTGCTAAGCTTTACTTTGGAATAGAGAACTCTACTTTCTACTTCTACCATTTTGAGGGAGATAGTTCCTCTCCTCTCAGGTATTTCTTCTTTTCCGCTCCAAAAATTCCACTTATCGGCCGTCAGGGGATTATCTGGAAGGATTATCTACCCCTCCTAACTCTCTCTTCAAAATTGAGGAGGGAGCTCTACCTTTTTCTCTCTTCCTTCAAGTACGGCCTCTTTGAGGTTAAGGTTGAGAGTTCCTTTATCTCTTCTGAAAAGGTCTCTTCTGATATACTTCTGCCGGGAGGAGAGAAGGAGAGAGCTTGCCTTCTGATAGCTCCCGACTTTGGATTTGAAGAGATCTGCTTTGGAAATAAAGTAACAATAAGGAGGAAGAGATGAGAAAGCTAATCGGAGTTCTTACAGTTTCACTTCTCTTTTCTGCACCTGCCCTTTCTCAGGAAATTCACGGTTACGAAGCCATCTACGGCAGCTACGTTAACTACTCAGGTTCAGGAATTAAGGACTACGGCTATTCCGGAACCGCGTACCTTGCAGTTGGAGATGGGAAGGAGCATTCCCTTCAGGCTGGCTACTCTTATACTAAAATCAAGTACAAGAGTGCTCCAGACCTTAATCAGAACGAATTTACTCTGGCCTATTCAAATACAAATGGAATCCTGAAAAACCACACTTTTACCTTCGGTGGTCACTACATTGACTCTGATGACGACTTAACCGATGGTGGATATGCCCTCTTTTTTGACGGAACTTACTCGAGCTACTCAAAAACTTACCCTTACGCTTTTAACTGGTCTGGTGGCCTTGGTTTTTACTACACCAGATACCCCAATACTGTTGACTTCTACGTTTTCCAGCTTACTCCCCATGCAACCTTGAAACTATTTTCTGACTATAAAAAGGGAGCTCTCTACCTTGACCTTACCGGTTACGGGATTCACGTTGATAAGAGTTCCCAGGTTGGCCTTTCAAAGAGCAACTACTACTCCCTTGAGGGAACTCTCAGATATTACTACGGCCGATACGACTTTAAAGTGGGCGGCTGGGTCGGTCAGCAGGTCTTTGCAGTTAAGAAAGGAGGTTTTATCGTCTATAACCTGTCTGAGAAGTACAAGGGAGGAGCAGAACTTGAGACTGGCTACACTTTTAAGAATGGCCTGAGATTTTCATTCAACGTTAGCTATAACAAGTATAAGGAACTTTCTACCGATAATTCGGTTAACCAGACTGTAATTACCGCCTCCCTTGGGTACAGATTTTAGGGGGAGGAGATGTTCCTGAGAGTATTTGTCCTCCTTCTCCTCATCTTCTCCTCCATTGCCTACTCTATGGACTATGAGGAAATTAAGAGCTCCTATAGCCGTTCTTACTTCTACGAGAAGAGTGGAGATTACGAGGATGCGATAAAGGCCTTAATGCCGGTCTATAAAAGTTTCCCAAACGGCTATACCGTTAATCTCAGGCTTGGGTGGCTCTACTACCTTGCAAAGAAGTACGCAAACTCCGAGTTTCACTACAAGAAGGCTCTTCAAGTAATTCCCTCGTCGGTTGAGGCCATGCTTGGCCTCACCCTTCCCTATATGGCTCAGGGAAAGTGGTCCGATACTGAAGCTCTCTGCTACAGGATTCTCAGAATTGACTACTACAACTACTACGGAAATCTTAGGCTCTCTTACGTTCTGAGAATGGAGGGTAAGCACTCCATTGCGGAGGCCGTTGATAGGAAGATGCTGTCTCTCTATCCTGCAGATGTTAATTTCCTCCTTGAGCTAGCTCTCTCTCTTTATCACCAGGGAAAAATTGCTTATGCTAAAAGTCTTTTTCAAGACGTTCTCATTCTTGAACCTGAAAACCTTCTAGCCAAAGATTATTTAAAAAAGCTTAATGAAAAACTTAAGACTGGTAAGGTGGAAGAGAAAGAGTAAATTAAGGGGGAATTACTCCCCCTTTAATCTTTTAATGGCTTTTAATCCTATATCCTTTCTGTAGTGCATTCCTTCAAAGTGAATCTTCTCAACTGCTCTGTAAACCCTTTCCCTTGCTTCGAAGATGTCTTTTCCAAGAGCTGTTACGTTTAAAACCCTTCCCCCGTTAGTTACTAACTTACCATTTTCAATCTTTGTTCCTGCATGGAAAACAACTACTGTAGGTATTTTTTCCGCCTCTTCAATTCCGGTTATTACTTTTCCCTTTTCGTATTTGCCCGGATAACCTTTTGAAGCAAGAACTACGCATATTGAAGTTTCCGGCTTCCACTTTAACTCATCAACCAGTTTACCCTCTGAAACGCTCATGCAAACTTCAAAGAGATCGCTGTCAAGTCTCCTCAGTATTGCCTGTGCTTCCGGGTCACCAAATCTTACGTTAAACTCAAGGACTTTCACCCCTTCGTCTGTAACCATTAATCCGGCGTAGAGGACTCCCTTGAAAGGATGTCCTTCCTTTCTCATTCCTTTTAGGATTGGCTTTATTACTCTTTCCTGAACTTCCCTTTCAAGCTCTTCCGATAGAACAGGTGCCGGAGAGTAGGCTCCCATTCCTCCGGTGTTTGGGCCTTTATCTCCGTCAAAGACGGCCTTGTGGTCCTGAGCCGTTGCAAGGGGAATAAACCTTTTCCCATCGGTTATTACAAGGTAGGAGGCCTCCTCTCCAAAGAGACAATCCTCTATAACTACTTTATCTCCTGCACTTCCAAATACCTTTTCTACCATTATCTTTTCTATAGCTTTTATAGCTTCTTCAACGCTTTTTGCAACAACTACTCCTTTACCTGCAGCAAGGCCGTCGGCTTTAACTACTATTGGAGCTCCCTTTTCCTCAACGTACCTCTTTGCCTCCTCTGGATTGCTGAAGACCTTAAAGTCTGCGGTAGGAACTCCGTACTTCTTCATCATCTCCTTTGCAAAGGCCTTACTTCCCTCAAGCCTTGCTGCCTGTTTACTCGGGCCGAAAATCTTTAGTCCTCTACTTTCAAATTCATCAACTATTCCGGCAACTAATGGTGCTTCTGGTCCTACAACTGTAAGGTCTATCCCCTCTTTCTCTGCAAAATCTGCAAGGGCTTTGATTTCTGTTACTGGTATGTCAATACACTGACCTATTTGGGCTATTCCCGGGTTTCCTGGAGCTCCGTAAACCTTACTGACTTTTCCACTTTGAGCCAACTTCCATGCTAAGGCGTGTTCCCTTCCTCCGCTTCCAACTACAAGCACCTTCATCCTTTAGCTCCCTGCAAAATTTTTTCAGCCAATTATCTTATATTGATTTCTCTTTATCAACTTCAAACCTTATCTCTACCCTTTCTAAAGGACTTTCTATTCCTTTTAAAGTCTTTATATATCCTTCAATGACTCCCCTCAAACTATCCTGAACGAACTTCTTAAGAGGGATTTTCTTCCCGTTTACAAGTAGTAAAACCCTTTCTTTCCTCTTTATAAACTTCTCCTCTATGAACTGGGCTACTTCTTCTGGTCTCTCTATAGAGAACCTCTTTAGTCCTTTTCCTTCTACTGGGAAATCAGAGACTACACCAATTACCCCTTCAAGTTCTCTGTAGAGGGCTTTATCCTTGAACTCTTTCCTTACAACCTCTATTTTTGGAACTTTAGATCTCTTAAACCCTTCACAGATTACAACGTCGTAGTTACTAAAGAGGAGGAATGATAAGTAGAGAGGGTCTCTATCCTCTAAATCCATAAAGAGGATAGCCCTTTCTGGCTCAACCAGTCCTACTGCTTCTGTTCCTGCCCTCTTATACTTATAGGTATCGCTTCCCTCTCTGTCCTTTATTAAACCTTTGTGTTTTGTTGATTTTAGAACGGCTACTCTGTATCCTTTCCTAGTGAGAATTTCAACGACTTTCGTTGCAAAGGTCGTCTTACCGCTGTTGTGGTAGCCGACAAAGGTTATTACAGGAACCATCACTCCTCCAAGATGTTGGAAATAACTATTGTGTCTCCCCGCTGTTTAACGACTATCCTGCAGTTACCTTGCCTTCTGGGATTTTTAAGGTCTTCGTACCTGCTAAGTATTTTCCTTACGTAGGCCTTGGTTTCTTTATAAGGGGGAACTCTCCTTCCGTACTTTTCAACAGCACTTTCCCCTGCGTTGTAAGCGGCAAGGGCTAACTTCCAGTCTCTATACTTGTTGTAGAGCTCCCTCAGATACTCTGCTCCTGCCCTTAGGTTCTCATCTGGGTCAAAAGGGTTTTTTACTCTAAACCTTCTGGCTGTTGCCGGCATCAGCTGGCACAGACCTAGAGCTCCCTTTGGAGAAACTGCTTTTGGGTTAAAGTTTGACTCTGCTCTAACTAGTTCTATAAAGAGTTTTTCAGGTATTCCGTACCTTTTAGCGTAGAGTTTTACCTTTTCAAGTATCCGATTTACATTCTTTGGCCTTTTAAATGTCTTTTCTCCGATTCCCGTTATGTAGATTACTCCGTTCCTCTCGTAGACTTTTATCCAACCAAAGCTCTTAACAGAAGTTAGAGTGTTTATCATTAAACTAGTTAAGAAGATACATAAGCTTAACCTCTTCAACTTCTCCCCTTAAGGCTTTAAAGATGTTCTTTACTGAGGAGCTCTCTTTTCCGACTACCCTCTCAATTAGACTCTTTTTTTCCTTAACTTCGTACTTAACTGCATTTGGATAACCGGAGAGTTCTCTTGCGACTTCTACAGCTCTATCAAGTCCTCCTAAATAATCAACTAAACCCAGTTCCTTTGCCTTTCTTCCGCTGAAAATCCTTCCATCTGCAAAGGACTTTACCTTCTCAACTGGGAGTTTCCTTCCTTCTGCCACTGCTTCTACAAACTGCTGGTAAGAGTCGTCTATAAGCTCTTGAATAATCTTTAAGCTCTCGGGATCTGGTTTCCTAAAAGGGTTAAGGAGGTCTTTAAACCTACCACTTTTTACAGTTATAACCTTTATCCCCAGTTTATCGGCAAGTTCCTTAAGGTTGTAACTCTGGAGTATTACCCCGATACTTCCAGTTATCGTTCCTGGATTTGCTACGACTTTCGTAGCTCCAACGCTAATGTAGAGTCCTCCCGAAGCAGCTACAGACCCCATTGACGCTACAACGGGTTTATGCTCTTTAACTTCTTTTACCTTTTCGTATATTTCCTGACATGCACCTACTACTCCTCCCGGTGAATCTACCCTTAGAACAACTGCTTTTATGCTCCTATCTTTTTCCAGCCTGTCAAGAGTTTTTACTACCTTATCTGAAGAGTTTATAACCCCGTAAACCTTCACGATTGCAATTTTAGGAACTCCAAAGCCCTTTAAGGTTCCCCTAAAGATGGTTCCCACTACAGCAGATACAAATAGGGCTGATAGTAAGACGAAAATTAGGATCTTGAACTTCCTCAACCTAATCCTCCACGTTAAAGTGCTCTTTTACAAATCTATACCTGATCTCTTTCGGTATTTCCTTTAGAAGTTCCCTGTTTTCTAAGTTTCCTTCCTTGACTTTTCTTCCAAGCTCCTGAGACATCTTCCTCAGCTTCTTCAATCTTTCAGCCTTTGCAACGATTGACGCTGCAGCAACAACTGGTTCATCCTCTCCTTTCGGAATGGCAACTATTTCAACCTCTGGAAACTCTTCTTTAAGTCTTTCTCCAATGCTCTTACTGAACTTATCAATTACAACGACTTTTGCACCGTGCTTTTTAAGGAGCTCCTTTAAGATCTCTAAGTAAACCTCTTCAAGGAGTCTGTTTTGATTCCTATACTTCCTGTAGAGCCTGTTGTACTCTTCAGGCATTAGTACCTTTACCCTGCCGTGACAGGTGTTTTTTATCTCCTCAGAGAGTTTCGGTATTCTCCTTTCGTCTAACCTCTTTGAATCCTTTACTCCCAACTTTAGGAGTTGGCGGTACTTATTCCTATCTGCCCAAACGCAGGCAACTACTAAAGGTCCAAAGAACTCTCCCTTTCCTGCCTCGTCACAACCTACTATCGGAAACTCTCTGCCTCTCAGTACCTCTTCCGATAGAGCTTTAACAACCTCACTTTCTACCTTTTCCCTTTCTTTACCGCTGAAAGTTATAGAGCCTGTATGGTAGACTTGGACTATTCCTCCACCAAATCTAAATCTGGCTGCTACTCCCTTTGGAGGTTCTTCCTCTTTTCCTCCAATTTCCCTCAACTTCTCAATGACCCTTTTAACTTCTTCTTTTCTAACCTTCACTTTATCCTTACCTCAGCTCCGATTCCTGCTTCTGCTCCGTAGTAGGAGTTATACCTAAATTCTAGATAGTATTTGTCGTCTAGACGGAAGTCTATACTTCCTCCGTATTCCGGGTTCTGTCCGGTCGTTTCATAACCTACTAGCCTGATTCTCTCTGAGAGTCTTTTTACTACTGTTAGTTTCGCAACAGTTTCCCCGTACTTGGTTATGTAAGGCTCGATAGAGAAGTTCTCAAGGCCAAGTGCTTCTTGAAACTTGCTCTCAATAGGTTTAAAGAATGAAGATGCAGCGTAGTATGCAATCTGGACTGCAGGGAATAATTCAGAGCTTGCCTCCACCTGTTCGGGAGAGGCTCCCGTCATTATAAGGTTTAGTATCTCTTCTCTGGTTAGCGGTGGGTCTGATGAGAGATAAATCGTCGGAGATGAAAACTCCCCTTCAATCTTCATATAGATGTAGTACCCTGAAATGTGGGCTGATGCAAGTATACTAAGCCTTCCCCTTTTCTTACTTAGGTCCTCAATAGTTCCTGAACCGTAGAGGACTTTAAACTTCTTTCCCATATAGTTAATCACTCCATCTGTTACGTAGAAGTTCCCCGAAATTACCGGTTCTCCGTTGAGGGTGGTTAGTTTGAGTGTTGGGAGTATCTCAATCCAGAAGAGCTCTCCCTTTAACCTTACTGGTTCGCTAAAGAGAGCTCCAATACTGAGCTCTACTGGAATCTTCCTTACTTCCTTGTTCTCCTCCTCCTTTTCCTTTCTTTCTTTTAGAAAGAGTTTAGTTTTAGAGAGCTCTACACTCCCTTTTAGGTTTTTCTTTTTAATTTCATAAGTTAAATTTCCAGAAACTAAGCTTTTCCAAAAGCCTATTTCTCCTACAGGTATCTGTGAAAGGGCTATTATGACTGAGTGGTTAGTTTTATTTATCAGTACGTTACCGTCTCCAACTGAAATTTCGCTCTTTAAAACCTTAACTTCACCGTTACTTACTCTTCCCGTTAGATCATTTACGATAACTTTACTGAGGATGTATTTACTCCTTAAGCTTATATCGCTTCCTTTTATGTAAGCATCATAGTTTAGGATTTTATCGTAGTTAAACTTACCCTTTACTTTTAAGTTCCCTTTACTGTACTTAATTAGGTCGTTCAGTTTAAAAAGGTATATAAGCCCTTTTATTCCTAGTTCAGCCTTAAACTTTGCCGAAATGGGCTCTATTTTAGGCTCCCTAATCTCTATCCAGCCGTCAACGTAGGAAAGTGTAAAAGGAGAAACTTCTAATTCCTTATTTTTTAACTTTAGGTAGACTCCAGTAGGCGAGTAGAGTTTGTAGAAACCATAAGGTTTTACGGTAAACGTAGGAACAGATACGTAACCGTTAAAACTCGGAAACTCCAAATTGACAAAGGCTAAGTTTATTAAGACGTAGCCTCTAGTATCTTTAATCTTAAGCCTCCTTACTTTACCTACAACGTTTCCCTTTTCCCCAAACAGGATAACGTAAATTTCATTTCCGTTTCCAAAAACCTTAATGTTACCCCTATTACTGGGCTCATTTACAGTTCCAGCAACTTCAAACTCTATGGGTTTTTCAAGGTATTTTGATTCTAGCTTTCCTTTACCAGAAATTTTTACAGTGAAATTAGAAAACCTACCAGAGAAAACAAACAAATAATCACCACCTAAACTACCAACCGGCTTAACCAGATCTCCGAAAACTCTCACTTTACCGTTAATCCAATTTCTATCCAGCAGAAGATCAACGCTTCCGGAGCTCTTAAACCCTTTTAGCTTTCCACAGAGATTAATTCCGTTATAGTCAACCTCTAAGTTCCTTCCTTTAAAAGATACTCTGTATTTACCCTCTTCAAACTTAAAACCCTTGAATACTCCTTTTTCCAAGTTGCCTGAGAAATTTCCGAATAGGTTTTTGCTTCTGTAAATGATGTTACCACTACCGTTCCCCTTTACAGAAATTAAATTTTGATAGGTGAAACTACCGTAGAAGGAGTTCACTTTCAGATTAACGTTACTTTCCTTTGGCTTAGATATTGGAATAATAACTTCTGCAGAAGAAGTTGTTTTTCCAGAAACCTCAAAAGGTAACTTTACGCCGAATCCCTCAACAATCTTTAAGATAGAGGAAGAAGGAAAGTCCTCAACGTTAACATCAAGGAGTACTTTTTTCTCTCTTATTAAATAAGTCAAATTATTTAAGTTAACTCCTATGGGGCTTATAGCTGAGATAACTAAACTGTGATCTTTATAAATTACTGAACCTTCAACGTTCGGAATAAACACTTCAAAGAGGGAGAGCTCTGGTGATGAGAAACTGAACTTAGCTTCCGGCTCCTTTAACTTCCCAAAGACCCTTCCACTGCCGGAAACTCTCCCTTTAAGGCCTAACTTCCTTAGAAAATCAATAGAAGAAACTTCCAAATCCTTCCCAAAGAACCGAGAATCTATTTCCCTTTTAGCTAAAGATATCTCTCCCCTTCCTTGAACCTTTCCTTCATTTCCTCCAATTAAGACTTTAAATAGAGTTTTCTGAGAGTTCCCCCTTATGTAAGCTTTTCCTTTTCCTTTAAATCCCCTAAAGTAAAAACTGCTAACTTTTAGATTCCCTTCATACTTAAACTCCTCATCGTAGTTGAAACTTAACCTTCCGCTGAGTGTTGCTTTAGGTATCCAGCTTCCGTACTTCTCCTTAAAAGAGGAGACCTGCCTTATAGTGCCAAGCTCAAAATCCTTTAAGTTAAAGTTTCCCCGTAGCTTTTTACCTAAGTAACTTAAATTTCCAGTTATCTCTGGAGACTCAAGCTCAACCTCTCCTCTCTCCTTTGAGATTTTCCCCTTAACTTTAATTTCCCTTAACGCAACAAACTGGGTTGAAAGGGTTTTTGATTTTAACTGAACCCTTAAAACGGGATTCTTGGTTTTCCCCTTTAAAGAGAAATCTCCCTTTAAACCTTCAAGAATAAAACTTTCCTCTTTTACGTCTCCATCAACTTTTCCCCTTAAGGAAACTTTTTCAGGCGATACTATTCCCTTTAACGTAAAGTTCAGACCATCAAGCTTTCCTGAAGCCTTTGAAAAAATTAACTTTAAATTCTTTAAATCATACTCCCCATTCCCACTGAATAAGATTTTCCTTTCTTTAACTCTTCCTCTTGCATCTGCAGAAAACTTTTTACCATTAATTTTTACAGTTATCTCTCCCAGAGAAAAAACACCACCAACTAAACTACCAACAAACTCTCCCTCCCTCCTTTCCTGATCAAACGAAAGGGAACCCTTTAGGTTTAAACTTCCATAGGAAAAATTCAGCGTAGGAATTATCAGCTTACCTCCATCAAAGTAGCCCTCAAGAGGGAGAAGGGAAAATTCCTTTCCTCCTAACTTCCCGAAGATACCTCCTATCAAAACTCTCTCTCTGCCCTTTAAAAGTTGCCTACCGTAGAGGTAGAAGTTACCCTTCTTAAGGTAGAGATAGTCTATATCCAGCTTATCTATTAGAACAGGGGGAATATTAAGTGAAAACTTATAACTTTTTCTATTTTCCGAAGAAGGTAAGATGAGTTCAACTCTTTCGGCACTGATAAGCTTAAAATGGGGCTTTAAATTCAAAAGGGAATCGTAGACTAAAATCTCTACCTTTCCATCGTCCACCGATAAGGATGACTTCTCCGAGTTTACGCTAAGTTCTTTAAACTTTAGTGAGAGTTCACCTTTCTTTATGGAAAAACTCCACTTGAAGTTCCGGAGGGAAATGTTTAGCTTTTCTTTCTGATATAGGTAGTAGTTTAGGAGCTCTCTTCCAACTTGAACAGATAGATAGATAAACAGAAGAACCATTAAGAGTTTTAAAAGCCTGTGAATTCTTCCGCTCTTAATTGACTTTAAGAGCTCTGCCAGAACTTCTCTAAACTTCACTGTTTATCTCCAGACTTTCCCAGCTCTTACAACGGGGACATACCCAATCAAAGTTATCCGTTCTATAGCCACAGTTTTCACACTTAAACAGTTTTTCCTTTTTCTTTAAAGTATCCAAGTATTGAATAACTTTATTAACGACTTGCTTCCTTTGACCTCTTTCCCACATCAGCTTCAAGTAGGTCTCAAAGAGGGAGGCGCTAAACTTTCCTCCGTTTAGAGAGTACCTATCAAGTAAACTCAGCGCTTCATCCGTATTTCCTTCCCTAAGTAGAAATTCAACCCCCTTTGATACAGCGGGAAGGGAGAAGTGGGAAATCTCAATAATCTCTTTTAATCTTTCATAGGTCAGTTCTCCGAAGTTTTCTATTACCTGAATAAAAGGATAGGCGTGCTTAGGAGAGAGCTTTATACCCTTTAGCGCTGATTTATAGCCCTTTTCCCCTTCCCCGACGGAGTAGTAGAGCTTTGAAAGGACGTAGTACAGGAGGGGAATAGGAACTTTTAGATTCGTCTTCCTAACTATCCTTGATGCCTTATCTGTCCTTCCCTCATCTATATACCTATCTGCAAGATAAAGCTTTGTGTGGATTAACTCATCGTAAAACTCCTCTTTCAGCTGAGAGGCCTTTTCAAGGAGCTCTACAGACTCTTCAAACTTACCGCTGATCGCCCTTATTCTAGCAAGCTCATAGTAGAAAAAGCTTTCGTCTGGAAATCTATTTATTCCTTCCTTAAGGGCATCCTCTGCCCTATCTAAGAAACCTGCAGCTTTATAGACGAGGGCTAAGTTGAGAATTACTAACCTCTCCTCGTAGGGGGTTAAGTTTTCCTTCCTCAGTCTTTCAAGGACTTTTAGACTCTTATAGTACTCTCCCTTCTCCTTTAAGAGGATAGCAAGGGTTAAGTAGGCGTTAATAGGACTATCAAGGTCTATATCGGATATTGTCTTTATAAGATCTTGCCTGTTAATGGAGAGCTTCTTTAAATAGCTTTCAAGGTCAAAATCCTTCCTCTTTTTAAAGAGATTTTTAAGCTTTCTAAATATCATACTCTACTCCCAGAGCTCTTTAAGGAGCCTATAAGTTTCATCAAGGGATTGAGGGATCACTTTCACTCCTCCTACAATGGGCATGAAGTTGGTATCTCCCAGCCACCTTGGAACTACGTGGTAATGTATGTGTGTATTGATACTTCCTCCAGATACCTTTCCCAAATTGAGACCTACGTTGAATCCATCTGGGTTATAGGCTCTTTTAAGAACAGAGATGGACTTCTTTAATAGAAGGTCTATCTCCTGAAGTTCCTCAGGAAGAAGGGAGAGAAAATCTCCAGTGTGTCTAACTGGACAGACCATCAAATGACCGGTATTGTAAGGAAAGCGGTTGAGTATTACAAGAGCTTTCTCTCCTCTGTAAAGGAGGAGGTTTTCAGGGTCCTTCTCAGGGGGAGATTTTAGGGCCTCACATATAAAACAGCCCTTTCCTTTCCTTCCTTCGGTGGCCTCTTTAACGTAGTTCAACCTCCAGGGAGCCCAAAGTATTTCCACTTCTATTACCTCCTACAAGAGATTGTTATTCTTCAGGTTCTTCACTATTTCTTTTAAATGTTCTCCCTTAGCCCTTTCAGGTTTTTTGTATATTTCCCCCTCCTCTTTTCTTAGATACTCAAATAGGGTCTCCAGCGTCTGATCTGGAAAGTGTTTTAGGAGTTCCTTACACTGAAAGTCATTAAGGAATGAGGAAATGGAAGGATTTGCCTTTAAAAGTTTGCACTCTTTAATTGCTTCCCTTAAGTATTCCTTTGAGTTCCTGTCAATAAACTTTTTAATGTCCGATTTACAGTTAACTCTTACTTGATCTGTTAAGTTTTCCATTAAGAAGGCAACATCAGGATCCTGAACTCTAAACTTAAAGTGGGAGAGTACGTCCTTAATGGCAACCTTTACGGCTCTACTGTAGAGTTTTTCGGTTTCTTTAACCGGTAATTTGTAACTGTTAGTAATTTGAGTAAAGGTCTCTATCTTTAAGAAGTTGGGAGGTATTATTTCTAATTTTTTCCTGTTAATCTCCTCTGCAGACTGTTTAAAGAATTCATTGATTCCTTCCTGCCAGTAAGGAAGAGGTTTTTCAATGAGCTCTTCAAGTCCCATTCCATAGGACGTTGGGAGGTAGGAGAGTCCGATAATAATTCCAACTAATAAAAGTTTCTTCATCTTTTATCTCCTTTAACTTTACTGAATTTTACTCAAAAACTTCCTCAATTACTTTAAACATAACTTCATCCCTAACCTTTGCATACCTTGCAGACGTGTTGGGTGAGGCGTGGCCTAAGAAGGCTTGGATTACTCTTATATCCACGCCCTTTTCAACGAGGAAGGTGGCGAAGGTATGCCTTAGTTTATGAGGGTGAAGGTTGACGGAGCTCTCCTCTTTTATCTTATTGAAGATGTACTTTGCCCCCTGATAAGAAAGCGGGAAGAGTCTATCCCTAGGTTCAAAGTTTTCAGCGTAGTTTATTAGTTCTCTAGCTAGAGAGCTGTTCAGAGGGATAAACCTTTCTTTGTTTCCTTTGCCGATTACCCTTAAAACGTACCTTCCCTTGTGCTGGACTATATCTGAAGGGGTAATGGAGAGGAGTTCTGAAATCCTTAAACCGCAGTAGAGGATTGTTTTCACCATTAAGTAGTCTCTCTTTCCCCTCCTTCTTGCAACTTCCAGTACTTTTTCAACCTCTTCCTTCGTTAAAGCTTCTGGAACCCTCTGTTTTACCTTTTTTATTCTTAAAGAAGGCTTGACTGGATTTTTCTCTATTACTTCCATATCAACCAGGAAATTAAAGAAAGAGTTGAGGGCTGAAATCCTCCTGTTGATTAGCGAAGGACTGCAGTTCATTGAAGTTCTAAACAGCATAACGTCAGCTGTCTTTACATCTTTAACCGGCTTATTCCCGACGACCCTTAAAAATTGGTTAAGGTCACTCCTATACTCTTTTATGGTTCTGGGAGAGAGCTCCCTCTCTTTAAAGTTCAGGAAGAGTTCAATTGCCCTTTCTAAGTCCAACTCTCCTCCGTCTATCCATTTCCTCTATTTCACGTTGGGTAGTACTCTTATGCCCTCTGATTGTGTGTAGGCCAAATATATTGACGTTATAGTTTATCTCTCTTCCTTTTGAAAATGTTTCCTCACTGGAATAATACCATAACAAATGTCAATTTGTTATAGTACCCCTTCTCCACGTATTAGCTCTGCAGGATAGGCAAAATACCGTACAATACTCTATCAAGTTGAAACTTTACGTGATGAGGAGAGGAAGTTGACTAGAATCCTACTTATAAGCAGTTCTGCAATTGATAGAGTTTCTTTGAAAAGAATACTAAACAGGTTGGGAAGTTTAGAGGTAGTTAAAGAAGTTCCGGAAAAGTTAGTTGAGCTAAATAAAAGAGATATTGATATTATTGTAGTTTCCTCTGCAAAGGAAGATGAAAACGTTTACGCATTAATGGAGAATCTCCTTGAATATACTAATATCCCAATCCTCTTTATAGGAACAATTCCTTCAAAGGAAGTGCAAAAGCTAGGAGATTTCTTCAATTTGAATTACTTCTTTTACATAGAAAGAGATATCAAAAAAACCATTAAGGATTATGAAAAAGACATTCTTCAGGCTATAGATAAACTACTGAAGTGGAACAAGAGTAAACCCTTCCTAGAAAAAAGACCATATTTTAAAAACTTATCAATAAATAACATTAAGATCTATAAAAATTTTCAAGAAAAAGTACAGCCAAATAGTAATTTAAAATTTGTTCTAATAGGAGCTTCAACTGGAGGTCCTAGGCTCATAGAAGCTATAGCAAGGAGCCTTCCTGAGAACTATCCTTACCCAATATGTGTAGTTCAACACATGCCAACTAACTTCACTTCTAAGTTCGCAAGTAGACTAGACAGTATCTCTAAGATAAAAGTCGTTGAGGCGCGAGACGGTGAAGAACTTACACCTGGAAAAATGATAATCGGGAAGGGAGGAAAACATCTTCATTTTACGAAAAGGGATGATAAGATTTATGCAAAACTGGTACCGAACACTAGAGGAAAGTTTTTCTGTCCTTCAGTAGACGAAATGTTTTTCTCTGCAAAAGAAGTAATAGGTGGAAAGAATATAATGGCCGTGCTTCTTACCGGTATAGGAGACGATGGAGCTGAGGGAATGGTCGCCTTGAAAAAAGATGGTGCTTACACAATAGCAGAAAGTGAAGAGACAGCAGCAGTCTATGGAATGCCCAAAGAGGCTTACGTTCGTGGAGGAACCGTAAAAGTCCTTTCTTTTCCAAAAATTTTAGAGGAAATTATAAAATTTGGATATGATACTACTTCTTAGCTATGTAAACATAACTTTCTCCCACTTTCCTTTTTTCAAATAAGTGTGAAGAATTTCTAGGAATTTTCTCAGCATGTCCTAAGAATAGATAACCCCTTGGAGACATTATTTCGTAAAAGTTTTTAATAGTTTTCTCTCTCGCAACTTCATCAAAGTAAATCAGTAAATTTCTTGAAAACACTATGTCAACATATTTAAATTTTCTCAGGTCTTCAATATTCAAAACATTTGCTCTATGGAAAGAAACTGCAGTTTTTAAAAAACTTTTAACTTTATAACATCCTCCATCAACTTTATCAAAGTATTTATCAAGAAGATCCTGCTCCACTTTCTGTATACTACGCAAATTATAAACACCTTTCTTGGCATTCCCTATCATTTTCCAGTCTATGTCTAAACCTATTATAAAAATTTTTTCTTTAATTTCTGGTAACTTTTCAAATATCTCTATCGCTATACTGTAAACTTCTTCACCAGAAGCACATGGAGCACTTAAAATTCGGATTTGTGTCTTTTCCTTTTCTAATTCCGGAATTATAAAATCCACTAAAGATCTTATCTGGTAATACTCTCTGAAAAAATAAGTTTCGTTAACGGTTACTAAACTTATAAACTTATCAAGAAGTCGAACATCTTTATCTAGGGAAGAAATGAAGTCAAAAAAGGATATTTCTTCCTCCTTCAGTAGCTTCTCAAATTTCCTTTTATATATATTCCTCAATTTTTTCTCAGGAATATCAATTCCAGTTTTTTCCTTAACAACTCTTCTTATTATGCCAAGCTCGTAGTTAGTTAATTCCAACGGCTCCTCCTGTTACTTGGGTAACTCCTCCTTTTCTTTCTTAGCAAACACCGCCTCAGGATTTAGAACTTCATAGAGTTTATTTTCTTCTCCTGTAACAACACCTTTCACTAAATAGTTCTTACTTTCTGTTACCTTGTAATAGAAGCGTTTGGGAACAGAAAGTATATTTGTAACTTCAGAAATCTTGAGAGCTATCTCGTTTCCCTCTATTGTTCTAAAAATGAGAATTCTGTTCTCTTCACTATCTTCTATTTTGGTACCCAATACTTTCTCTAAAGTTACTAGAAAATAACTTGTATTCTTCGTTGTAACTATGCCTTCTATTGCCTCTACTCTCGTTGGATAAGGACTCAGGTTAACATCATCAAGTTTGTATATCTTAACTATTGATTCTATTTCCACGAGAAACTCTTTTTCACCAATTGAAATTACTAAGAAAGATATCTCATTCTCCGGATCTTCCCTGAAGAACTCCTCTTGACTTACTTCATCTTTTAATCCTTCTTTCTGTAAGAAATTATCAATAAATAGGTCTGACAAAACCGGAACGACTTTACCTTTATAGTTTACAAAATACTTAAATTTTGAATCAGATTTTCTGTCCTCAAAATGGGAAGTCTGATCTAGTTCTAAAAAATCTATTATTTCATCCACTTCAAAACCGATTATCTTGTCATCCTTTTTTAAAATAATTAATATAGGATTCTCTCTTACAGTACTTATTCCGGTACCCACAAACTTTGATAAAGCTGTTGCCTTCACTATTTTATTTCCAACAACGTAGGCCTTTTCAAATAATTGATCTTTGTCAATAAAAGTTTTTGACTGAACATTATCTGAATACTCTATTTTCAGTACCTTTTCTGCCTGGATACCTACCAAATTACCATTGGTCTCTAAAATTAAAATCCTTTCTTTTTCTTCCAAGCTCCTCAAATCAAAATTTTCTTCCTCCTGATCCTCTTCTTCAAAAATTCCCGGAACGTTCACTTCTTTTAAGAAGAATTCAGCAGTTAACTCTTCTACTACCTTGCCTTCCACTTGACATATATTAACTTCTCCAGTTGTGTATTCACTCCTCTCAACTTCAAAAATTCCTTCAATTTCATCTGCTAAAACTGCCCAACTTCTTCCAGATATGTTTACTATAACAGCATCCTTGCCGTTAACATCAGTACAAGAGTGAATGTCTAAAAATTTTGCCAAGCAAACGAGAACAAAAGCCTTATTCTTGTGTTTGAGAAATCCAAGGGCAGTATCAGGAAAAGAAAGTGCTGGGAAAATATTCTCTTCATTTACTTCAACTATTTCCTTTATTAATTCAGTATTAATAGAAAAATAGATTTCTCCTACTCTAAATACTAAAAGATTTACTTTTCCATCCATTTTAAACCTCACATAACTCAGAAAGCCTCTTCTTCATATTCTCTAAATCTTTTGAAATACCAAGAATCATCTCTGCAGCCTCTTTAGACTGAGAAATATTTGATAGAGATATCTGAGCTGCCTCGTTTATCTGGTCAGAGGCTATTTTTGCTTGTTCTAGGGCAGTATAACTCTCTTCTACATGCTTCTGAAATTCCTTAATCTTCTCTAAAGCAGATTCAACAGCTTTATAGTTTCTTCGCAGTTCAAACTCAAGTTTTTGAAGTTTTTCTACTTCTCTATTTTGATATATCAGGACATTGTTTACTTCCAGAAGTATGGAGTCAGTTTCTTTAGCAATTTCGTTAATGGTTCTAAAAACTCTATCTAAGTGTTCTTCAGACTGTGCTGCCAGTTTCTTAATATCCTTACTGACCTCACTAAAACCGGCCCCAGTGTTTCCATATCTCGCTGCTTCTACAGCTCCGTTTATTGAAAGTGCCGCTATTTGAACTATGGAAAGTTCTATCTTTCTTATCATACTGATGAATAAGTTAAGAATAGCCTTTATCTCAACTATATCACCTTTTCTGCTCTCTAAGAGCTCCACATTACTCTTTGAATCCTGTATGAGCTTGTAAATCTTCTCAATTATCGTTTCAAAGTTTCCGGACATTTTCTCCATGTTTTCCTTGACTTTGATGATAAGGTTTTTTGCGTTACTCATGTGGCTTAAGGAATTCTTAGAAACAGTAGCGTTGTTTGCTGCATCTTCTTTTGATATTAGAGCTGCTTGTTCTATTTGGTCGAAGGCTGCAACCAACTTCTCCATAGAGGCCCTTAATTCAACTGTTAAATTGCTTATAGTATCTATGGCAATTTTCAGTTTTTCTTTATCTCCTGATTGAATTAAACTTTTGATTTCTTCTGCAACTTCTTCCACCTTAGCAAATGTTTCAAGGTTCCTACCAACAGTTTCCGTAACTGAATTTACTGCAACTGCGCTTTTTTCAGCGGCTTCTGCAATTACCTCAGCTCCTTGATGAAGTTTTTCTATTTCAAAAGCTACTTTCTCTACAGAAGAAAGGACTTCTTTTATATTTGCAGAGACCTGAGACATCCACTCCACTATCTCGTTTATCAAATCTATAACCTTTTCTGAATCTTTAGATGCAGCAGATATTCTACTGTCAACCTTTTCTACCTCGTTGTGTAGTTTATGCAATCTATCCTGTATATTCTTAACCGTGTCTTTGACGTTTGAAGCGTAAATGTTAGATTTTGCAGCCATTTCTCTAATCTCCGATGCCATTATCGTAAAACTCTTTCCTGTATCCTTTGCTCTTGTTGCCTCTATTGCTGCATTGAGAGCAAGAATTGATATCCTCTTAGAAAGCTTTGTTATAAGCTCTACAGCTTCACTTATTTTCTTTCCCGATTCAAAGAGCTTTTCTTCTTTCAATATTATTGCGCTTGCAGACTTTAAAGTTCTTTCCATTCCCATTCGGGTGTCATTTATGTTCTCTTGAGCAATGTCAAGTACCTCTTTCAAATCACTTATGGTGTTAAAGACTTTATTTGTCTCACTTTCTAAGTATTGGGAGCTCCTCTTTATCTGGGTTACAGAACTAAGGCTCTCTTCTGCTGCTCCGGCACTTTCTTCCGCTGATGCAGCAATTTGTTCCATTGTGCCCTTTAATTCCTCTATGGCTGCGAGTCCCTCTTGGGCTTTGGAGTGGAGTATCGAAGAAAACTCCTCCAGATCTGTTCCTTTGAAATCTACAAATTCGGCCATTGCTGTCCCCTCCGACGGATTGGTATGGTTAGGATAGAGTCTTTTCATCAACAATAATAGGCTTGCCAAGATAGTACCCTTGTCCATAATCAACACCCAGAGAAGAGATTATGCTCAGTATAGTTCTGTTCTCTATAAACTCAGCTACTGTGAAAAGGTTTAATGACTTAGCCATATTACGCAGAGAACTAACTAAAAATACAGCAGTTTCCGAGTTTTCAACTTTCTTAACGTAACTTCCATCTATTTTTAGTCCAGATATTGGTATGCTCTCTAGCAGTTCTAGGAAGGAAGAAAATGAAGAATAACCTGTACCAAAGTCATCTACTAGGATCGGAATTGATGACATGTTTATAAGTTTTTTCAGAAGATCGATTGAATTTCTATCAATAATCTCTTGTTCTGTTATCTCCAATCCTACATAAACATCAGAGCTTTTAACTTTATTAAAAATCCTACTAACGATTTCTAAGTTTTCATCTTTTAAAGTTTTGGGACTTATGTTTATGAATAAACTTTTTCCTTTTAGGAGTTTTGCCTTTAATAACACCTGTTGCAAGACAAGCATATCAAGTTTTGAGGCAAGATTCAGTTCGTAAACGATATCTATGACCTTATAAGCAGGTAAAATTTCTCCATTCTTCTTCTTAAATCGGACAAGAACCTCCCAATGTATAGGTTTTATCCTCTTTAAATCAAACACTGGCTGGATGGCAAAGGTAATTTTGGAAAAATCTAGCTCCCTTATGGAATCGTAAAGTTCTTCAAACTCTTTAGCCTCTTCAATTATAGAATTATTAATTTTTACTGTTAAAAATTTTTCTTTTTCTCTCTTAACCTCTCTCATTTTATACCTGATGAAGTTTATAAGTTCCTTTTTTTCAAAGGGTTTTACTTTAGATATTTCAAAGAGTATCCAAGCTAAATCCACGTTATAATTAAGTTCTTTTAACTTGGTTTTTACGATGTTAAAAAACTTATCCAAATCTTCAATTTTTTCTTGCGATAGAACGGAAATACATCCAAATACACATTTTATAACGACAAATTTATATCCCTTTCCTTTTAAAAACTCCACTATACTAGTTTTTATAATCTGAAATATTTTGTCTCCTGCCGGATATCCAAAGACACGATTTATTACGGATACTTTACTTGGGTCTATCAATAATAAATATAGGTCTTCTTTGGTCGATAGAATAAACTCCACCATCTCTTCTAGATCAATTTTGTTACCCCTTTCTTGAAGTTCTTTATATTTATCTATAAATCTGTCGAGTAAAAAGAATATCTCCATTAAGACAAAGTATGCTGAAATAAAGTGCTTATTCTTTAGTAAACTGGTAAAAACTCTCCCATAAAAATGAAGTAGAAAATGAATCCTTTTTAATTCTTGACATAATTTTTTATTATGAAAGCAAATTAAAGAAAAATCAACCTCTTTAAACGCTTTAGACATAACGCAATCTTTAGAGTTTTTAAAGAAAAAACCACAAAATTTATACTTATAAGCAAGATCGCAAGATTTTACATCTGTATCATAAGGTACCAAATTATTAACGAGGTCAATTTCCCTTGATACCTTTTCAAAAATATACTTTAACATATCATTTATAAAAAACTGACAGATCTCTTCCAGAAAATTTCTTGTAAATCTAACAGCAGTTTTAGGAGGTATTTCTCCCCATTCCAAGTATAAAAGAACTTCCTCTAATACCTTAATAACTAAGGTAGTACTTAATCCACTACTGTAAAATCTTTCTCCCATATTTTTGGCAACTTCTTTAAACTTATTTTTCTCGGTTTTATAAGCCCTAACGAGCTCCGGCAAAGAACAGAAGTTTTCTAGTTCGTTAGAAATTGTTAAAAAACTTTCTTCTTTCCTTTGGCTAAGGAACAGCGAACATACCTTTCCATAAAATTGTTTAATCCACTCCTCACTTTTACTCTCCACTCCTCTCCCTCCTCTTTTTCTCTTTTTGTTATATTGGGTTGTATAATAATACAAGATCCTGAATCAGGCAACATATAATTTAAAGATCTATTAAAAGCAGAATACAGTTTTTCAGTAAAAACTACTGAAAGCTATACCTTCCAAAGCCTTTAGAAAGCAATTACAGATTCTTATCAGTTTGTAATTTATTTAATTCTAACAAAGTTAGAATAGCCGTCAACTCTACAGACAGCTCTCAGACGGCGAATTACCTGGTGAAACGAGAATTAAAGTCTTCAAAAAACTTTAAAAATTCTTCTGGAGGTAGAGGAGGGGAAAAGAGGTATCCTTGACCATAGTCGCAACCGTAATACCTTAGGAACTCTAGCTGTTCCTCTGTTTCGATTCCTTCAGCCACCGTTCTCTTTTCCAAGGACTTCGCGATACTAATTATCGCTTTTACGATTGCCATGTCATCCTTGTCCTCGGGAATGTCCTTTATGAACTCTCTGTCTATCTTTAAAGCGTACACCGGCAGTTTTTTAAGGTACGCAAGGGAAGAATAGCCGGTTCCAAAATCGTCAATCTCTACCCTCACTCCCTTTTTAGAAAGAGTTTCTATATCATCTCCAATAACGGATATATTCTCCATCAAAGTAGACTCTGTTATTTCAACAATAATTTTGCTTGGATCTCCATCAAGTTCATCAATTTTCTTTAGAATTAACTCAGCCAAAGAAGACCTTATGAACTGCTTAGGTGAAACGTTAAGTGAAACTGCAATATCTATATCAATACCTTCCCACTCTTTCTGCTGTTTTACAACTTCTTCAATGACCCACTCTCCGACTTCAGTAATCATTCCCGTATCTTCTAAAATGGGAATAAACTTAAAAGGAGGAACTAATCCTTCCTTAGGGTCCTTCCACCTCAACAGAGCCTCAGCTCCTACTATTTTCATTTTCTCAAGGTCAACGATCGGCTGGTAGTAGAGGATGAACTCCCTGTTCTTAATTGCCCTTCTAAGTCTACTTTGAAGGTTGATTATTTCAATTGATATTCGCTTCATACTTGGATTAAAGAATTCAATTCCGTTTCCTCCCCTCTTTTTAACTTCATTTAAGGCAGAAACTGCAGAAGCTATTATCTCCTCTGCACTTCTACCGTCATCTGGGTATATGGCCACTCCTATACTGACGCTTAAGAACAGATCTCTGCCATCAACCTTAATAGGCTTATTTAAAGTTTCCTTTATCCGGGTAATGATTTTCATTACATCTGAATTACTTTTAATATCAAAGGAGAGAACGGCAAATTCGTCATTTCCAAACCTTGCAAGGACGTCTCTTCCCCTTAAAACTCTCCTGATTCTCTTTGATACTTCCTTTAGTACCAGGTCTCCTACAAACTCACCGTAGACTGTATTGATATTTTTAAAGTTATCTATATCTATAATCATAACCGCAAGTTTTTCTTTTTCTTCCTCAGAGAGTCTAATAGCATTTTCCAGTTTTTCAATAAAGAATCTTCTGTTAGGTAGATTAGTGAGAACGTCATAGTAAGAGAGGTATTTAATCTCCTCTTTCCTCAAGATTGAATAGACTGCAAAGGCTATATCGTAGCCTATCTGAGTTAAAAGCCTTTTCTCCTCTTCCGACAAGTCCCTTGCTTCCTTCCCGTAAACGACAATTGCAAAGTTCCTATGCTTAAGCTTTAGGAACGAAGTAATGAAGTTTTTATACACTAAGGGAATAGCAGCTCCTATTTTTTCATCAAGCTCTATTAGATTTCTCTTCTTTATAGCCTCAAGGATTGAATGGAGACTTTTCTCTACGTCAACGGCTTTTTCATTTCCGTATTTCTTTACTATTTCTATCTGCCCAAAATCCTTTACCTCGGCGATAAAGCAGAAGCTGAATCCTCCTTCTTCCACAAGAATCCTGAGTATTCTTTCAAAAAGGAGGTCTATATCAGTGGTTTTTAAGGTTGCTTCATTTATTAAATAGAGAACCCTATAAAGTCTTGATATTCTTTCTAGTTCTTCCTCCTTCCTTATTCTATCCCTTATGTCCCTGAAGATTCCTACTACAACCTCGTCATTTTCAATGATTATAGAGCTTATGTTAAGTTCAGTAGGAATAACTTCTCCGGTCTTATGGTTGTAAAGAGGAACGTTTGGTAAAAGTCCTTTTCCTTCGTTCACTAAGAAGTCCTCTATTTTGCTTATTATTAGCTTCTCCTTATCGGGAGGAAAGAGAACTGAGAAGTTTTTACCTATCAGCTCTTCTCTGTTTTTCCCGATTAGCTCTTCAAGCTTTTTATTGACATCTAAAATTTTTTCACTTTTCCAGTCTACTAAAACTATTCCATCGAAGGAACCTTCTCTTAAAGCTTTATACTTTAGATTTTCTCTTTCAATTTCTCTACTTAAGAAGTAATAATAGATTTTTGTTGTAAAATAAATATCCAAAAAGATTACTTTTAAGAAACTCCTTCCAAACTCGTAAACTTCGTTACACTTAAGCCTTTTATTTAAAGCATCAAATATGAACTCAATATAACTGAGGTAAGCCCCGAGGTAGTATTCTATTTTTACACCGTATCTGTAGTGAATACTTTTAACAATTTGGAAAATTTTTAAAACATATTTAACATCAAAATCGGAACTTAACAAAAAGTCAAAATACTCCTTATGGGCCTTTTTAATTTTTTCAATAGGTGGATGCGCCTTTTCAAGTATCTCTCTTATTTCATCAAAGGAGGAGAGGTATTCTAAGAAGTTCTGGAATACCTCAGGAAATACCTCCTTTAACTCATTCTTATACTTACTAAGGATTTCCCGGTCTTTATCGGTTATTAGGAAAAACCTTCTTACTCTATCAAGGTAGTCTTTATCAATCCCCTCGGCTTCTAAGAATTCCCTAAACTCCCTATTTACTTCCTCCATCTTACCCCTTTAATAATTATTTCTATTAAGAAAATTATACTGATCTGATACAAAAGTAAACCTTCAAAAGCCCAGCACAGCCAAAGAGCATTGCATCTCCCAGAGGGAAAGCATACTCTCCTAACTCCTTAAACTTCTCCCTATTTGGACCTACCAAAAAAACTTTTTCTGGGTTTACCCTCTCTATAAAGAGAGCTCCATGTCCTCCGTCTTTAAAGACTTCCTCAAATGAGATACTTCCTTCTGTCAATTTAACCATAATTTTTTTTAGTTTTTCAAGGTCAAGCATCCCGGTATGGTGCTCAAGGAACCCGCATATAAGCCCATCTTTAACAGTTGAGACGAGCGTGTGACCGTTTCCGCAGTCTATACAGACAAACTCCTTAATCCCCTTTTCCTCTGCGTAAGAATAGACCCCTGCCACCGCAGCTAGTTTACTGTCCATAACAAAGCCCTTAAGCCCCTCTTCCTCTATCTGTTTAAGGATAGAGTCAAATCGGCTGAGGAATCCGGTTCTCTCTGTATGGTAGAGTTCCCAAGGCTTCCTGCTCTTCTTAAGGAGACCCTTTAAGTACTCAAACCTTGTAATTCTGTCGCTTTGACCTTTAATAAAGCCGTGGTCCTGACAGGCAACCCCCACAAATTCAAAGTCGCCCTTTAAACCTCCTAGGAGGCGGAGCTCTCTGAAAACCTCAAACTCAAGGTCCCTTAGGAATAGGTCACACTCCTTTAGCTCATCTACTATCTCTATTCCCAAATCCTTAACTGTTTCAAGGTCGTCCCTGAAGGTCTTTGCTGCCTCTCTAGAGGCTACTACCCTCCCTCCCCTCTCTATAAACTCAACTATGGCCTTCTTTAAAGGCCCTCCTCCCATAGTATAACCGCAAACTCTTAGTTCCTTGCCCTTCCACCCTTTAACTACCTTTGCAAGCTTTGTTGTAGGGGAAGGGAGAACAGCCTTTATCCAGTTCTCTAGCTTTTCCTCTTTAAGAGGAATTAGTACATCCTGAGTTCCTTTACCAACATCAACCAGAACAGCTTCCATAAGCTTACTCCTATAAATAGAATTAAAATAAAATCTCCGGCCGAGATCAAACTCTTAGTATAAACGCAAATGAGCAGATGCTGGTGAAAGGAAGGAAGGGAAGGTAATTGGAAAACCTAGGCTAAAGAATTTCTTCCCTTTCTAAAATTAGAGCTCCCCTATTAAGGAGCTCTTCTTCGGCCCTCTCTACCGTTTGTGGACTTACTCCCCTGACTGCATCTGAGAGGATAAAGACCTGGTAGCCCAGATTGAGGCCTCCCAGTGCAGTATTCTTTACACAGTAATCTGTGGCAACTCCGCAGATAAAGAGCCTCTTAACTCCCCTTTCCCTCAAGAGAGAGTCAAGGAGAGTTCCCTGAAAGCCGGAGTAAGCCTCAAGTTCAGATCTGTCTCCCTTGTTAATTATAAAAGTATCCGGAGGGAGCTCCAGCCCATCAATAAACTCTGCCCCTTGGCTCCACTGAACACAGTGTCTAGGCCAGATTCCTCCGTTCTCCTTAAATGAAACGTGGTTCTCAGGGTGCCAGTCCCTCGTGGCAAATATGGGTAAACCCTTTTCCTTAAAGAGCTCTATGTAAGAGTTGATAACCGGGACGATCTCCTCCGTCCCGGGAACCGGCAGAGCCCCTGAAGAGCTAAAATCCTTCTGCATGTCAACTACGATTAAAGCGTCAAGTTGGACTAACTTTAACCTAGCCATCTTACTGGGCAACCATCCTAAATGCGTTTACTACGAGCTCCTTCGCATTGTCAACGGAGAGCTTTGAGGTATTGAGTTTTAAGTGAAAGAGGTCTATTTCCCTGATATCCTCATCGCACAGATCCTTGTAGAACTCTACCTCTTTAGAGTCAATCTTCTTTAGCTGCTTTTCAGCTTCTTCAACTGAAAGGCCCGTGTTCTCGGCAAATACCTTAACCCTGTCGTGGAATGGAGCCTCTACCTTTACGTGGAGTGAGTTAGGGTACTCCTGAAGTATGCACGCAGCACCGTGGCCCACAATAACCACGTTGTTTGAAACAGCAAAAGCTGTAATGGTCTTTACAAGGGCCTCCCTAAACTCCTCAAAGGATATCTCTTTCTTCTTCTCTCCAAACAGAGCTCCAAAGTCTATTAAGCTCTTATCAAGCTGGAAGAGGTCAAAGAAGGAGAGTTTAGAGGGAACGTACTTAAACTCGCTAAAGTCTTCCACTTTCCACTCAGGAACACCAAGCCTCTTTGCCACTTCAGAGATTATCTCTGTATAGATGAACCTATAGCCCAGCTCCTGAGCCACCTGCCTTGCAACTTCAAGTCCCATTGAGCCAAGCTCGTATGTAACGGTTACTACGCCCATTCTTCCCTCCAGAAATCGCTTTTTGTAGTCAGGATTTGCTATTAAGTTTACCCTAATAGAGTTAGCAAGTTCAACAAAGAAGTCCTCGTCGCACTCAGGTGGTAAAAACTGATTAAGCTTTACAAAGAACTCCTCAATGAGGGGAACCACCTCCTGACAGCAGATTGCCAGTTCCTCGTCCTCGTATAGGAGCTCCACGGCGTTAAGGATTCTGCTCTCTCTCTTCACCCTCTACCTCTATAATCTCAACGGGAGGAAGTTCTTTTAAGGAAGAGAGCCCAAAGTGCTCAAGGAAAGCTTTTGTCGTTCCGTAGAGCTTGGGCCTTCCCAGGGAGTTCTCCCTCCCTACTACCTCTATAAGTCCTTTCTCAAGTAATGACTTAACTGCCCCGTCGGGATTCTGTCCCCTTATCTGGGCTATCCTCTTCTTGGTTATCGGCTGATTGTAGGCTATGATGGCCAAGACCTCAAGGAGAGGTCTTGAGAGTTTTACCGGCCTCTCCTCAACAAACCTGCTCAGTTCCTCCTTAAGCTCTGGAGATGTGAAGAACCTGTAACCTCCAGCTACCTTCTTTAGGACAACTCCTCTATCAGAGTACTCCATCCTTAGCT
Organism: Thermovibrio guaymasensis; assembly: GCF_003633715.1. Lineage (NCBI taxonomy): Bacteria > Pseudomonadati > Aquificota > Aquificia > Desulfurobacteriales > Desulfurobacteriaceae > Thermovibrio > Thermovibrio guaymasensis. The sequence goes on from NZ_RBIE01000001.1 coordinate 723,139, forward strand.
GGGAGACTATAAGTGAGACCTTCTCTCTATCTATTCCCAGTTTTTCTGAAAGTTCCTCCTCAGAGATTGGCTCTTGAGACAGGAAAATTGCCCCTTCAACTAACTTCTTCTCTCTCTCCATTCCTCAATCTCATCTACTATGAGGGAAGTTGCACTTTTTGGAAAGAGGTCTAAGAGGACTCTCTCCATTTCTCTTCTCTTCATTATATCAAACAAAATGGTCTTTAATCCTTGCAGGAGCGTTTCTACGCTGAGCTCAGACTCCCTAAAGAGCAGAGCTCCCCCCCTTTGGGATAGAAAGGCTCCGTTTAAGTACTGATGGTCGTCTGCTGCGTAGGGGTAGGGTATAAGGAGGGAAGGAAGTCTAAAGGCGGCAATCTCAGAGATTGCCAGAGCTCCAGCTCTAGAAACGACCCCATCGCCTGCTGCGTAGAGCTCCCAGATTCTATCGTAGAAAGGGAGGACAACTGCCTTTACGCCTGCCCTCCGGTAAAGCTCCTTCAGTTTCCCTTCCTTCCCGTAACCTGTAACGTGGATGACCTGTATTGGAAGACCTGAGAGGAAAGGGATTGTCCTTTCAAAGAGCCTATTAATAGAGAGAGCTCCTTGGCTTCCCCCAAGTACTAAAAGGGTTCTCTTCTCCTCGTCAAGGGAAAACCTTTTAAAAACCCTTTCCTTTGCCTCTTTCTTTCTCTTTACAGTTTCTAAGATTTCCTCCCTTAAAGGGTTTCCCGTAAAAGTACATCTGCACTTTAGGTACTTTCCTGCTTCGGGGAACCCGAGAAACCCTCTAACTGCAAACCGGGAGAGGAACCTGTTGGTCTTTCCAGGAACAGAGTTCTGCTCCTGAATGAAGAGGGGAACTCTTAAAAGGGCACCGGCCAGGCCGACCGGAAGTGAAGAGTAACCTCCAAAGACTATACAGCAGTCGGGCTTAAAATCCCTAAAGAGGGATAAAACCTTAAGGAAAGCCCTTCCGTAGCCAACCAATGAAAAAAGCCCCCTTAACCCCTTACCCCTAAATGAAGAGTACTCTAGCAGGAAGATTTCATCAGAAGGGAAACCTAGCTTACCCTCAATGCCTAACTTAGAGCCGACAAAGAGAACTCTATGTCCCCTCTTCCTTAGCTCCTTCCCGACTGCAAGGGCCGGGAAGTAGTGACCGCCGGTTCCTCCTCCTGCAACTACAACTCTCAAGCGTACTTACCCCTTACCTTAAACCTGATTTTCACCTTTGACTCTGAAGGCAGTCCTTTAGCTATGCTCATGAGGAAGCCAACTGCGAGGAAGTTTGCAATTAGGGAGCTCCCCCCCATACTTAAGAAGGGAAGGGTAATTCCGGTAGTTGGAACGAGCCCCAGGTTTACCCCTATGTGTACTACGGCCTCAAGGAATATGTAAAGGGTTAACCCAAGGGCCATAAACTTACCTACCATCTCGTCAGACCTATCGGCTATTGAGAGGCCTAAGAAAAGAATCCCAAAGTAGGCAATAACTACAAGGAGGGCCCCAACGGCACCTACCTCTTCTGCTACGTGGGAGAACATAAAGTCACTGAAGGCAAAGGTTAAGAACAGGAACTTAGACTGGACTCCCTGACCGATTCCCATTCCGGTCAGCCCGCCTGATGCAAAGGCCACAAACGCCTGAACCAGCTGATAGCTGCTGTACTTACCGCTGGTATAGTAGTACTTCTCCGGGTCAAGGAGGATCTTTATCCTAGCAATCCTGTAGGGAGCAGTAACGACGGCAAACGTAAAGAGCCCCAGCCCAAATAGTGCCGGAATAACTATATACCTCAGGTTAAGCCCCGTTATGAAGAGAATGGCGAATATGACGATTGAAAGGATCATTGCAGAGCCCAAGTCCTTCTCAAGGAGAATGAGGATAACGGGAATGAACGCAAGGACCATTAACTTTGCAAAGTCCCTCCAGTCGTTTTGAATGTCAGACCACTTGTACTGAATGTACCCTGAGACAAAGAGTATTACCAGCACCTTTGCAAACTCTGCCGGCTGTAGGGAAAACCCTCCAATCACTATCCAGCTCTTAGAGTTGTTTATCTCCCTTCCAAAGAATAGAACTGCAAGGAGGAAGAGGTTTGCCGAACCGTAAAGAAGCCAGAGGAACTTTTCGCTTGCAACTTTCCTGTAGTCAACCTTCTTATAAATCAGAAGGGATAGGGTGACACCTATTCCAAGGGCGACAGCCTGCTTAAGGGCGTAGGAGTAAGGGTGCAGTCCGTGCTTTAGACACCAGAAGTAACTTCCAGTGTATACGAAGACTACTCCTGCAAGGGAGAGAACTAGAGAAATTAAGAAAATAGATAAAGCTGCTGCTCTTTTATCCAACCTCTTCCTCCAGCTTCCTTACTGCCCTCTTAAAGGCCTTTCCCCTATCGGCGTAGTTCTTAAACATGTCAAAGCTTGCACATCCGGGGGAAAGGAGGACAACGTCTCCACTGCTAGCCATGCTAAATGCAAGCCTTACCGCCTCATCCATACTCTCAGCCCTCTTAACCTTTACAAGGGGAGAAAAGCTCTCCTCTATTAGTGGAGCAGCCTCTCCAATTGAGACGACTCCCTTAACCCTCTCTTTAACGATTGGAGAGAGGACCTTAAAGTCAAGTCCTTTGTCCTTCCCTCCAGCTATTAAGACTACTCTTTCAAAGGAAAGGAGGGCCTTTGCCATAGAGTCTACGTTTGTAGACTTAGAGTCGTTGATAAAGAGAACGTTCCTTACCCTCCCTACTACCTCCGTCCTGTGGGGAAGTCCCTTAAAAGTCTTAAACCCTTTAAATATCTCCTCTTCACTTAATCCCAAAACCCTAAGGACTGAAAGGGCGCAGAGGTAGTTTTCTACGTTGTGGATACCCTTAAGGGGTAATTCTTTAACGTCTATCTTCACTCCGTTGCCACTTAAGTGGCTACCTTCCAGCCTAAACTCTCCTGAGCTCCTTCCAAACTCTACCACTCCTTCGCCCTTTAGGGAAGAGAGGTTAGGGTCGTCCCCGTTTACCACCAGCCAGTCAAAGTGTTTTAAGGCCTTCAGCTTTGCCCTCAGGTAGTCCTTAAAGGAAGGGTACCTGTCAAGGTGGTCAGGTGTGACGTTTAAAATGGCTCCCACTTCTCCTCTAAATGAAGTTAAGTCCTCAATCTGGAAAGAGGAGAGCTCCAAAACGGAGATTGAAGACCTACTCGTCTCAAGGGCAAAGGAGGAAGCAGGTGTTCCGTAGTTGCCGCCGATGAAAGCTTCCCTTCCCGAGGTCTTAAGGGTATGGTAAACGAGGGCTGTAGTTGTGCTCTTACCGTTTGTTCCGGTTATTCCGACTATTCTTCCCTTCATAAACCTGTACGCAAGCTCCACTTCACCGTAAACTGGAACCTTTCTCTCTTTAACCTCCTTAACTACCCGGTGCCACGGAGGGAAGCCGGGAGATTTAACGACAAAGTCAAACGAAGAGACTTCTGGGAAACTTTCCCCGTCTTCAAAGTACTCAACTTGAAATCCCAGCCCTTTAAGGAGCTCCCCCGCTCCCTTTCCGCTTACTCCCTTTCCTAAGATTAAGGATCTCTGCATAGGAGAATACCCTCCTTCAGCTTTAAGGAAGATTATAGTCCTTTATAATTAGAGAAGTTTATTGAAAGAGGAGAGCTTATGAGGAAGTTTGTCCTTAAAAACGGCCTTAGAGTTTATTTAAAGGAGAGGAGGGACTTAAACTCTATCTCAGTAAACGTATGGGTTAAGGCGGGAGCTTCCTACGAGAGGGAAGACAATAGGGGTGTAGCCCACTTCCTTGAGCACGTACTCTTTAACGAGAGCTCTAAGTACAAAAGGGGAGAGATAGACAGGATTGTAGAGGAGCTGGGAGGGGAAATTAACGCAGCTACCTCTTACGACTATACCTACTACTACATAAACCTTCCCTCATCTGCCGGTTTGAGAGCAGTTGAGCTCCTTTCCCAGCTTGTGTGCCATCCGGTTATAACCGACCACTCTGTTGAGAAGGAAAAGCCGATAGTCTTGGAGGAGATTTCAAGGAGCAGGGATAACCCCCAGGAACTCTTTGCGGAGAAGTTTATGGAGGAGCTCTATGAAAGGGCTCCTTACCGCTACCCGATTCTTGGCTTTCCCGAAACTGTTAAGACCTTTACAAAGGAAACTTTAACTGAGTTTTACAAAAGCCTTTACAGGCCTGAGAGAATGTCAGTTGTAATCGTTGGTAATTTTGATACAGGCAGGGCTTTAGAGGAAGTTGAAGAACACTTTGGAAGTTTTACTGCCGGTGGCTCCTTACAGCCTTTAAATTCTCCTAAGGAGGAAAACCTCTCCTCATCAGGCTCCTTTAAGTTAACTCACCCTGCAGTGAGCGTCCCCTACGTTTACCTAGGTTGGAAACTTCCTCCCTGCAGTAGGGATGATGTTTACTACGAAATCCTTGACTCCCTTCTTTCCTCAGGTAGAAGCAGTCTACTGTACAGGTACTTAAGGGAAAGGGGGCTTGTTTATGCTGCTTACTCAAACTACCAGAACCTCCTCTTTGGCTCTAACTACACAGTCCTCGTCATTACAGAGAGAGTTGATGAGGCACTTAAGGAGTTAAGAGAACTTTTAACTCACGTTCTCTCAATTAGTAATGATGAGTTTGAATTTGCAAAGTCAAAGCTCCTTAAGGGGGAGCTCTTTGGAAGGGAGTCTGGAGAGGCTGAAGCCGACGCGATAGGTTTTGCCTCTACCGTAATTGAGGATGAAGGCTACTACACCCAGTTCTTTGAGGATCTAAAGAGTGCAGACTATAGTGAGTTCCTAAAGAGGGTAGAGTTCCTGAAGGAAGAGCCCCTAGTTGGACTCCTCCTTCCAGGCACACCTTAGGTTCTCCCTGTATATCTCCTCCCCGTACTTCCTCTTTAGTTCCTCCATTCTCTTTTTAAATAGGGATCTTGCCTTCTCAGTAAAGAGCTTACTCTTTACCCTTGAGTAGGCGTCTCCGTAAGGAAGGGGTTTAGGCTCCTTCTTTTCAAGAACCTCTATTAAAAGGACTTTCCCGTTTGGCAACTTTAAGATGTTGTACCTCTCCTTTGAACTGAATACCAGTAGGGAAACAGGGTTATTCTTATCCTCCGATGATACTAGCCATTCCCTAGCGGTTCTTAAGGAATTTTCCGGGATTGCCCTTTCCTCTCTTTCACCCTTTTTAAGTCTACTAAGGCTCCTCTTAGCCTCCTCCTCACTCTCAAAGACGAAAATCTTAACTTTTGCCGTTCCGGGAGCTTTAAACTCGCTTTTGTGCTTTTCGTAGTAATTCTTAATCTCCTCATCTGTTACCTTTACGGAAGATAGGATTTCCCTTTCAAACTCCTTAACTGCTAACTTCTCCTTAAATGCCCTTAAAGAGTTTTTAAACTCCTCCCTCCTATCAAGGTTTTCCTTAAGGGCAAGCTTATACAGGGCGTAAGTTTCAAGGGCTCTCTCTATTTTCCTTTTGTTTGATTTTCCGCTGATTAGGGGGGAGATTTCAGAGAACCTTACCTCCTTCCCATCTACTTTTCCTACAACGTCGTTGGGCTTCTTGGGGTTTGGGTTTATTACTTCTATCTTCTTTTTCACATTAGAGATTATCTTTTCCCTTTCAGAGATTATCTTCTTTGCCATTAGGGAGGCTTTAACCGACTTTAGTTTCTTTTTCCTCTCCTCCGGAGGGTACTTTTGAAGGGCTTTTTGGATCTCTTCATCGGAGATCTTAACGTTTTTCAGCCTTTCGTTGATGTACTCGTAGGCTAGCCTCTTCATTTCAAATCGTTTAACCTTACTTCTCAGGGGCTCTTTCTTAAAAGTCCCTCTCTTTTCAGCGTCAACGAGTATTAATGTCCTCTGGGCTATCTTCTCTAGGAGCTTCTCCTTTCCTCTGTTTCCTCCGTAGTACTTATTGAGGGCCCAGTTTGGAATGGTCTCCTCAACGTACTTAAAGTAGGAGAGCGTAATCTCTTTCCCGTCAACCTTTGCCAGTACAGTGTTAGAACTGCACTCAGCAGGAGCGTTTGTTGATATGAGGAACGCCAGAAGGATGGGAATTAGGGTTCTCATTCTTCCTCCAAACTTTCAGTATTTTATACAAAACTGATTTTATCAGATTTGTATCTTCTCAATAAACTTTTCAATTGTAATCTCAATATCTCTTAAACCTTCTAAGCACTCAATCCACTCCCTTGGAACTGCAGAGACTGAAAGGTACCCTCCGGAGAGAGTTCCCGTTATAAAACCTACTGCATCAGTATCTCCTCCAAAGTCGCCGTAGGAGTTAACTGCACTAAGGAGAGCTCTCTTAAAAGAGTTAGGGTATCTGAGGAAGATGTAGAGTGAAAGGGTTAAGGTCTCTGGGGCAAACGTTCCGTTTCCAATCAGAAGGATAACCTCGTCAAGGGGAACCTCTCCCCTCTTTAAGACCTGAATTAGTAGGTCAAGGTAGCCTTTAACGTTCTCGCTTTTTGAGAGCTCCCTTAGGGAGTCAACGAAGGAGAGCTTACTTTCAAGGGTTGAAAGCTCAACCCTTCCTCCAACGACCGATGAGACCGCTGCAGCCAGAATTCCTGCAGAGTCTACCAGCGTTTCATCAGAGTGGGTTATTGATGCTACGTAGGCACCTTCCTGGTATGCCTCAAAGGAGTTATCCCACCTAAACAGTCCTGATGCAACGGCTGGTATAGCTCCGTCAACGTCGCAGGCCTTTACCCTTGCCTCTTCCGGCTCAAGGCCTGCAGCGTACGAGAGGGCAGCGTTTACGTGGGCTCCTGATGGGTACCTGTGGGACTTCTCGTCCTTTACCCACTCCACCAACTTCTCAATGTAGAGGGTCTCGTCAAAGTAGCCTTTCTCTGCGTAGACTTTGAGAGCTAGGAGAAAGATTTGACTTTCGTGGGAGTATTGCCCCTTCTTTAAGAAGGGGCAGACGGAAAGGTGTGAGGGCTCCATAAAACCTAAGATGGCTCCTCCGTATGCCCTCTTCACAGTCTCCCTATCCATATCCTCGACTAAGGTTCCTAGTGCATCTCCAATTATTCCTCCTAGTACCGCTCCTCTTATCTTCTCCTTTAACATTTTCTCCTCCTGTGTTTAGTGCCTATAATTTAGAATCTATCAGCCGGAGAGGATAATGTTTAAGGAAGATAGGAATTTAGCCTTAAAGCTTTACAGGAAGCGTTTAAAGAGGAAGAAGTGTTTCCGCCTTTCATTTCTACTTCCCGGACTTGGGCAGTTTTGTCAGGATAGAAAAGTTTCTGGATCTTTATTCTTCCTCCTTTTTTCATTCCCCTTTTACTACTTGTACCTGATTGGGGATCTTCTCTCCTACGGCGGGATTTCCCTTATCCTTTCCCAGTTAACCCTTTACATCCTCCAGCTTTACGATGCCTACAAGAGAACCTTTAGGGAGACATCTCCCTGTGAAGATTCCTGTCCGGCCGGAGTCGTTGTTCCCACTTTTATGGGCTTTTGTCAAAAGGGAGACTTTGAAAAAGCTTTTGCTTCCTTCCTCTTAAGAGCTCCTTTTCCGTTTACCTTGGGGGAAATCTGTCCGGCCGAGTGTGAGAAGAAGTGTGGGATTCTTCCCGGAAGGAGTTTGAGAATTAGGGAAGTCCACAGGGAGCTTGCAAGGATAGTCCTTGAGAGTATGGAAATAGGGGAGAGGGAACCTTTCTTCCCCAGAGTTAATAGGAAAGTTGCAGTGGTTGGGGGAGGTGTTGCCGGTTTAACCGTTTCCTACTACTTAGCTTCCTGTGGTTTAAGTGTAGAGATATTTGAGAAGGAGAACCATCTTGGAGGGATCCTTAACTACGTTCCTGATTTTAAGCTAAATAAAGAGCTCTTTAAGAGGGAAATTGAGTTTATAACTTCTTTTAAGAACGTTAAAGTTCATACTGGAGTTGAGTTAAAGGAAAGGCCTGAAGGTTTTGACGTTGTAGTTGTTTGTGTAGGTTCTCAGGTTGAGAGGAAGTTTCCCGTTAATTCACCTAGGGTTATCTATCCCCTTTCCTTTTTAAAGAATCCTCCTTCTCTTTCTGGAAAGAGAGTTTTAATTATCGGGGCAGGAGATACTGCATTTGACGTTGCAAGGTTAACAGTGAAGAGGGGAGGGGAGGCAGTTGTCCTTTATAGAGGTGAAGTTAAAGGGGTTAGAGCTTCTGACAAGGAAGTTAGGGACTCTTTAAAAGAAGGAGTTAAACTCTACACAGGATGTGAGCTTTTAAAGATTGAAGGGGGCAGAGCTCTCTTTTCTTGCGGCTCCTTTGACTTTGATTACATAGTTCCTGCTATCGGCTTTGATAGGGACTTGAGGTTAATAGAGTCCCTAAACGGTGACTTCGTTACAGGGGATGCTGCTTCCGGTATGACCACCGCCGTAGAGGCCATAGGTAGGGCAAGGGAGACTGCTTACAGAGTTTTAAAGAGTTTGGGCCTTTCAGATAGGGCTTGGTTTATGGAGGATTACTACGTTAAGGAACCCCAGACTATTAGTGGGGAAAACCTATTCGTTGTTTCTGAGAGTTCCCTGTGTCAGCACTGTGGGATGAAGGTAAGAAGTTAGTGGAACTTAACAAAATTAAGGCTTAAATTTCTAGTGAACGTTTAGAAAGGAGAGGAAATGGAAAGGGAAGATAAACTTGCTCCAAGGCTTGAGGATTACCTCGAAACTATTTACCTTCTGGAGAAGAAGAACAAAGTTGCAAGGGTTAAGGAAATCGCGTCTGCCCGTAAAGTTAAGATGCCGACTGTTACAGAAGTATTGAAGAGGCTTACTGAGAAGGGCTATATTGTTTATGAGCCTTACGGTTACGTTGTAACGACCGAAAAGGGAAAGGAGTACGCTGAGAAACTCTACTCAAAGCACAGAGTTTTAATTTCCTTCTTGAAGGACATTCTTGGTCTTCCTTACGATAAGGCAGAAAGGGAAGGGTGTCTCATTGAACACCACCTTTCAGAAGAAACGGTTAGGAAGATAGAAAAATTAACTGAGAAACTAAAAGAAATGGGCTTTAAAATGGAGTAGTTATGTTTGACTTTAGACTCGTTGAAGATAGAGATTTAATTCCTATAGCAGAGAAGATCCTTGAAGGAGAAAGGCTATCCTTTGAGGATGGAGTTAGGCTTTTTAGGAGCTCTGATATCTTAACGATTGGGAAGCTTGCAGATATCGTTAATAGGCGTTTAAACGGCAATTTCGTTTACTTTACTGTAAACAGGCACGTTAACCTAACAAATATATGTGTTGGAACCTGTAAATTCTGTGCTTTTAGGAAGAGGAAGGGAGAAGAGGGAGCTTATCAGCTTACTGTTGATGAGGTTTTAGAGAAAGTTAGAAATTCTGGTTTTATAAGGGAAGTTCACATTGTAAGCGGTCTTCATCCAGATTGGGGGCTAGATGATTACCTAGAATTTGTTAGGGCTATAAGGGAAGAATTTCCGGATGTGAAAATTCAGGCTTTTACTGCTGAGGAGATTGATTACTTTTCGAGGAAGGAGTCTGTTCCCTTGGAGGACGTTATAAGGGAAGTTGCAGCCTCTGGTGTTGATGCCCTTCCTGGTGGGGGTGCTGAAATCTTTTCTGAGGAAGTTAGGCAGAGGCTTTGTCCTGAGAAGCTTAGCTCTGAAAGGTACCTTTTAATTCACCGCATAGCTCACTCTTACGGTATAAGGAGTAACGCCTCTATTCTCTACGGTCATATTGAGAGTTATGAGGATAGGGTTGATCACTTGTTGAGGTTGAGGAAGCTCCAGGACGAAACTGGGGGTTTTATGGCTTTTATCTCCTTTGCTTATCAGCCGAAGAATACTCAGCTTGGAGGAAGTTATACAACTGGTTTTGATGACTTGAAGATGCTTGCCGTTAGCAGGCTCTTCCTAGATAACTTCCGTCACGTTAGGGCTTTTTGGATAACACTTGGGGAGAAGTTAGCTCAAACCTCTCTCCATTTTGGAGTTGATGACCTTGATGGGACCGTTGTTGAGGAGACTATTACCCGTTCTGCAGGTGCTGAAAGTTCATCTTACATGCCTAAGGGTAGGTTGGTAAAGCTTATTAAAGAATCTGGAAGGATTCCCGTTGAAAGGGATACCCTTTACAACGTTGTTGAGGTGATTGATGGGTAAGGTTTTAGATTTTGTAAGAGATAAGGAACTTTTACCTATAGCAGAGAAAGTTTTTGAAGGAGAGAGGTTATCTTTTGAGGATGGGGTTAAGCTCTTTAGGAGCTCTGATATTCATACTATAGGTTTTCTTGCCAATTTGGTCTGTGAGAGGAGAAGCGGTAAGTTTGTTTATTTTAACGTTAACCTTCACGTTACTCCGACGAACATATGCGTTGGAACTTGTAAGTTTTGTGCTTTTAGGAAGAAGAAGGGGGAGGAAGGGGCTTATCAATTAACTGTTGAGGAAATTCTTGAAAAGGTTTCTTCCCATAAGGAGAAGAATCCCGGTATAACTGAGGTTCATATAGTAGGGGGGCTTCATCCGGATTGGGGGCTTGGGGAGTACTTGTCAATAGTTAAGGCTGTAAGAGAGGCCTTTCCTGATGTTTATATTAAGGCCTATACAGCTGAAGAGATTAAGTATATTGCCGATAAGTCTGGTCTTTCTGTTGAGGAAGTTTTAAAGAAGTTAATTGATGCGGGATTAGGTTCTCTTCCGGGTGGCGGAGGGGAAATTTTTGCTGAGGGTATTAGGGAGAGGCTTTGTCCCGATAAGATAACTGGAGATGAGTATCTTGAAGTACATAAAACTGCTCATCGTTTAGGTTTAAAGAGCAATGCTACTATGCTTTTTGGTCATATTGAGAGTTATGAGGATAGGGTTGATCACTTGTTGAGGTTGAGGGAGGCTCAGGATGAAACTGGGGGATTTCAGACTTTTATACCTTTGGCTTTTCATCCTTTAAATACTCAGGTCGAAAATGCTAGTTATACTACCGGTTTTGATGAAATTAAAACTGTTGCCGTTAGTAGGCTTATGTTAGATAACTTCCCTCACGTTAAGGCTTACTGGATTATGCTTGGTGAGAAGATTGCTCAGCTTGCTCTTCAGTTTGGTGCTGATGATATTGATGGAACTGTTGTTGAAGAGGATATAACTCAGGCTGCTGGTGGAAGGGCCGGTCAGTATATTTCTAAGAATAGGTTAATAAGGCTTATTAAAGAGGCTGGTAAAGTTCCCGTTGAGAGGGATACTCTCTATAACGTTATTAAAGTTTACTGGGAGGAAGAATGAGTGAGAATGAGGTTTTGGGCATTTTTGTGACTATTGTTGCGATTCTTCTTCCTCTTTCCTTTGCAGTTTTGGCTTGGAAGCATACCCTTTCTGGAAAGAAAGGTAAGGGGAATAGTGGTTAGGTAAAGTTTTGTTTGGGGGCAGTTTCGTGGGAGGGGAATTTCAATTTTTATTTATTATATACCGTAAAATTTTTTAGTTAATTAAAATGTTTTCTTTTTCCTTTGTGTTTGTAGAAAGGATTGCAAATTTTTTGTTTTCCTGAGAGCTTTTGGGACGGCCGGAGATTTGGGGGATCATTCTTATTTACTATAAAATTTTTTGGTAAATTAAATTGTGAACAGCACAATCATACTAGGAAACCTTAGATATAATAATGAAAGTGGACACTAACAAAAAAGAGGAGGAAGAGGTGGAGAAGTCAGTCCTTTGGCTCGAAGAGGTAGGAATAGAAGATATCCCTTTGGTAGGCGGTAAAAATGCCTCTCTTGGAGAGATGAAGAGAGCTCTATCTCCAAAGGGGGTAAAAATACCAGATGCTTTCGTCATAACCGCCAATGCCTACAGGTACTTCATTAGGTTCAATAACCTTGAAGCGAAAATAAGAGAAATTCTTAAGGGCCTTAATGTAAACGACGTTGACGACCTTCATAGGAGAGGAGAAAAGATCAGGGAATTAATAAAGAGCGGAAAGTTTCCGGAGGACTTAAAGGAACTAATAAAAAGGTATTATAGGGGGCTCTCTGAGAAGTTTGGAGTAGAGAACGTTGACGTTGCCGTTCGTTCTTCAGCAACCGCAGAGGACCTACCAAACGCGTCCTTTGCCGGCCAGCAGGAGACCTTTTTAAACGTAAAGGGCATAGAAAATCTACTCAACGCAGTAAAGAAGTGTTTTGCCTCCCTCTTCACAGACAGGGCAATCTCATACAGGGAAACCTTTGGATTTGACCACTTTAAGGTAGCACTTGCCGTCGGAGTTCAGAAGATGGTTCGTTCAGACCTTGCCTCTTCAGGAGTCGGTTTTTCACTTGATACAGAGAGCGGTTTTAAGGACGTTGTTCTAATTACAGGTTCTTACGGGCTTGGTGAAATGGTTGTAAAGGGAGCAGTTACCCCGGATGAGTGGCTCGTATTTAAACCAACGTTAAAGAAGGGATTTAAAGCAATTATTGAGAAGAAGCTGGGTGAAAAGAATCAGAAAATGATTTACGGGGACAGTGAAAAAGAACCGGTTAAAGTGGTTCCGGTTCCTCTATCTGACAGGGAAAAGTTCTGTCTTTCAGATGAGGAGGTTCTAAAGTTAGCGAACTGGATATGTGAAATTGAAAACTACTACTCTGAGAAAAACGGCAGGTGGACTCCTATGGACGTTGAGTGGGCAAAGGATGGGGAAATAGGGGAGCTCTACATAGTCCAAGCAAGGCCCGAAACGGTCCATTCAAGGAAAGATTACTCAAAAATAGCAGTTTTCAAAGTAACAGAACCTCCGCAGGAGAGGAGGAAGAAAGTCTTAGTAGAGGGGATCGCTGTTGGGAGGAAAATTGCAGAAGGTAAGGTAAAAATTCTCATGTCGGTAGAAGAAGCAGGAAGGTTTCAGGAAGGGGACGTTCTCGTAACGGACATGACCGACCCAGACTGGGAACCGATAATGAAGAAGGCCTCCGCAATCGTGACAAACAGGGGAGGTAGGACTTGCCATGCGGCAATAGTTGCAAGGGAGCTTGGAGTTCCTGCAGTTGTTGGAACTGGAAACGCCACAGGAGTCCTAAAGGAAAACCAGTTCGTAACAGTTTCCTGTGCAGAGGGAGAAGTAGGGTATGTTTACGACGGGAAAATTGAGTACACCGTTGAAGAGGTAGATTTAAGGGAGCTCCCGAAACCCAAAACCCCAATAATGTTTAACATAGCAACACCTGAAGGAGCCTTTGACCTTTCATTCCTCCCAAACGATGGAGTTGGACTTGCAAGGGAAGAGTTCATAATAAACAACTACATCGGAATACACCCAAATGCACTCATTAACTTTGAGAAATTAAAGGAAGAGGAACCTGAAATTGCCCAGGAAATAGAGAGGAGAACGGTAGGGTACGAAAACAAAAAAGAATTTTACGTAGATAAACTCGCCTTTGGAATCGGAAAGATAGCAGCAGCCTTTTATCCAAAACCCGTTATAGTGAGGTTTTCAGACTTTAAATCGAACGAGTATGCAAACTTACTCGGAGGAAAGCTCTTTGAGCCGAAAGAGGAAAACCCAATGCTCGGATGGAGGGGGGCTTCAAGGTACTACTCTCCTCAGTTTTCAGAGGCCTTCGGACTTGAGTGTATGGCGATAAAGAAAGTAAGGGAGGAGATGGGGCTTGATAACGTAATAGTTATGATTCCCTTCTGCAGAACACCGGAGGAGGCAAAAAGAGTACTTGAAGTAATGGAGAAGTTTGGTCTAAAGAGGAGAGAAAAGGACTTGAAAGTCTACGTTATGTGTGAAATACCCTCAAACGTTATCCTTTTTGAGGAGTTTGCAAAATACTTTGACGGGTTCTCAATAGGTTCAAACGACCTAACACAGCTAACCTTGGGGGTTGATAGGGACTCCTCCTTGGTAGCCCACATATACGACGAGAGGAACGAAGCAGTTAAGTGGATGGTCTCAAGAGCAATTAAGGAAGGCAAGAGGGTCGGAAGGAAAGTTGGAATATGCGGTCAAGCTCCTTCAGACCACCCAGACTTTGCACAGTTCATAGTTAAGGAAGGAATAGACACGATTTCAATTAACCCAGACTCAATACTTGAAGTAATTAGGGCCGTTTACCAGATAGAGAAAGAACTCGGAATCCATAAGGGAGATTGAAGATGAAAGTTGCTTTCTTTGAGCTTGAAGGCTGGGAAGAGCCTATAATCAGAAGAGAACTTGAAGGAAAGGGATTTGAGATAGTTAAGTTGAGTAAAGAACCATTAAAGAGGAGTGACCTTCCCAAGTTAAAAGAAGTTGAGGCCATATCTGTGTTCATTTACTCAAGGATAGATAAAGAAGTAATTAAGGAGCTCCCAAACCTAAAGATAGTAATGACCCGTTCAACAGGCTTTGACCATATTGACGTTGAGGAGGCAAAAAGGAGGGGAATAGCCATCTGCAACGTCCCAGACTACGGAATGGAGACGGTTTCAGAGTACACGCTTATGCTGATTCTAGCCCTCTTAAGGAGACTTAAGAAAACGTTGGAGAGAACCTGCAGGGGTATCTTCTCAAGGGAAGGACTAAGGGGAAGGGAACTTGAAGGGAAAACCGTTGGAGTTATAGGAACGGGAAGGATCGGTTCAAGGCTAATTAAGCTCCTATCTGGATTTGATTTAAGAATCTTGGCTTACGATATTAAACCTAAGGAAGAGTTAGTCCGTAAGTACGGTGTTGCGTATACCTCTTTGGAAGATCTCCTTAAGGAAGCGGACATCGTAACTCTCCACGTTCCTTACCTTCCTTCAACCCATCACCTGATTAACAGGGAAAACGTTAAGCTGATGAAGAGGGGAAGTTACCTGATAAATACCTCAAGGGGAAGCGTCGTTGAGACTGAAGCTATAGTTGAGGCCCTTAAAGAGGGAAGACTTGAAGGAGTTGCTCTTGATACCTTTGAGGGGGAAGAGGTCTGGACGGAGGAGGAACTAATAATATTTAGGGGAGAAAAGGACGTATCTCCTGAAATCCTTAAGAAGGCGATTGAGAGTTTTTCGTTAACTCAGTTTGATAACGTTATCCTTACACCTCACAACGCTTATAATACAGAAGAAGCAATAGAGCGAATACTAAGAAAAACTCTCCAAAATCTAATTGATTTCAAAGAAAAAGGAAGGTGTAAGTATCCAGTATAAAACGGTTGGAGGAGGAATGGAGGTTATTTTTTCCGACGTTCAAGTTAAAAAGGAGGAGTTAGAAGAAGTTCTGGATAAAAGCGGGCTAAGGGAAATTGTTAACGAAAGGGAAATGCCCTTTACTAAGCTGATGGAAGATGGAGAAATAAAGGAAATTTTAGATGGAGTAAAAAGAATAAAGGAAAGGAGCTCTACCCTTGTAGTAGTAGGAATGGGGGGCTCTTCTAGGGGAGCAAAGGCAGTAAACGAAGCAGTAGGGAAGAACAATGGAAACTTAAAGTTCATTGATAACGTAGACCCCAATTTGATTAATAAAGTCCTGAATGAACTAAACTGGGAAGAGAGCTCCTTTGTCTTCATCAGTAAGTCGGGAAGGACACTTGAAACGGTTACCGCACTTAACCTTATTCTTAAAGAACTAAAAGAGAGGAAATTGCCTTTAGATCAAAGGTGTACCTTCATTGGAGATGCCGGAAACCCGTTTGAAGACCTTCCAAGGAAGTTCGGAGCTCCTTTCTTCAAAGTTCCAAAGGAGGTAGGAGGAAGGTTCTCAGTCTTTACACCTGTAGGGATTTTTCCCCTTGCCTTTGGCGGATACAGAGTAGATGAGTTTCTAGAAGGGGCAGAGGAAGTTGTAAGGGAACCTGAAGAGGCCCTTAAGTTGGCAGCAGCTAAGTTTCTACACTACAGAGACGGAAGGAATATTTCGGTTGCAATGCCCTACTCATCCTTCATGACTGAGTTTACAGAGTGGTACGTCCAACTCTGGGGAGAGTCGCTAGGGAAGAACGGGAAGGGACAAACACCACTAAAGGCAGTCGGGACCTCTTCTCAGCACGCAATACTTCAGCTCTTTGTAGACGGCCCTGATGACAAGTTCTACCAGCTGTTCTTCGTTGAGAGCTACGAGGTTGACCCGAAACTTCCTGAAGAGGTTGAAATCCTTCCATACCTATCGGGAAAGAGGATATCTGAGGTTATGGAAGCCGAGTTCTTAGGAACCCTTCACGCTTTAAGGAGCAGAAAAAGGCCAATAGTTACATTCAAGTTAGAGAACCTCAGCGAAAGGGAACTTGGAAGATTGATGATGTTTTACATGATAAGCGTTGTAGCAATGGGAAAACTCATGGGAGTAAACCCTTACGGCCAACCAGCCGTAGAGATAGGAAAGAGAGTTGCAAGGGAAATTTTATTAAAAGAAAGGGAAGATGGAGCTGGAAAAATGCAACTTGAAGGAGGTGGAGGAGTTAAATGAGGAACTAGTAAAAGAGCTCTTAAACGGAGCTCCTGGTGAAAGTGAGGCATCAGTTATCCTCTGGAACGGGAAAAGAGTCTGGGGGAAGGGGGATAAGTTAAAAATAAAAATTAAAACCCCTTGGAGTCTGAAAGAAGCTTTCAGAGAAAACTCAGACCTTTCTCTAGCAGAGAGCTACATCTACGGCCTGATTGATATTGAAGGAGATATATTCCTCCTTTTCCCGATAGTTGACTGGATTATTGATAGGGTTTCAAGTTTAAAAGAACGCCTTAGGCTCTGGAGGTTAATAAGGAAGCTTCCGGGGGAAGCAAAAGTAAAGAGATGCTGGGCAGAGGTTGACGGAGAGCTCCACAGTATTGAAAGGGACAAAAAGGCAATCCAGTACCACTATGACGTCTCTAACGGCTTCTACAAACTCTTCCTTGATAAAAACATGGTCTACTCCTGCGCCTACTTCAGAAGTTACGGGGATTCCCTCGATAATGCTCAGGAGAACAAAATTGACTACATCTGCAGAAAACTGATGCTGAAGGAAGGAGAGAAACTCCTTGATATAGGGTGTGGGTGGGGAGCTCTAATAGTTCACGCTGCAAAGAAGTACAGAGTAAACGCCGTCGAAATAACCTTAAGTGAGAATCAGTACAACTACGTTAGGGAAAGGATAAGGAAAGAAGGTGTTGTAGATAGGTGTAAAGTCCTCCCTACAGACTACAAGGAAGTAGATGAGTGGAACAGCTACGATAAGATAGTTAGCGTTGGAATGTTTGAACACGTAGGTTTAAAGATTGCTGGACTTTACTTTGAACAGGCCTTTAAACTCCTCAAAGAGAGGGGAATTTTCCTGAACCACGCAATAAGCTGCAACTACTACGAGTATGGACCCCCCCTTCCCGATTCATAAGGAAATACGTATTTCCCGATGGAGAACTCCTACCAATTTACCTAACTCTCAAAAAGGCTGAAGAGGCAGGATTTGAAGTAAGGGACGTTGAGTCTTTAAGGGAACACTATACGCTAACTCTAATCCACTGGGTTAGAAACCTTGAAAGGAACAGAGAAAAGGGCAGTAGAAATCGCCGGGGAGGAGCGCTACAGGATCTGGAGGCTCTACATGTCGGCGAGTGCATACCAGTTCATGACAAACAGAGTTGGAGTGTATCAGAGCCTCTTTGTAAAGCCTGATAAGAGCGGTTTCTCCGGATTTCCACTAACAAGAGAACACCTTTATGCGGGAGGATAGATGAAAGCCGTAGTAATGGCAGGGGAATTTGGGACGAGAATCCAGCCCCTTACCTACTCAAAACCAAAGTCCATGCTTCCAGTAGTAAACATTCCTATGATGGAACACATAATAAGGCAGCTGATAAGCCTAGGTATAGAGGAATTTGTAATACTCCTTTACTACAAACCGGAAGTAATAAAAGAGTACTTTGGAGACGCCTCTAAATTCGGAGTAAAAATTAACTACGTTCTTCCTGAAGCAGACTACGGCACTGCAGGAGCTGTAAAGAAGGCTGAGAAGTACCTTGAAGAAACCTTTATAGTGGTAAGTGGAGACGTTATAACCGATATAGACCTTAGGGCAGTTGTCGGTTTCCACGAGTTTAAAAAGTCTAAGCTAACAATAACCCTAACTTCAGTTCCGAATCCCCTACAGTTCGGTATAGTGATAACCGACAAGGAAGGATAGTAAAGTTCCTTGAAAAACCAGGCTGGGGAGAAGTTTTCAGCGATACGATTAACACGGGAATATACATAATTGAACCTGAAATCCTTAAGTTTATTCCTCCAAACATTCCCTTTGACTTCAGTAAAGACCTATTTCCCCTTTTAATGGAAGAGGGAATAGAACTCTTTGGGTTTAAGGCCAACGGTTACTGGAAAAACGTTGGAAACCCGGATGCCTACAGAGAAGTCCACAGATAGAGATCCGGAAACTGAACCAAACCAGCTAGGTTGGAAAGTAAGAGTAATACCAAACAAGTACCCGGCCTTAAGGATTGAAAACAGCCCAGAGAGAAAAGGCGTATGTATCTATGACACTGTAGGGGGATTTGGAGCCCACGAAATTGTTATAGATACTCCCGATCACTTTAAACACCCCCACAACTTTACCGTTGACGAAATGAAGTTGCTCCTGTTTACCTACAAAGAGAGGATGTCAAGCCTTTATAGAGACTTGAGGATAAAGTATGTACTGGTCTTTAAGAACTACGGAAGGGAAGTAGGAGCATCTCTTAGTCACTCCCACTCTCAGATTATTGCAACACCACAGATACCTGAAAAAGTAGAAAGGGTAGTTGAACAGTCAAGGAAATACTTCAGGGAGAAGGGAAGGTGTTACCTTTGTGATGAGATAGGTTTTGAAGTTAAAGAGTTAAAAAGGGTAGTTTATGAAAATGAAAGGTTCATAGCCTACTGTCCCTTTTACTCACTCTTTCCCTTTGAAGTAAGGGTAGCCCCGAGAAATCACCAGAGCTCCTTTACCCAAGTTGGAGAAGAAGAACTTTAGCAACTCTCAGATTGCCTTTTAAAGGTCCTTAAAAAACTCTATAAGACCCTAGTAAACCCTCCCTATAACCTATTTATACATACAAGTCCGCCTTTCAGAGAAGACCCAAGAAGGCCGAGCTACTTTACCGGAATGGACAAGCTCTTCCACTGGTACATAGAAATCGTACCGAGGATAACTATACCTGCAGGGTTTGAGTGGGGGAGCTCCTACTTCATAAACCCGACAACTCCCGAAACTGCAGCTAAGTTCTTAAGAGAGGTGATCCTATGAGAGTCTTATTTGCCTCAAGTGAAATATATCCCTTTGCAAAAACCGGAGGCCTTGCCGATGTGTCCTACTCCCTTCCTAAGGCTATAAAAGAGTTTGGCATTGAGGTTTCAACGATAATGCCGTACTACAAGTGCGTAAGGGAAAAAGGCCTTCCAGTAAGGGAAACTGGAGTAGAAGTAAAAATTAACCTTGCCGGAGAGGAGTACAAGTTTGAACTCTTAGAGCTCAAAGATAGTCTTAACCACTACTTCCTCAAAAACGACAGGCTCTATAACAGGGACTTCCTATACGGAACACCTTCAGGAGACTATCCCGATAACGATCTAAGGTTCGGGGGATTCTCTAAAGCTGTAGTTAAACTAGTTGAAATGGGAGAAGTTAAGGCTGAAATAGTTCACTCAAACGACTGGCAAACTGCCCTCATTCCGGTATTTATAAAGAGGAAGGGACAAAAGGCTAAGACCCTTCAGACAATCCACAATCTGGCCTATCAAGGTATTTTTCCACCTGAAACTCTTGAAAAGTTAGGACTAGGCTGGAAAATCTTTAACATGGAAGCCCTTGAGTTCTGGGGGAAAGTTAACTTCCTTAAAGGAGGAATAGTTTTTAGCGACGCAGTTAATACTGTAAGCCCTACGTATGCAAAGGAGATAACAAAGCCTGAGTTCGGGTTCGGCCTTGATGGAGTCTTAAGGAAGTACAGTTACAAACTGTTTGGAATACTCAACGGCATTGACTACGAAGTGTGGAACCCAGAAACCGATCCTTCAATATACAGGAAATACTCAGAAGCAACGGTTGAAGAAGGAAAGGAATTTAATAAAGAGATGTTCGTTAGGGAAACGGGGCTTAAGAGTAAAGCTTTGCCTCTCTTTGCCTTTATTGGCAGGTTTGCAAAACAGAAAGGAGTTGACTTAATACTGGATAGCTTAGAGGAAATGTCAAAACTAGAGGCTAACTTTGCAATTTTGGGATTTGGAGATGAGGGCTACAACAGGGCCTTTGAGAGTATAAAGGGTAAGTATCAAAACGTTTGGGTAGAAGTAGCCTATAACGAGGAACTCAGCAGGAAGATGTACGCTTCAGCAGACTTCCTCCTTATGCCATCCCTCTTTGAACCCTGCGGGCTTAACCAGATGATTGTAATGAGGTACGGAACTATTGTCGTTGCAGGGAAAACCGGAGGTTTAGCAGATACGGTAGTTGACGTTAACCAGCCGGGAGGTTACGGTTTTCTCTTTGAAGACTTTAGCGCTAAAGAGTTATTAAACACAATTAAGAGGGCTATAGAGCTCTACTACCAGAAAAAAGAAGAAATGAAGAAAATAAGAAGGAGGGTTATGGAACTTGACTTCTCATGGAACAGTTCAGCTTTAAAGTACATAAGGCTCTATGAAAACCTAATTGAGGGGAAAGTATGAAAAGTTGGAAATTAGAGGAATTAAAAAGTTTAAAGAAGAAGGAGTTCTACAGTATAGCCAAAGAACTGAAAATAAGGGGAAGGGGGAAGATGAGGAAGTCGGAGCTCCTTGAAGCAATAGCAAAAATTTTTGGGAGGACTGGCCTTGCCCTTAGGAATTGACGTAGGAGGAACCTTCATAAAGCTCTTTGACGGTAAAAGGAGAGAAAAGATAAGAACACCCCAAGGGTACACGGAGCTGTTAGAGTCTCTTATTAACATAATCGGTGAGGAAGAAAGGGTAACAGTCGCCGTTGCTGGGCTAGTAATTGAGAAAGAGGGAATCATTGAGGAATCGCCAAACCTTCCGTTCCTTAGGGGAAAGGAGTTAAGGAGAGACTTAGAAAGGAAAAGTGGAGCAAGGGTAAGACTTGTAAACGATGCAACTGCTGCAGCCTATGGAGAGTTTGTAGAAGGAAGCGGGAGGAATTCTGAACTATTCATATGTCTAACCCTTGGAACTAGGCTTGGGGGAGGAGCCGTAATTAACGGCAAACCCCTTGAGGGGGTTAAGAGAGTAGCTATGGAGGTCGGCCATACGACAATCTGTTTAAACGGCTGGCCCTGCCACTGCGGAAGGAGGGGGTGCCTTGAAGCTTACGCTTCATCGTACGGCCTTGAAAGGCACTACTTCCTCCTAACTGGAAAACAGAAGAGCTCGTTTGAAATAATAGAGGAAGCAAGGAAAGGTAAAGAAGGAGCTCTAGGAGCCCTTAAAGAGCTTTCTAAATACCTCTCTGTTGGAATAACAAACCTCCTCCACACCTTTAACCCTGATAGGTTAGCTCTTTCTGGTGGTATAGTTGCAAACTTCCCAGAAATTGTTGACTGGTGTAAAGAGGAAATTGAAAGAAGAAGCTTTAAACCTACCCTTTCAGGATTTAAGCTGGTAAATACCGAGCTTGGTGAGTTCAGCGGAGCGATAGGTGCCTTCTTTTTCCCTTACTGATAAAATTGGGTAAAAAGGATAGGAGGTAGAAGGTGCCTGTTGCTTTCATTTTTCCCGGTCAGGGTTCACAGTACACCGGAATGGGAAGGGAAATCTACGAGGCTTTTCCTGAGGCCAGAGAGGTCTTTGAGGAAGCCTCTGAAGGAGCCAAGGTAAATATAAAAAGGCTATGTTTTGAAGCTCCTGAGGAGGAGTTGACGTTAACTTACAACGCCCAACCTGCAATATTTACTGTAAGCATGGCGGTTTTAAGGGTTTTAAAGAGCAACGGCTTTAGTGAAAAGCCTATTCTGGTTGCAGGCCACTCACTAGGCGAATTTTCAGCTGCAGGAGCTGCAGGAGTCTTCAGCGTTGCTGAAGGAGCTCTCCTCGTTAGGAAGAGAGGAGAGTTCATGCAGGAGGCAGTTCCAGTAGGAAAGGGAGGAATGAGTGCAGTTATAGGACTTCCTGCAGAGGAAATTGAAAAAATTCTAAATGAGGTTAAAGCAGGATTCATTCAAGTTGCAAATTACAACGCTCCAGAGCAGACAGTCATATCTGGGGAGATACCCGCCTTGGAGGAAGCCGAAAGGAAGTTAAAGGAAGCCGGAGCTAAGAGGGTAATAAGACTTCCAGTATCGGCTCCGTTTCACTCAAAACTCATGGAACCTGCAGCAGTTAGGCTACGGGAGCTAATGGAGGAAGTTGAGTTTAAGAAGGCTGAAATCCCTATTCTTAACAATGCAGACGTTAAACTAATTGAAAGCCCCCAAGACGTTAAAGACTCTTTCTACAGGCAGGTCTTCTCGCCCGTTAGGTGGGTTGAGGACGTAAGGAAGATGAAGGAACTTGGGGTTAACAGGGTCTACGAGATTGGACCAAAGAACGTACTAAAGGGACTCATTAGGAAAATTGATAGGGAAATTGAAGTTATAAACGTTGAAAAACCCAAAGACATTGAAAAACTTCTAAGTAGCTAGGATTTAAGGAATGGAACCCAAAATTCCAGAAAAAGTCTATCCTATCTTAAAGGCTAGGTATTTGAGACCGGGGGAAACTCCCCGGGAAATGTTTGAAAGGGTTGCAAGGGCTGTTTCCCAGGCGGAGCTCCTATTCGGCCCAGCTTCAAAGGCAAGGGAGTGGGAGGAGAAGTTCTTTGAGGTAATGGTTAACCTGGAATTCCTTCCAAACTCACCAACTCTGATGAATGCAGGGACTCCCCTTGGACAGCTTGCGGCCTGTTTCGTCCTTCCGATTGGGGATTCAATTGAGGAGATCTTTAACTCACTTTCCTTAATGGCAAAAATTCAGAAGACCGGGGGAGGAACGGGCTTCTCTTTCAGCCACTTAAGACCAAAAGGAGATTTAGTAAGGACAACAAACGGAAGAGCTTCGGGCCCAGTTTCCTTCATGAAGGTCTTTGACTGCACAACAGATTCTATAAAGCAGGGGGGGAAGAGGAGAGGCGCAAACATGGGAGTCCTCTCAGTTAACCACCCCGACATTGAGGAGTTTATAACCTGCAAGAGGGATAAGAGGAGCTTTCAGAACTTCAACATATCGGTTTCGTGTCCCGACTCCTTCTTTGAAGAGGTTAAAAGGAACGGAGAGGTTGAGCTTATAAACCCTAGGGACGGTAAAGTCTGGAGGAGGGTAAGTGCAAGGGAGCTCTTTAATTTGATCGCCGAGTCGGCGTGGGACTCTGGAGACCCTGGAATTCTGTACATTGATGAAATTAATAGGCACAACCCTACACCAGAAATCGGAATGATTGAAGCCACAAATCCGTGTGGGGAAGTTCCTCTCCTACCTTACGAAGAGTGCAACTTAGGTTCTATAAACCTATCAAAGCTGGTAAAGAACGGGAAAGTTGACTGGGAAAAGTTAAGAAAGCTTGTTGAAGTTGGAGTAAGGTTCCTTGACTGCGTAATAGACGTTAATAGGTACCCCGACCCGAGAATTGAGAAGATGGCGAAGGGGAACAGGAAAATCGGCCTTGGAGTAATGGGATGGGCGGAGCTCCTAATTGCCCTCAAAATCCCATACAACTCAGAAGAAGCTCTAAAGCTTGCAGATGAACTAATGGGTTTTATTAACAGAGTTGCATTTGAAACTTCCTGTAAGCTCGCAGAGGAAAAGGGAAGCTTTCCAAACATAGAAAAGAGTATCTATAGGGGAAAGAGGGTAAGAAACGCCACAAGAACGAGCATTGCCCCAACCGGAACGATCAGCATGATAGCTGGGACAACTCCAAGCATTGAACCTCTATTTGCCATAGCTTACGTAAAGAGAGTCCTTAACGGGAAACCTGTAATTACAGTTGATCCCTTTTTCTTAAAGTACGCCGGCCACCTTTTAACTAAAGAGGAAATTATAGAAGTCGTAAGGACTGGAAGTATCCAAGGGATAGGTAGAATTCCTGAGGAAATAAAAAGAATTTTCGTAACCGCCCTTAATATCCCCCCTGAGTGGCACGTTAAAGTTCAGGCTGTTTTCCAAAAGCACGTTGACAACTCGGTATCAAAGACGGTTAACATGAGAAAAGATGCAACTGTTGAAGACGTTAAAAAAGTCTTCATGCTCGGATACAAACTAAAGCTAAAGGGAATTACTATCTTTAGGCAGGGGTCAAAGGAAGGAGCAATAGAGTTTGGGATAAAAGAGGGGATAAAGCCAGAAGACTTAATAAAGTTTCCTCCCTGTAGCTGTGAAAGGTAGGAGGTAAAATGAAAAAAATAATGAGCACACTCTTCCTTTCCCTTTTTATCTCTTCCTGTGGAGGAGGAGGAAGCGGTAGTTCCTCAGGAAACTATACTGTTGAGGGAAAGTTCATATCTAGCTACGTTCAGGGACTAAAGGTATGTACTAAGGACATGAAATACTGCACACAAACTGATAGATACGGAAATTTCTCAATCAAAAGTACAAGTAAAACTCCAGAAGTTGTCTTCTTCATAAGGGACGTTGAGCTGGGAGAATACTCTCTTAAAGAAAACGGAGAAACAGTTACACCCTTTAAGCTCTCCAAGGATAACCAAGTAGGAGATGCTATAGCAAAAATAATTCACGCCCTTGGGAACGACACAGATGGAACTAAAGAGTTAATAGACCTATCTAACATCAAGGTTGAAGCTAACCCGAATATTGAATCAATTTTATCTGCAGTTGAGAGTAAGGAGGACTTTACTCTAAACGTAAATGGAGGAAATTATTTAGTAAAAGTCTCCTTTCCTGAAGGGAAACCTCAGGTTGAACTGTGTAAAGAAGGTAAGTGCACTCCCGTTAACTATAGGCAGTGGTTAGTACTGATTTTAATGGCTGCAGATAACGACTTAAATAAATATGCTTACGACGACCTAGATGAAATATCTCAAGTTAAGTTCAACCCGCAAGTTAAAGTTATAGCTGTAGCAGACCTGTACGGTCGAAGTGGAACTATAGTAGGAGAATCATCAGAAGAAACCGGGGAATTTGAAACGTACCAGTCTTCTAACGAACTTAACACCGGCTCAGGGTACACAGTTAGAGAGATAGTTAAAACCTACGAAGATAAATATCCTTCACCAAAAGTTGCTCTGATATTCTGGGACCACGGAGACGGATGGAGAAGTTCAAGATTTGCAGCAATTGATAAAACAGACAACAGTTACCTCTTTATGTACAGGTTAGTTAACGCTCTAAAGGAGCTTCAGAGGGAAGGTTACAAAGTTAACTTCATAGGTTTTGACGAGTGTTTAATGGGAATGGAGGAAGTCTTTTTTGACGTTGGGCAGTTTTCAGACGCAGTTGTAGCCTCAGAAGCCCTTGAACCTGGTGCAGGCTGGAACTATACCTACTTATTTAGAAAAATCGTTGAAAACCCATCTGTAGACTCTTACCAGTTTGGGAAATTGGTCGTAGATGCTTACAGGGAAGCTTATAGAAATCAAGATCAAAAAACGATAATTCTTCTAAGTAAAGAAGAGATTGAAAAGTTAACAAGTGCAATTAATAAGCTCTACTACAGGCTAAGTACTGAAAACTTTCAGTATTTCTATCAGGCAAGGGAAAACTCAGTAGTAGTTTCCGACAACCAAAATCAAACCCTCTACCACGTAGACCTTTACTCATTTGCAAACCAACTAAAAGATAAGTTTTCAGAAGCTCAGGAGATTACTTCAATAATAGAAAACGCATATAAGTTCTTAAATGATCCCAATTTAAAAGGAATCTCAATCTACTTTCCCCCAACTTCAGAATCCGACGATTCATATCCTTGCTATTTGCTAGATAGACCGAGTACAGAAGTAATCTGCTTTGAAGATCCCGATTACTACAACCCGTTTGCAGTTAACCTCTGGGACGATTTTCTAACTAAATACTATTACCTGCTGGAGGATAAGTGAGGACCATCTCGGTTATAGGCCTAGTAACTATCTTTCTTTTCTCCTCCTGCGCTTCAGTAAAGGTAAGTGGAGAGACAAGAGTTAGATTGATGAAAATTGGAACAATTGAGAGAAACTGTGAAAGCCTTAAAGGGAAGAAGGTAGTGATAAGGGCAAAGTTTATGGGATGGAACTGCCCAAAGGACTGCAAAAACCCTGGAATAACGCGCTCAGATACCTGTTTTGTTGACTCAACTGGATGTATCTACGCAGAGGGTTTGGCAGGGGATCTTTTAACAGAAAGGGGAAAGGAATACTTGGTTAAAGCTATAGTAATGAAGGGGAAAAATACTTGTTACTTAAAGGTTTTAGGTAAAGATGAGGTTAGGTGAATTTGAACTTATAGAAAGACTCTTAAAGGAGCTCCCCCTTCCCTCAAAAGAGGTAGTTGTACCTGCAGGTGACGATACTGCCGTAGTTGAAATTGGAAAAGGGAAGTATCAGCTATTAACAACAGATGCCCTTGTAGAGGGAAGCCACTTTAAACTTAAGTGGAAAGAAGTTTTAGAGGATCTCTTCTTCCTACTTGGGAAGAAGCTGGTAAACGTGTGTGCTAGTGATGTTGCCTCAATGGGAGGGATTCCCAAGTTAGCCCTGATAAACTTAGGAACTCCAAAAGAAATTGGAGAAAAATGCTTAATTGAGATCTATAGAGGGATAGGTAAAGCGGCAGAGGAACTCAAAATAAGCGTAATTGGAGGAGACACGGTAAAGTCTAAAACTCTCTTTTTTGACATGGCTCTCATAGGGGAGAGCTCCGGCTTTATGCTTAGAAGTTGTGCAAGACCGGGAGATTTGGTAGGAGTTACCGGAACTTTTGGTGATAGTAGAGGGGGACTGGAGCTTCTTAGTAGAGGAAAGATCAGCCCAAAGTACTTAATAAATAGATTTCTATCACCGCAGGCTAGGATAAGGGAAGGGAAAGAAGCACTAAAGTTAGGAGTAAAGTGTGGAACAGACGTTAGCGACGGCCTTCTATTTAACATCTGGACTATTTCAGCTAGCTCCAGAGTAAGAATTGATGTTGAAAGAGAAAAGATACCGATATCTCAAGAACTAATAGATACATTTGGAAGAGAAAAAGCTTTAGAGTTTGCACTCTACGGAGGAGAGGACTATGAGCTGGTAATAACTTTTCCGGAAAAATTAACCGCAAAGTTGGAAGAACTGGGATTTAAAGTTATCGGAGAAGTTAAGAAAGGTAGTGGTGTCTTCCTTGACGGTAAAAAGGTAAAAGTTTCAGGTTACGATCACTTTAAGGAGGAAAAATGAACATAGTTGATTCAATAATCCTCGGAGTCGTTGAGGGAATAACGGAGTTCCTACCTATATCTTCAACCGGACATATGATACTCGTAAGTAAACTCCTCGGCCTTCAGCAGAACTCTTTTGAAAAAATCTTTGAAATAGTAATTCAACTCGGAGCCATACTGGCAGTTGTCTTTATCTATAAAGATAGGTTAATAAAGAGCATTGAACTGTGGAAAAAGCTCTTAGCTGCATTTATCCCTACAGGAATACTGGGACTCCTATTTCACAAATTCATAGAGGAAAAGCTCTTTAATCCTTTCGTAGTCAGCGTTATGCTCATAGTATGGGGTATCGTCTTCATAGTGGTGGAACTCCTCTACAAAGAGAAAGAACATCACTTGAAAGATCCTGAAAAGATAAGTTACTTAAAAGCAATAGGTATAGGCCTGTTCCAGTCCTTAGCAATGATCCCGGGAACTTCACGCTCGGGATCAACTATAATTGGAGGAATGCTTTTAGGAATGAAAAGGACCGCAGCAACCGAGTTTTCATTCTTACTTGCAATTCCTACAATGTTGGCAGCAACCGGATTTGAACTTATGAAGAACTTCCACTCTATAAACGCTAATAACAGTATAATGCTCTTAGTTGGCTTCTTAACTGCTCTTATCTCAGCATTTTTAGCAGTTAAGTGGCTCCTAAACTACATAAAGAATCACACGTTTATACCTTTTGGAATTTATAGAATATTAGTAGGAATTACTTTCCTGCTCTTTTTTCTATAGGGAGGAAATATGGCTGTAAGCATGCTTCAACTCCTTAAAGAGGTTGTTGAGAGAAAAGCTTCAGATCTCCACATAGCACCTGGAAGTCCACCGAGAATCAGGATTTTAGGAGATCTTGTCCCTCTAACAGAGTATGGAGTCCTCAGCGCAACCGATACAAAAAACTTAATATACAGTGTTTTAACCGACGCACAGAAAAAAAAGTTAGAGGAAGAGTTAGAACTTGACTTTTCGTTTGGTATAAAAAACATTGCAAGGTTTAGAGGAAACGCATACTTCCAGAGACAAAGCTTAGCAGCTGCTTTTAGGTTAATTCCCTTTGAAATTCCAGACTTTGACTCCTTAGGACTTCCTCCAGTAGTAAAAAACTTTGCCCACAAGGATAAGGGATTAGTTTTGGTAACAGGACCTACCGGCTCTGGTAAGTCAACTACTTTGGCATCCCTTATAAAGATCATTAACGATACCTATCCTTATCACATAATAACGATAGAAGATCCTATAGAGTTCGTGTATAACCACAATAAATCCTTAATTACACAAAGAGAACTGGGTAGTGATACTAAGAGCTTTGCAAGGGCGCTAAGGGCTTCCCTACGTGAAGATCCCGATGTTATCCTCGTCGGTGAGATGAGAGACCCTGAAACAATCGAAGCTGCCCTTACAGCGGCCGAAACTGGACACCTGGTCTTTTCAACCCTCCACACAAACTCAACGATTGAAACGATCAACCGTATAGTTGACGTTTTTCCTGCCGAAAAGCAATCACAGATAAGAACTCAGTTATCCTTCGTTTTAGTCGGAGCAGTTGCTCAGAAACTCCTCAAGAGGAAGGACGGAAGGGGAAGGGTAGCTGCTGCGGAAGTCTTCATTCCAACCCCAGCAATTAGGAACCTAATAAGGGAAAACAAACTTCACCAGATTTACTCTATGATGCAGACAGGACAGGCTTCAACGGGAATGATTACGATGAACCAAAGCCTTGCAAAGCTTTGTGTAGAAGGTATAATAGATATAGAGGAAGCTAAGAAGGTCTCTCCAGACGTTAAAGAACTGGAAACCCTTATAAGAGCTTATTCAACTTAGGTAAAAATGATGGCTATTTATAAGTACGTGGGAAGAGACGTCCTTGACAGGAGAAAAAGAGGAGTTATTGAAGCTGATAACCCTGAAATTGCAAGGGAAATTCTCCTTGGAAGGGGGGTAGTTGTAATTGAAAAGCTAACTGAGGATAGATCTATCTTAAACAAGGAACTCTCTGTACCCTTCTTAAACAGAGTAAGTTTAAAGGACATATTAGTATTTACAAGACAACTCTATGCGATGGTTCATGCTGGAATTCCTTTAGTTCAAGCACTAAGGATAATAAAAGAGCAAATCCCAAATAAAACTCTTAAGAACATTGCCGAAGAGATGGCCTCATTTATTGAGGAAGGAGGAAGGTTCTCAACAGCCCTTTCAAGGCACAAGAGCGTGTTTGGAGACCTGTACATTTCAATGATAAAGGCAGCTGAGGAAGCCGGAACCCTTGAGGAAACTTTAAAAAGGCTCTCAGAGTACCTGGAAAAGGTGGAGAAACTAAGGGGAAAAATTAAAAGTGCAATGTTCTACCCTATTTTCGTTTTAATAGTAGCTTCTATAATTATCACTGGAATTTTAGTTTTCATAATACCTACCTTCCAACAGCTCTATGCCGATTTGGGAGGAGAGCTCCCAGCCCTCACCCAACTTGTAATTAATGTAAGTAATTTCCTTAGAGATTACATAGGTTGGTTCATACTATTTCTAGTAATAGCTACTGTTGGACTCATTCAGGCTAGAAGAATACCTAAGTTCAAGTACTTAACCGATTATGCTCTTCTAAAAATGCCCATTTTAGGGGAACTAATTTTAAAGGGAAGTATCGCAAATTTTGCAAGAACTCTATCCTCTATGATTTCAAGTGGTATTAACATACTTGATGCCCTCCAGATCTCAGCTGAAACCTCAAACAACGAAGTTATAAAAGAGGCAATACTTGATGTTAAATCTCAGGTTGAAAAAGGTGTAAACCTATCAACTGCCCTATCAAAACACCCAATTTTTCCACCCATGCTTATTAACATGGTAGCAATCGGAGAGCAGGCCGGAAACCTTGATGAAATGCTAAGCAAAGTTGCCGACTTCTATGAAGAGGAAGTTGATAGAACCGTTGATGGTTTAACTTCCCTTATTGAGCCTCTCATGATCGTTTTCATAGGAGGAATAATCGGAATAATTATAGTTGCAATGTACTTACCAATCTTCAAGATTGGAGAACTCATAAAGTAGTGGCCTCAACCAAATGCCACAAAACCTGGTCTTCGTAGTAGGAGTTGAGCTCCCTAAATCCCCACTTTTTGAAATTCTTAAGTGCCTTTGAGTGCACGTCAGCCCTGTAGGGAGGAGGAGCTAGAAGGCTAAAAGCATTTAAGAGGGCCTTTCCTAACCCTTTTCCCCTGTAGGAAGGTTTAATAAAAATGTCATAAATATAACTGTACCCCTTTAACTTCCTTCCATAAAGGAAGCCAACAGGCTTTCCTACACTTTTAAGGATGAGGAGGTAGGAGTTGGGCTTTGCCTTATAGTTTTTATAGTAATCAAGGGCCTTATACTTTTGCTGATAGATAGAGAGCCCTTTCTCTGGGTTTCCATAGACTTCCCCGAGGAACTCTTTAAGGAGAGGAAAAAAAGATTCAAAGTCTTTCATATAATACCACCTTTCAATCTCTATCCCCTCTGGGAGGGATAAAGTGAACTTGGAGCTCCTCAAACTCACCTTACCCATTCTCCTCTCAAACTGGATTTACGCTATCCAGAGCTTCGTAATCCTCCTTTCCGTTTCAGGCCTTGGCAATAATGTTATTGCCGGAGTTGGTTTTGCATCCACTCTGGTCTGGCTCCTTTACGGAATTGATGAGTTGGTCTACAGCGGAATAGCCGTTCTGACAGCTTCAAATTTAGGAGAGGGAAAAAGAGTTGGAAGGTTCGTCTTCTACGGTATGTTCCTCTCAACCATAATTTCACTTCCAGTTTACCTATTTGGAGAAGAACTTCTAAGCTCTTTCCTAACTCTTTTCAACGTTAAGGGAAGAGCCCTTGAAGCAGCCATTAACTTTGTAGAACCTATAGTTCTGCTCCTTCCAATTGTTTTAACTACTAACAGCTTAAATGCAGTATTTAACGGGGCTGGGAAAACGAAGGAGCTCTTTTACGGCAGTCTTCTGGTTTTCACCCTTAACATAGCCCTCCTCCCCATTCTCGTTCCCAAACTGGGTGAGAAGGGTGCAGGATGGTCTGTTGCCGTTTCTGAATCAGCCGCTTCCCTTTACTACTTAAGTAAAGCACTAAAAAGTTTAGACTTAAATCCTTTCAAAGACTTAAAGTTCTCTTTTAAGGAGATAGGTGAAATTGTAAGGGTAGGATTCCCTGCTGGAGTTGAAGAAACTATATCATCACTCTCTTACAACGTCTTTACCGGCCTTGTAGCAATCTGTGGAACACAGGCCCTAGCTGCCTTTCAGATTGGACTTAAAGTTGAAGGAATAGCAGCTGCTGTAGGTTTTTCCCTACTTGATGCTTCTATCCCTTTCATAGGTCAAGCAAGAGGGGAAATCTTAAAACTAAGATTAAAAGAGCTGGTGAAAACTTCCGTCAAAATAGGAGTTATAGTGGGAGCTCTCCTCATCCTTTTATCCTATCCGGTACTCCTTCTCTTTAACGTTGAAAGTGAGGTTAAGAGGCTAAGTTTCTTTTACCTCTTAATTGCCGGAATTTCAGAGCCCTCCTTTATCCTATCAATGGCATTGACTGGAACCTTGAGGGCGCTAAAGAAGACTGAAGTTGAGGCTACAGTTAACGTGGTAAGTTTCTGGCTCTTGAGAATTGCTCCATCGTGGGCTGTTCTGAAGTTCCTAAAATCGCCCCTAGTTCCCTGGGGCTTTATGGGAGGTGAAACGATCCTGAGAAGCCTTATTCTGCTGAGAACCGTAAGAAGGTACTTAAGTTAAAAGGGGAGCTCTATAACGAAAGTATTTTTATCAACCGTATAGATCTTTCCGCCGTGGTCATCAACTATCTTTTTAACAATTGAAAGGCCTAATCCCCAACCTTCTTCCTTGGTTGAAACGTAAGGGTTAAAGAGTTTATCCATTATCTCTTCTGGAATTCCTGGACCGTTATCCTTGAAAACAACAAAGACTTTTCCATCCTTATAAGTAGTGGAAACTTTAACCTCCGTGGCTCCAGCGTCTATACTGTTTTTAACAAGGTTTATAAGGACTTCTCTAAAAAGGCTCTTATCTAAGGGAATCTTAGGTATGTCTTCAAGCTCAAAAACGAGCTTAATTTCCGAGCTGTACGGTTCTAAAGTGTTCTTAATAACTTCGTTTAGGTCCGTTAACCTCTTCTCTGGAAGGGGAAGCCTTGAGAACTTCCTAAACTCATCAATTAGCCTCTTTATAACCTCAACCTCCTCAAGGATTGAATCAACGGCTCTATCAACGATTTCCTCAATCTTTGGGTTTTTTCTCTTTAGTTGCCTCCTTATTCTTTCGGCGTTAAGCGTAATGGGAGTAAGGGGGTTCTTTATCTCGTGGGCAATTCTCCTTGCAACTTCCCTCCAGGCCTCAGCTTTCTTGGCCCTTACAAGGTCTGAAACGTCCTCTATTATTAACACCCTATCCTCTATCTCCGGAGGAGAAATTAACTCAACAGTCAAGAACTTCTCTCTCCCGTTAATCTCCTCCCGGACTTCCGCCTTTCCCTTACCCTTCTCAACGAGCTCCCTTACCGCTTTTAATAGAGAGGGATAGTAGGCAAGGAGCTCCCAGATTGGAAACCCCTTTCGCGACTTGCTAAGGTTAAAAAGCTTCTTTGCTCCCTGATTGCAGGAAATAACGTTTCCTGAGTAGTCAAAGGTAATTATTGCAGGAGAGATTGCGTTTAAAACCTCCTCAAGGTACTTCCTGTTCTCCTCAAGGTTTTTCTTTAAGTTCCTCAGCTGTTCCACCATCTCGTTAAAGGCGTGAATTACGTGCTTGAGTTCGTCTGTTGCCTCCTCTTCAGGGATTTTTACCGAGAGCTCCCCTCTACTTATCCTCTGGGTAGCCCTGTATAGGGCCTCTATCGGAATAGATATCCTCCTTTCAAAGTAGCGGGCAAACCAGAGAGCTCCAAAGAGAACGGCAAGTCCCATAAACCCAAAAGTTACCGTATATACAGTCTTTATGGGGGTCTTATAGGTAACCAAAGTTTGGTAGTTTGAGTGGAGCTCCCTAATCTTTGAAATCTCCCCAAAGAGTTTATCCGGAATCCTTTTTGAGACGCAAACAAAAGCTTTCCCCTTTCTCTTACAGAGAACCAGCTGTTTTGAACTATCATCTAAGAAGAAATACCTGTCAAACTTCTCAATCTGAGAAACTTCCCTTTTTGAGAGTGGAAAATCTCCCACCCTGTAGGTACGCCCATCTTTCCTGAAGAAACCGTCAATTCCGTAGGCCTTAAGAGTGTAAGGGTAGATCCTCTTCCTTGCCCACAGCTGGTCAAGGCGCCTTTCAAGGTCTTTAGCGGTAAATTCAAGGAAGTCCTTAACTGTGTTGCTTGAAGTTTTAACTATACGGCTAACCTGAATCCTCAAGAGCCTATCAAGGCCTTTATTTACAATCCCTGAAGATAGGAATATTGAAAAAAGAGCAGGCCCTAGAACCAGAAGGAGAAAAGCTGTAAATATCTTTATCCTCAGGTTCGTCTTAAACTGGGGAAAGAAGAAAAGGGCAAGGTTCCTTATGAAGAAAACGAACAGAACGGTAAGAACTATTAAGATCAGGGCAAAGAGGACGTGAAAAATAGGATTGTTCAAGTAAAACTCCCCCGCCAAGGAGGAGACAAATGAGACTCCAAAGTAGCCGACAAAGAGTATTACGGCAAGAAGCACAAGTGCAAATAGAATCTTTCTCTCGCTATCCACCTACAATCTCTCTCAGAGAGGTTACAAAAGCAAACTTCTCCTTTCTACCCTCCCTTTCAAATTCCTTGACTTTCTGAACTGCACGGGGAAGGTAGTTAATGAGGTCTGTAGCTACAAGTGATTCCTGAGAGAGCTCCTTGCTTACAATATCCCCTGCAAGGGAGTGGAGGTAAACCCCAAACTTTGCAGAGTCTTCAGACTCAATTCCCATTCCAACAAGAGCTCCAACAACTCCGGCCAGGACGTCTCCGGTTCCCGCCGTGGCCATTCCAGGGTTTCCGATTATGTTGACGTAAGTTTTACCTGAAGGCGTTGAAATAACTGTTCTTCCGCTCTTTAAAACTAGAGTTACTCCAAAGTGAACGGAGAAATCGGAAGCTACTTTCGTTAGGTCTTTTAGAATCTCCTCCTTAGAAAGGCCTGAAATCCTTGAAAATTCTCCGATATGTGGAGTAAGTATAACGGGTTCTTCCTTAAGCTTCAAAATCTCAGGAGATTCGGAAAGACCATTAATCCCATCGGCATCTATAACCATAGGGAGTTTACACTCCTTAACGAACTCCCTAACCAACTCGTAAGTTTCAGGAGAGTTTCCAAGACCCGGTCCGAGAACAACTGAGGAGAATTTACCTTTCTCTACTACTGAAAGGAGTTCCTCCAGGGAATCTATACCCAAAAAGCCCTTTCCATCATCCTCAACTGGAATTGTCATCACTTCTGTAAGTTTATTCTCAAAGACATCGTTTAAAGAGGAAGGGACAATGGCTGTAACAAGACCTGCTCCGCTCCTCAAGGCAGCTTGGGCTGCCATTACTGGAGCTCCAGTTTTACCCTTTGAACCTCCTATAACTGCAACGTGCCCGTAGGTATACTTGTGGCTCATAATTTCCCTAATCGGATAGGTAAATGCAACTTCATCAACGGTCAAGAGGAACCTATCCGGCCCAAGGAGGTTTGGAACATCCTCAGGTATTGATATATCAACGACGAAGACCTCACCAACGCTGTAGCAGGCCGGAGGCATAACGTGGGCCACCTTAGGAAAGGCAAAAGTAACCGTGTAGTCTGCCTTAACGTGAGGGCCTATAACCTGGCCTGTATCGGCGCTGAGGCCTGAAGGAATGTCAATCGAAATAACAGTCTTATTTAGCCTATTAATAAAGTCTACAAGTTCAGCGTAAAATCCAGAAAGGGGTTTTGAAAGGCCCGTTCCAAAGAGCCCGTCAACTATGAAATCACACTCCTTAGCAAAAGTGTAGAGTTCAAAGAGCTTTTCCGTTGAATCTACCACGTGTACTGGAACTGGAAGGGCAGAAAGGATTTCTGCGTTCTTCTTTGCATCTCCTTTAAGTTCTTCAACGGGAGCGGTCAAAATAACCTCAACGTCGTAACCCATGTTGTACAGGTTCCTTGCAACAGCAAGACCGTCTCCCCCGTTGTTACCCTTCCCACAGACAACTAAAGCAGAACTTCCCTTAACTCTATCGTATATAACTTCACAGACACCCCTTGCAGCGTTCTCCATTAAAACGATTCCAGGAATTCCCAGAACTTCAATGGTATGGTTGTCTATCTCCCTCATCTCAGCTGAAGTTAAAAGCCTCATCTCCTCCCTCCTAAAAACTATTTTTTAAGTTTCCTCTTAAGCTTTTTGTACTTCTCAAGGGCCAACCTCCTCTGTAAAGGAGAGAGCCTATCAATAAAGACCATACCGTTCAGGTGGTCTAACTCGTGCTGAAGAGCCCTGGCTAAAAGACCTTCTGCTTCCATTTGAAACTCTCTTCCCTCAAGATCCTGAGCCTTTATAACTACTCTTTTTGCCCTTTTAACCTTCTTCCAAAGGCCGGGAAGTGAAAGACATCCCTCTTGAGCAACGTCCTTTCCTTCAGAGTGGATTATTTCAGGGTTAATAAATACCAACTTCTCCTTTCCTTGACCCTCTTTACCCGAGTTAAGGTCAACGATAAAAACTCTCTTTAATACCCCGACCTGATTGGCCGCAAGCCCAACCCCTCCCTTTTTATACATAGTATCAAACATATCTCCAACGAGCTCTCTCAACTCTGAATTAAAGTCCTCTACCCTTTGAGCCTCCTTCTTTAGGACCTCATCGGGGTAGATTCTAATTTCCCTTTCCATTTAAACCTCCTCAAAGCGTCAAGGCTTTCCCTTACGTCGCTAACCGCCTTATTTTCAAGGTTAAATATATATTCAGAGTTAACGATTTCTAATAAGTTAAAGAGTTCCTCAAAGTTAAAATTCCCCGAATCTAACGGAGCGTGTTCGTCTTTCTTTCCATAGTTGTCGTGAAGGTGAAACTCGTAAATCCTATCCTTAAAAGTGCCTATCCACTCAGAGAGGGGAACTTCAGAAAAGAGGTTTAGGTGACCCGTATCTATACAAACCCCTACCTTCGGAGGTAGCTCCTTTAAAAACTTCTTCAAGTTCTCAGGATTAGTATCAAAGACGTTCTCAAGGGCTATCTTCCCGTCAAACTCCTCAGCAACCATTTTGAAGGTCTCAATAGCCCTTTTAAACCAAACCTGATAGTAAGGAGCTACCTTTAAAGGGTGAAAACCTGTGTGAAAGACAATAACTTTAGCTTCAAGGACCTTAGCAACAGAGACAGCCTCAAGGAAGCGCTGCCTTGTTGCATCAAGAACGTAGGAGTCAAAAGCTCCCGGGTTCAGGTCAAGGAAAGGAGCGTGAACGGTTAAAGCTCTACCTCTAACCTTATCCTTTAAAATTCCAAACTCCTTGTAAGTAAAGGTATCAAGGAGTTCTGAAGTCAACTGAACTTCAACTCCTATTCCCAGTGAAACTATCTCCTCTACAGCACTTAGTCCCTCAAGGAGGGCTTTACCTGAAACGTGACCAACAATTTCCATAGTTTCTCCCTTTAATCGTAAAATTAAAATATTAACTCAGCCTTAAAGTAAACAGGAGGAAAAATGAAATCAACTCCGCTGGTACTTGCCCTCCTAATTCTACCCTCAACAGCAAACGCCCTTAACGTCTCCCTTGAAAGCTCACTCTACAAGGTAAAACTTAAGGGCAAGTACCGGAGGGAAAACGGCTACGAATTCTGGAGGGGGGAAAAGAGCGGTAGCCTCTACAGACTACTCCTTGAGGATGAAGTAAGAATGAAAAACGGAGATTACTTTAAACTATCAGTTACCAGCGGGACAACAAAAGCCCCGTACGTCAACCTTTTTACCGCCGATTCAGACAGGCTCTTTAACGGCGGTGTAAGGACCTTCACAGTTAGAGAGCTCTACTTCCACAAAGAACACTTCCTCCTTGATAGTTTAAGCTTAACCGTTGGTAAGCAGCCCTTTGAAATAGATAACTTCCTAAAGGATTACCTCTGGGGAGGAAAGCTTACCTACACAACCGGAGGAGGAGTAAAAGTTACCTGGAACCAGATTGCAGGCTATGAAAGAAAATACCTCCTCTTTAACGACGATGAGGAGGACGACATTGACGTTTTTGACGTTAAAATTGAGAAAGATTGGCTGTCCTTAGGGTTTTACAGACTGTCCGACGCAAGGGGCAAAAGGTCTGGAAAGTCTAAGAGCGGAGCTACATTATCCATCAAAGGAAAAGGGACAAGGATAACTCTAACGACTCAAAACGGAGAAAAGTCCCTCTACGGAGAGATAAAAATAAAGGGAATCAAACTTGAGGGAGGTTATGCAGGGAAAAACTTTACCTCTTACGGATTTAAAGAGGGAGTAAATGGAATTGGTCTAATCTATAAACCTTCTTTTAGGAACTTAAGGTTTTTAAAGGAAGAATTAAACTTAGGCCCTTGGAACCTGTACGGACTCCAAGTTGAAAGCTCAGACGGAGATTTTATAGGAAACGAGTTTGGAGTTGAAGGAGAAAGACCCATAAGTAAAAACCTAGCCCTCTTTGGAAAGGTGGCTCTGGGAAGCCATAACTCCTACGCTTTAATGGGAGGTATAAGGTGGAGCCTTAATGGGTTCAAGTTTAAAGACGAGCTAACCTGCGTTAACGTTGAGAGTCTGTTTACACTTCAGGGAGAGTATAGCGACTTTTCTAAGAGAGCCTACACTACCCAGAGCGAGTATGAGGACTACGCTACCGCTAAACACGTCGGTTTTTGGCACTCAACCTATAAGTTAAAGCTTACCGGGGACGACTTTAAAGTTAAAGTCTCCACCGGAAAGAACTCAAAAATTGACTACCTGATTTGGGGTAATACTGCCGATAACAACTTTTACCAAAGGGGACACGGTAAGGAGTGGCACTTAGAGGAGGCCTGGATAAGGAGAGAATTTCTTAGATTGGGCCTAATGGAAGTCAAACTAAAAGGGTTCATAGATGAGAACTTAGCCGGAGCAGAGTTAAAGTTAAAGGGCTTCTCTTTCTACGGCCTGCTTGAGAGTAACAAGCCTAAAGAGGGAGGAAGTAAACCTATTAAATACCTTG
Organism: Thermovibrio guaymasensis; assembly: GCF_003633715.1. Classification (NCBI taxonomy): domain Bacteria; kingdom Pseudomonadati; phylum Aquificota; class Aquificia; order Desulfurobacteriales; family Desulfurobacteriaceae; genus Thermovibrio; species Thermovibrio guaymasensis. The sequence goes on from NZ_RBIE01000001.1 coordinate 761,594, forward strand.
GCACCAAGTGGAAAAAGGAAAGGACTGAGATCTACCTCCTTTACAGAAAGGGAGAGGGATCTACCTCAACCGGTGGAATTTCCTACGGAAACGGCAAGTTTGAAGGAGGAATTCTCAGACAGTTCAAGGCCGGTGATGACGGGTGGGGAGGATTTCTAAGAGTAAATGGAAAGGTTATGAGCTGGAGCTCCCAAGCTGAGTACAGACTCTACTCAAAGGAGTTTAAAACCTTCGGATTAAAAGAGTACTTCTGGAACGAAGGTTTTATCTACAGGCCGGGAGAGGGGAACTTAAGAGTACTAAAGCTTACTGCTAAAAGGGGCTTTAAGACAGGCTACAGGAAATTTGATAAGTTCGCTCCAAAGTTAAAATTCTTCTACTTGAAACTAAACAGGTTTTCCGGAAGCTACATAGGAGAGGAAGGAGGGTTTACCCTATCAATAAATCCTGGAACTAAATGTCAACTTTCATTTATCGGCTCCGTTGGTAATAATAGTTCCTACTACGAAGGAGTTGCCTTTAAAGTGAAGTGGTAGGTATAATCGGTCTTAAACGTAAAAGGAGCTGTGATGCTTCAGGTGAACGAGGAGAACTTAAGAGTAGTTGACTTTGAAAAGGGTGGCGGTTTAGTTCCCGTCGTCGTTCAGGACGCTTCAACGAAAGAAGTTCTCATGGTTGCCTACGCCAACAGAGAGGCCCTTGAGAAAACCCTAAAGACAGGTTTTGCCCACTACTACTCCCGGTCAAGGAAAAAACTCTGGAAGAAGGGAGAAACTTCAGGGAACGTCCAAAGGGTCAAAAAAATACTTGTTGATTGTGACGGAGATACGCTACTGTATGTAGTTAATCAGGAAGGAGTTGCCTGCCATACCGGTGAATACTCCTGTTTCTTTAGAACTGTGGGGGAGGAAAAGTGAAAGGAGATATAGGAGAAGTTTTAAAAGAGCTCTATAAAGTTATTGAGGAGAGGAAGAGGGAGCTCCCCGAAGGCTCCTACACTGCAGAACTATTTAAAAAGGGAGAAGACAGGATACTCCAGAAAGTTGGGGAAGAGGCTATAGAAACCATTTTGGCACTAAAGTCGGGGAATAAGGACGAGGCCGTATATGAGGTTTCAGACCTTTTATACCACCTTTTAGTAGCCTTAGTTAAAAAGGGAATAAAGCTTGACGATATTGGAAAAGAACTCAAAAGAAGGATGAAGTAGTTAAATGGAGAAAGGAAAACTAGAGGACTTCTTCTCTCCTGAGGAGATAGGGAACTTACTCAGGAAGTTCTCTTCGCCGATAAATGCCTCTTCAATGGTCTGGAACCAATCGGGAAAGTTGGTTTACTACGATTTTGTTACACCTTACTGTAAGGAGATATACTCTGCTGCTCCTAGCAGGTGTGAAGAGGATAGGAGAAAGAGGTTTAAAAGGGCACTGAAGGAGAGGAAACCTTTCGTCCACAGGTGCTTTGCTCAAAAGATTAACTACTTAATACCTCTCATAGTTAAGGAAAAGGAAAGGGAAGTCTTTATAGGAGTGGCGGGGGGATGACTGGGGATGTACGGACTTTCCCGGCGGGAAATAGAGAGGATAAAGGAACTCTCTAAGGAGCTTAACTTAGACTTTAACCACCTCCTGCAGCTTGCAGAGGAGGACCTAAAGTTTGGGTGTCAAAGGAACCTAACCCCTGCTCCACTAAACGTTAATAAAAAAAAGCTTTTACTATTTCAAAGCAACCTCTTCCTTAACGCATTTAAAAGGCACCTTCAAATAAAGAAGGGTAACTTCTCTGCTAAAACGGTGATAATCCTAGAAAAGATTGAGGAAATTATTGGAGGATGCCTCAAAGAAAAGGAACTTCCGGTAGATGACCCAGAGGTAAAAATAGTGCTGGAAGCTCTAAATGACCTAATTAAATCGGTAGATTTTAGGGTTAACTACATAGTTCCTAGACAGGTGAAATACCTTGCCTATAGAGACCCTTTAACGAACGTATACAACCGCCACTTCCTAAGGGAAGTTGTTAACAGGCTTTCTTCAAAGAAAGAAGAGTTTCCCATAGGCATAGTCTTTATTGATATGAACAACTTAAAAAAGGTAAACGACACTCTGGGCCACAAAATGGGGGATTTCTACATACAGAAAATGAGTGAAGCCATTGCCTCCTCTGTGAGGCAGTCGGATTACATATTTAGGTTTGGAGGAGACGAGTTTATCGTTTTAGTTCCAAGGTTAAAAGAGAACGCTTTAGACAAGATAGTAAATAGGATTAGAAAAAACATTGAACAGATAAACACAAAAGAGGAATTAAACCCTCCCCTTTCGGCTTCCATTGGGATAAGTATATGGAAGAGCCCGGAAGAGCCCTTCCAGAAAGCCTTGGAACAGGCAGACTTTAAAATGTACGCAGAGAAAGTTAACGACAAACCATAGGTCCTAAGGGTTTACCTCCGAGGAGGTGGAAATGGATGTGATAGATTTCCTGACCTCCGTCCCTGTTACAGTTAACTAAAACCCTATAACCGCTCTCGTCAATCCCGAGTTCTTTAGCAATCCTCTTAATCACTAGGAAAATGTGGCCTATCAGTTCCTTATGCCTTTCTTCCAAATCGTTAACAGTTGGAATGTGCTCTTTCGGAATTACCAGAATGTGGACTGGAGCTTGAGGATTGATATCGTGAAAAGCCATAACGAGGTCGTCCTCGTAAACTACTTTTGCCGGGAGCTCCCCCTTAACTATCTTACAGAAGACGCACATTTGACACCTCCTTCCTCATTTTTCACTAGTTTAGCAAAGGTTTCAGCAGCAACAGCCCCAATTTCATATCCGGATATGTAGTAAAGCCAGTTGTTAACAGCAAGGCTTGAAAAGGCTACATTTTTGTTCCCTAAAGAGAAAAAGCCGGTAAACCACTCACACCTCCCCTCAGGATAACTCCTCTCAGTTAAAGTCCCAGACTTACCTCCAATTACTAACTGGGAATACTTAAACTTAAGCCTCCTAAAGTACTTCCTGTTTGAAACTGTTCCAACCTTAACTGTCAGCACCATCATCTCTTTAATTTCTTTGGCAGTTTTTTCTGAGATAACTTTCCTTACGGGCTCAGGTTTAAACTCAAAAACCTTTCCGCTTCTTAGATCAACTACCTTGCTAACCAAGGTAGGCTTTAACATCAAACCTTTGTTCACTACAGTTTGAGCTATTAAAGCCTCATGAAAAGGGCTAGTCCTTGTATCTCCAAGACCTGCTGCAGTAAGGGCAAGTTCATAGTCGTCAAGAGGAGGTCTTAGAATACCCCAAGGGAAGTTGTAGGAAGTGTCGTTAAACCCAAACAGTTTTGCGTACTTTAGTAGGTTCTCTTTACCGACCAACCTACCTAAGTTCCCAAAGAAAGGATTTGCAGAAGTAGCAAAGGACTGGCTAAATTTCCTCTTTAACTGTAGCCTACTGTTAAGCCAGACAGAGGGTGAACAGGAATCACCAACTCCTCCACAGGTTAAAACAGTGTCTGGAGATGCAACTCCAAGGTCAAGGGCTGCAGCTGCCGTTACGATCTTAAAAGTAGAAGCGGTAGGGAAAGAACGTTTAACTGTAAGGTCGGGATACTCAAGGCTTGAAACCGCAGCAAGAACCTTTCCGGTACTTGGCTCAATCGCAACAAAGGCTCCGTACTTTACTTTAAACCTCTTAAACTTTTCCTCTAAGGTCCTCTGAAATTCAGGGTTAACAGTAAAAAAGACCTTGTAACGTCCGTTTGAGTAAACGTAAGAGGCTCCCTCTAAAGTTGCTTTCTTAAAGAGGGAATACTGAAACATAAAGTCCCTTTTTAAGTCTTTAACAAGTTCAGGCTCTTTCTCTTCTGTAGGTATAAGTAGACTCTCTTTTAGTTGTTCTTCCCTTAGAGAATCTTCATTGCCAAACGTCTGATTCATCAAAAAGGAGAGGCCTGAAAGTAGAAACAGTATTAACAGAAGAAGAAAGAGTTTCCTTTTCTTCAACCTTAACCTCCTTGTCCTGTCGCCTTATAATATAAACCTCTTAAGGGAAAGGAGAGGTAAGATGAAAATAAAGAGTTTCTTAATTGAAGTAGCCCTAAAGAAGAGGCATTTAGTTAAAGTTCACCAAGTTCCCGTAAAAGAACTTGAGGATAGGGTCAGAAAAAGGAAAATCTGGATAGATAAAATCCCTGAAGGGGAACCTATTCATCTACTCTCTGCAGTTGATGGAAGTAGAAATAAAAAGACCTACGCCGGCTATGTAGTTTACGCAGTCGGAGGGTGTTCGGTAAGGTTTAAAGAAGGCGTAATGGATGGGGAGGATTACACTGCAGAAATAGATCTATTAAAGCCGGAAGAGTACTCCGACTCAAGGTTAAGGGTTCTAATGGGCATAGTTGAAGCAAAACAGGCACTCAGGGAAATAGAAAACTCTTCAGAGGTTGTCCTTTTAGACGGTTCAATAGTAGGGGATTTTCTAAGGCCAGTCGTCTTTAACACTGAAATAAGCGATAGAGGAAAGGAGTGGGCGCTTAACTCCTTTGAAAAGTTAAAGGAGAAGTTTGATTTAAACAGGATAAACTCAAAAGATTTCTACGGTGAGGCTGAAGGGAGGTTTTCAGGAAGAGAGTTCCCGGTAGTAGTCGGTTTCCTTGAATATTTGGAGTATCTCTACAGCTACTACAAGCTAACGGAAGAGGGTAAGGGAAAAATAATTTCCGTTTCAAAACGTTCAAATTCCTGGAGCTACAAACTTGACCCTATACTTCCAGACATAGCAGTTTTAAACCTTATAAATCTACCTCCGGGATACTCCCAACCTTATAAGTCAGACTTAAAGGATAAGAAGTTTTCCTTTCCGGGGGAGTTTGAGGAGCTCCTATCTGAAAAGGAATTTACAACTTTCTACTTTAAACTTAAAAGGGGAATCTACAAGTGCGAAACCGATATGGATGTTGAAGATGCGCTAAAAATCCTTTCCTACTACGAAGTGGACGGTTACCCATTTCCCTTAAAGGAAGCCCACGTAAGAGTAAAAATAACTAACGAAGATATTGAGGAAATCGTAAAAATACTTAGGCACAGAGGAATAACTGGGAGGGAAGCCCTTGGAGAGTAACCCGTTTCACGGAGAAAAGGCTTTCAAGTATGATCTTTTCTTTAAAACTCCCTATGGAAAGGAAGTAAAAAGGCTTGAGGGAAAGCTCCTAAGAGAAGCATTAGAGGAGTTTAAACAGGGAGAGCTCCTTGAAGTTGGATGTGGAACCGGTATCTGGATAGAGTACCTGAGGGAATTCGGCTTTAAAGAACCTGTAGGACTTGATATCTCTAAGGATATGCTAAAAGTGGCAAAGGTTAAGGGGTTGAAAAAACTCGTAATAGGAAGTGCCACTTTCCTACCTTTTAAAGACAACTCCTTTGACGCAGTTTACTTTATGACCAGTTTAGAGTTTATAGTTGACAGGAAGAGGGCTCTCCTTGAGGCGGCCAGAGTATCAAAGAAGGCTGTTGTAGTTGGCTTTCTCAACTCCTACTCCCTTTTAAACCTATCAAGGAAGGTAAAGTCCCTCTTTAGAGAGAGCGTTTACTCAGGCATAAGTTTTCTAACTAGAGAGGAGTTAGAGAGACTTGCCAGATGGGTAGGAGGAAAGAGTAACTGTGCACTAAAGCTAGAAAGTTTTAAAACAACTCTTAATTTTTCTGTTGACGGTTTTGTAAACCCCAAACTTGAAGAGATACTGGGAGAGAACTTACCTTTTGGAGGATTTGGACTAACAAAGTTCAGGGTGATAAAGAGAGATGGAGCTGGTAAGGGAGATTGAGTTTGAAGAGGCCTACAGAAAAGGCTTTGCATTCGTAGACGTTAGGACGAAAGAGGAATTTGAAGAGTTTAGAATTCCGAGAGCCTACAACGTCCCCCTCTTTACGAAGGAAGAGAGGGAAAAAGTTTCAGAAGTTTACTACAGAAAAGGGGAAAAGGAGGCAAGGCTTTACGCCCTTGAGGTAGTTGGACCTAAACTTCATAGGATAGTTAAGGAAATTAAAGAGATAAAGGAAAAGGAGAAGAACGTTGTAGTTTACTGCTGGAGGGGTGGACTAAGGAGCCTTGCAGTTGCAGCTATTTGCAACCTAACAGGAGTTCACGTTTTCAGATTAAAAGGAGGGTATAGGGCATTTAGAAACTACATCCTAAAAAGAATGGAAGAAATCTTAAAGGATAAAGAAGTTATCGTCCTCTACGGGCCGACCGGAGTTGGAAAGACTAGACTTTTAAGAGAACTTAAAGGGGAAGGTTATCCCATTATTGACCTTGAGGGACTTGCAGGTCACAGGGGTTCTGTATTTGGAGGAATAGGTCTAGAACAACCGAGCCAGAAAATGTTTGACTCCCTTATCTGGAAGGAACTTGAAAACTTAAAGGATAGCCCTTTAATAGTCGTTGAAGGAGAGAGCAGGAAGATAGGAAAACTCTTCATCCCTGAACCCCTCTGGAAGAAGATGAACGAAGGTATCAAAGTACTGCTGGAGCTCCCCTTAGAGGAGAGGGTAAAGATCTCAATGGAGGACTACGGAGTAAGTAGGTTTCCAAAGGAAGTCTACTTAGAAGCCCTCAAAAGGATAAGGAAACTCCTTGGGGGAGAAAAGTACAAGGAGATAAAGGAACTAATAGAAAGGAAAAATTACCCTAAAGCAGTAAAAGAGCTCATGGTTAACTACTACGATAAACTCTACAGCCGTTCAATCCCCCAAACTCAAATTAAATTAAGATCCAAAAGTTATGGGGAAGGAAAAGAGAAAGTAAAGGAACTCTTAGATAATTACTTATGGAGTTCTGGATAAACCCACCTATTTGGTTTATAAGCACACTTCCTTAAAAAAGCATCTTTTACTCTCTCTTTAACTTTTTCTAAACTTTCCTTTGCTTTTTTCTTATCTTCCCAGAAACCTATTCTAAGAGTGTAGATATTATTTATTTTTTCAACCCTTACGTCAGGGAAAGAGTAAAAATTTCTCGTAAATTCTATCAGTTTAGTCGGTTTCCTATCACTTGCAACTTGAATGCAGTAATAGCTTTTATTCTCCTTTAAGGCAGGATTAGCTTTATCTTTTTCCTCCTTATCCTTAAGCTTTCTTTGTAAAGAAGTATCCTCTTGGAAGAATTCAATATTGGGTAAAAACTTATCTGATTGATCTAATCTGTTATTTGGCTCTGATATATTAAAATCAGAAATATCTTCCTCTTTGTTCTGCAACTTTTTATTAGATTCTTTAAACTTTGTCTCTTTTGAAGAATCAACATGGTATACAATTGTTACTGGTGAATTTTCTTTAAAGAAAACCTCCTTTATTCCTACAATGGAAGATATGAGAAAGGAGGTAAATAAACCAATTCCCAATAAGGAAACTTTTTTAATTTTCCTATCTATATTAGCCCTCTTGTATAAGGATAAAAGTTCTTCCCTCACTTCTTTATCTTGAGTGTAGTTCATAAAATCACTCGGAATCGATATAACTCTCTTTAACAAATAATTCCCAATTAAGAAACTTAAAAAATCTTCTTGATCTTCCGTTAGATTAACAAAACTACAATGTAATACCTTATCCCCTTTATCCTCACACTGAAGAGTAATATTTTCAATTACGATTTCATTATAGCCATCGTACGGAAAAACAAGACTTCCCTTTAAATTTCCTTCTTTTGCTAAATTCAAGAGTAAATCTGATCTTTCAACAATTACTCCTTTTTTTCCTAACTTTAGAATTTTTATTCGCTCTTCTCCTACTTGTAAGTAGGAAGGAATAGGAAAAAATCGCTCTTTTTCCCCCATGGTAATCTCCACTTGTATAGTGTAGATTTTTTATTTTACTAGAAATTTATTTGAGCATTCTACATTTTATATAGTATATAAATTATGAAAACACAACACTGGAGGGAGAGATGCCTACATTAACTGCAAAGTACTGGGAACCTCTTGAGGGGGGCAAAGTAAAGTGCACTTTATGTCCAAGAGAGTGCACCATACCCCCTAGAGGAAAGGGCTTCTGTCTAGTAAGGCAGAACAAAGATAGAAAGCTTGTAACAACAGTCTACTCTGAAATTACATCGGCAAACTACGACCCCGTTGAGAAAAAACCCCTCTACCACTTCCATCCCGGAAGGGTTATCTTCTCAATCGGGACAAACGGCTGCAACCTAGACTGTAAGTCCTGTCAAAACTGGGAAATAGCCAGACAGGATACTCCCCACATCAGACAGGTCTTTACTCCCGAAATGGCAGTAGAGTACGCAGGAAAGTACGACTCGGTAGGTATAGCTTACACGTACAATGACCCAATTATATGGTTTGAGTTTGTAAAGGACACTGCAGAAAAAGTTAAAGAGGCAGGACTAAAGAACGTTATGGTAACTAACGGAAACATCAACATTGACGCTTTGAGGGAGCTCCTACCCCTGATAGATGCTTTTAACGTTGACCTTAAGGGAATGGATAGAGAGTACTACCTCAAGTTCTCTTCCTTCCCGAACCCGAACGTTTGGAAAGTCTGTGAAGAGATAAAGAAGGCGGGAAAACACCTTGAGCTAACGAAACTCATAGTTCCAGGATTTGACGAATTCACTCCAGAGTACTTTGAGAGGTTTGCAAAGTGGGTTGCTGAGAACCTGGGAAGAGAAGTTCCTATGCACTACTCAAGGTTCTTCCCAGCCTACAAACTCCTCAACACTCCCCCAACCCCAGTTGAAGTTATAGATATGGCCTATGATGTTAGTAAGGAGTACCTCTACTACGTTTACGTCGGAAACGTAATTGAACCGGAAAGGGAATCAACCTACTGTCCGAAGTGTGGAACTCTCTTAGTCAGAAGAGTTGGATATAACACAGAGGTCCTCTTCACTCCAGACGGCAAGTGTCCAGAGTGTGGAAGGCCCGTAGACTTCGTCTTTTAAAATGTTAAACTGAAGGAAGAACCGAAATTGTGAGGAGAGAGATGAGGATATTTAGCCCGGCTTTTGGAAATGGAGAGTACATACCAATTAAGTATACATGCGACGGAGACGACATATCACCTCCCCTCCTGTTCCTTGACCCTCCGGAAGAGACCCAAAGCTTTGCAGTTTTAGTTGACGACCCGGACGCTCCGGTAGGCGTATTTACCCACTGGATCATCTACGACATACCTGGAAACTTTGAGGGACTTCCAGAGGACGTCCCTCCAGCCCCAGAACTTGAGTATGGAATAAAACAGGGGATTAACGACTTTAACAGAATAGGCTACGGAGGTCCGTGTCCTCCGCCGGGAAGGCCCCACAGGTACTTCTTCATCCTCTTTGCCCTTGACATTCCCTCAACCGGATTGCCTCCTGGAGCTAGAAAGGAGGAGTTTCTAAGGGCAATTGACGGTCACGTCTTAGCTCAGGACGAACTTGTTGGACTTTACGGTAGATAGGGTTTAAATTTCCTGCTTATGGAAAACCTATTCATACCTATAGGCGGTGGAAACGAAATAGGGGCAAGTTGCTACTTTTACCAAATTGGAGAAGTCAAACTCCTCATTGACTCGGGGATAAGGTTTTCTAAGAGGGAGCCTTTCCCCGACTTTGAATTCCTAAAAGCCCTATCCCCTGAACTTGATGCAATTATAGTAACCCATGCCCACGTTGACCACTGTGGAAGCCTTCACGTCCTTTCAGAGCTCTACCCAGAAACACCAATCTACACTACCCATGAAACAGCTCAACTCCTTGCCTTGATGGTAGAGGATGCAGTAAAGGTAAGGTACATAAACGAAAGGAATTCACCAGACCTTTGGAGAGAGTATAAACTCCTTGACCAGGCACTCTCACGGATTGAAAGAAGGGACTTCTTTGACAGGATAAAGGTAAAGGACGTTGAGGTAGTCCTCTACCCTGCCGGCCACATCCTTGGAGCGGCTTCGGTGGCAATGTTTTACGGAGAGGGGAGTTTAGCCTTCCATACAGGGGACATCTCATTAACTCCCCAAGAAACCGTTGAAGGGGCAGTCCTTCCAAAGGGAGAGAGGGTAGAACTCTTAGTTAGCGAAAGCACTTACCTATACGCAAGGAAAAGGTTTAACAGGGAAAGGAGCGTTGAAGAGTTCTTTAAGAGCGTAAGGGAAACTGTTGAAAGGGGTGGGAAAGTCCTAATTCCGGCCTTTGCTCTTGGTAGAGCCCAGGAGATAATCCTTCTGCTCTCAGAAGGAATGAGGATTGGAGAGATTCCTCCGATAACCGTCTACGTTGACGGACTTGCAAAAGAGGTTACAAACATATACGAGAGCCTCCTTGAAAGGGAAATATTTAACTACTACGTACAGCCCGCTCCTAGCTATCCAGGAATAAGTTTTGAGGAAGCCTGTAGGGAAAATTTAAGGGAGGCAGACTGTATACTCTCTACCTCAGGAATGTTAATGGAAGGAACTCCCTCCTTTATCTATGGAAGGATGATATCAAGGTGGAGGAGGAGCTCTATAATACTGAGCGGATACATGGTTGAAGAAAGCTTTGGATACAAGCTCCTTCACGATAAAAGCGTGCTGAAAGAGTTTAAGTGTCAAATAAGAAAACACCACTTTTCTGCCCACTCAGGGGGAGATGAAATAAAAAAGCTGAGAGAGGAACTCTCTCCCAAAAAGTGTGCCTTTGTCCACGGTTATCCTGGGAAAAAAGAGTTTAAAGAGCACGCCCACAACAGGGAGGTAATCAGGTTTTGAGGCTCTACCTGGGCTATCCCGACTCTGTCGGTGAAAGTGAGAGATTTAGACTAAAAGATCTGTTCCTAAAGGAAGTTTCAGTAGACTACTCATCAGTCCCGGTTGAAGTAAAGAAAAAGCTACTTTCACTACTTGATAACGTTGACAAGAAGAGGTACCTCTTTCTAGGAGAAGTTCTCTACGACGGAATTGACATCCTAGAATTTGCACTCTTTGGAGTAAATGTAAGGGATTACGACGAGCTGGTCCTCCCTGGATACCTCTACGGCAAACCGACCCACCTGATAAAAAACCTCCTAAAGGATACCTTTGGAAAAAGGTTTCCTGTAGTATACGACTTCAACCTATTTGATAGAAACACTATTGTTGTAAACGTTGGATACACAAGGAGCTCCATATCTTTTGGAGGGAAGCTACTTACGGTAATATCCTTAGGTGAGTTTCACTTTATTGATTTCTTTGGAAATTACCTATTTAACAGGTTTTTAGGGGAGACTGGAATATCAAACGCAAAGTTAAGGAAAGAGGGAGTTAGGGGAGACATCCTTGACAAGTGTAGAAGTCAGGCCGCAAGGATTCTGTTTGGAAGGACGTCAAAGGTTGAAATTCCTCAGTTTAACTACTCAAGGCCTATTTCAAAAGAGGAAATTGACCTTGTACTCTCCCCTTTAACCGGTTCTGCAAACTACGGGGAATTAATTGAAAAGGCAGCCGATTTCTCAAGTGCAGTAGTTAACTCTCTCTACACTTACGAGGAACTCTTCAGGGAAAGGCCAAAAGTTAAGGACGTTAAGTTAATCGGCAGGCTCACTTTTCCCTTTGAAAGGAGCCTTAAGAAGATTTTTCCAATTAAGGTTGAGAAAGTAAAAGAGGAGGAACTACTTAAAAGGGGAATAGTTAACAAAACTTTTAAGGTAGTAGTTGAAAAGCCTTCCTTTAAGGCAGAAGTGCTAAAACTGAATCCACTACAAGTTGAAGGCGTAAAAGGGGGAATTAGGGAACTACGTCACTTTTTTAGAAGTAGAGACCCGAAAGGCCTACCAATCATTGAAAGACTTACAGAAGAGCTTAAAGGTAAAGAGCTTGAAGACTTTGCCTACGAACTAATTACGGTTATAAAAAGGAGCTCTTTTAGAAGGAAAGAGGAGGTAGCATACCTCAACCACTCAATTGCAGCACTTACAAGGTTGGAACTCCCCGAAAGTCTACTCAAAAAAGCAGTTAAAGAGATAGAGAGGAGAGCCTTTAACTGGCAACTTCCCTTTGAAACGAAAGTAAACATCCTCTATTTCTGCTACAGAAACAGAGAAAAACTAAGGGGAAGTAATCTTGAAGTCTTTCCTTTCCTAATGCTCACTTACATAAGAAATAAAAAAGTAACGGAAGGAGAAAAGAACTTCGTTAGAACTGTTTGCGAGAAGTTCTACCTGAGCTGAGGTAATAGCAAGCAACCAGTGAAACCATTATAACTGAAGTGATCGTTAGAGCTAAGGAAAGTAAAACTAAGTAGGTAGAGTGAAACTTAACGAAAAGTAGGGAAGTAACTGCTCCGCCTAGGGAGAAAATTAGAAGGCTTTTAAACTTTCCCTCTTCAACTAAGAAGAAAACAAGGCTTGAAGCAAGGTTTAAGAAGAAGCACCTTAAGGAGAGAGTTTCAAACCTTACGTTAAAGGTAAGGTGGTAGTTAAGAAAGGGAACTGTAAGAATAATAACGATAAAAGCTATCGTAAGGGCTATCTGAAAGTAGTACTCATCAATCAGTCTCACAGAACCCTTCATCGGTTAAGAAATCAAGTCCCCTTTCTTCCCGATTCCTTTCAGGGAACTCTACAAGGTCGTAGAGCTTCTCAGAGTAAATTCTCTTGACTAAAGAAGCATTAAGGGCATGCCCTGTTTTATAGGCCGTTATCTTAGCCAAAAGAGGGTATCCTAAAACGTAAAGATCTCCAATTAAATCAAGAGTTTTATGGGCCACAAACTCATTCTCTAACCTTAAGCCCCCTTCGTTGAGGATGCCACAGTCGTCAACAACTATAGCGTTCTCTAAACTTCCTCCCCTGGCAAGGCCGGCAGCTCTTAAGGCTTCAACTTCCTGGTAGAAACAGAAAGTCCTAGCCTTTGATATCTCCCTAAAGTTCTTAAGGGAGTGTGTGTAAACCAGCCTTTGAAACCTAACCTTCTTGTAAGGGTGATCAAAGGAAATCGTGTTATCAACAACGAGGGTATGATGGGGCTCTGCAACTATCCTCTTATCCTCAAACTCTACAACTACTTCTTTCTTAAGTAGAGCGTATTTCCTCTTCCTAGAGAGCTCCCTTACACCTACTTCCTCAAAGAGATAGACGTAAGGGGCTGAACTGCCGTCAAGAATTGGAAGTTCCTCTGAGTCTAAGTAAACGAAGAGGTTATCTATACCGAAAGCAGAAAGGGCAGCCATAAGATGTTCAATGGTTTGAACTGAAACCGTTCCGTCTGAAAGGTTAGTTGCGTAAAAGAGCCTTGAAAGGTAGTGGGGAGAAACTTTTATTGAGGGAGCTCCCTTTAAATCTGTTCTTATAAAGACAATGCCGGTATCGGCTGGTGCTGGAACGAGCCTTACAGAGACTTTTTTTCCGGTATGAAGCCCTATTCCGCTGAACTCAACTTCCTGAGATAGAGTTCTCTGATATACCTGCATAGGAGCTCCCCAACTTTAGTTTGACTAATTATAGCTACCTTAAAAGCTTACTTATACCTAACTCTAATTAACCTTTTTGCAAATTTGCACTTCCTAGGCAGAGACCGCACACAGAACAGCCGGGAAAACAAGCAGGAGTAGCTTTCCTTTTATAAACGTTCTGGTATTCCCTCCAGAGGTAATCCTTCTTTATCCCGCTTTCCACAATCTCCCAAGGGAAGAGTTCGTCCCTCTCCCTCTCTCTAGTGTAGAGCTCCTCAAAAGGCAGACCCACCTCCTTTAGAGCTCTCCTAAAGTTCAAACCCTCCTTAACGGATCTCACAGCGGCAACTCCTAACCTCTCATCTCCCCTTGAGACAATAGCCTGAAGGACTGCATCTTTTACCTTCTCATAGGTTAGTTTAACGCCCGGTACTTTCCTAACCAACTTTGAAAGTCTCCTTATCTTCCTCTCTATAACGGACTTTGGATTTAAGCCGTACCACTGAAGGGGAGTAAAGGGTTTGGCTATTACCGGGTTAACCGATAGGTGAATTCCTCCCTTTACTCCCCTTTCCCTCCAGTAGTAAAGGCCTATCTCCCTAAATTTCTTCGTCATATCAACTATTGCTTCCACGTCCTCTTCCGTTTCACTTGGAAGCCCAATTAAGAAGTAAAGCTTTAGGTTTTCCGCCCCCGCTTCAAAAGCCCTCTCTGCAAACCTAAAGTAGGCCTCATCCTCCACCTTCTTATTTATTGCAAAGCGAAGCTCTTGAGAGCCAGCTTCGGGAGCAAGGGTAACAGTTTTTTGGCCAGACTCCTTTAAGATTTCAAAGATGTAAGGAGAAGTTGAAGAGGCCTTCAGCGAAGAGAAGGAAGCCTTTACGTTATACTTTTTGAGTATCCTGTAGAGCTCCTCCATCTTTGAGTAATCACTAACACCTGCACCTATTAAACCAACCCTGTCAACGTAGTTTGATGCAATAGCTATTTCCTCCTCAACAACCTCTATCTCCTTCTCCCTATAGGGCAATCCCATGTAAGATGCAACGCAGAACCTACACTTCTCTATACATCCCCTGTTTAGTTCTATGAGGAACATCTCCTTAAAGGCGGTCCCTTCTGAAATGAAACAGGAGTGGCTAGGAACTTCCGGAAAGAGGGGAGAACGTAATATCCTCTTTTTAGGTCCTTCAAAGAAGGATACTTTAAGGCCTTCATATTTGAAAGTGTAATCCCCCGAAATCAGGACATTATCAAAGTCGGATAGAGTCTCTAAGTTAGGTCTATTCCTAAAAGCTGAGATAACTTCCTCTAACCTTCCTTCAGCCTCACCTAGGTAAATGGCGTCAAATATGGGAAGGAAAGGGGAAGGGTTGTAGAAAAGCCCTATCCCTCCTCCCAAAAGGAGGGGAGCCTCTTTTCTCTTCTCCCTCAAAGGTTCAATTCCCCAGGAACTAAGCAGCTTAATAACTTCAAATAGGTGGTTTTCGTAAGTAACGCTAAAGGCAATAACGTCAAACTCAGTAGGGGAAAGTGATAGGAAGAAGGACTGGTTGTAATCTGAGAAAATAAGGTCGCAGGAGACGCCCTCAATTGAGTTTAGGAGGGTATATATCCTGTGAACAGCAAGGCTTGAAAGGCCTGCTTTTTCAGGCCCCGGATAGGCCAGGAGAACTTTTAAATCGCCAGGCTCTAAAACTAAATGGGAACACTTCCTTACTAATAGCAGACAGAACCTCCTTCTTAGAAGTGATTCTCAATAAATCTAATCTATCCAAAGAAAAAGAAAAGGCCCGCTTTGAGCGGGCCTGGAGTTGGCTTTTAAGAGTAAATTACTTTTCCTCTTTACCTTTATCCTTACCCTCTTCCTTCTTCTCCTCAGGCTCCTTAACGATAATCTTAACCTCCTTCCTTGCAGACGCGGCTTTAGGAAGGCGGATTTCAAGAACTCCTCTATCGTAGTAAGCCTCAATTCCCTCTTCTTTAACCTCTACAGGTAGCGGAATAACCCTTTGGAACTCACCGTAGAAGGTTTCACTAAAGAAGACGTTATCCTTCTCCTCTTTTTCCTCTTTCTTCTTAACTCCCCTGATAATTAGGTAGTTACCGCGAACTTTAACGTCAATGCTGTCCTTATCAAGACCTGGCATTTCAGCCCTTACAACGATTTCATCTGGAGTCTCATACATCTCAATCTTCGGTTCAAAGCCCATTTCAAAGCCCGGGAGCTCCCTACCAAATCCCCTCATCATCTGTTCCATCATACGTTCCATTTCCTGCATGTAACGGAACATATCCTCAAAGGGGTCAAATCCTCTCCTTCCTCTTCCGAAGAATCTTCCAAACATCTCTCCCTCCTTAAAAAAGTTTTGAAATTTTCTCTAAATTTTATTTTAGGTCCATAAAAATACCTTTGCAACTACTTTACTCCAAACTTCCTCCTCTTATCCCTTACAAACTTCTGAAGGCTCCTTAAAATAAGGGTATTTATAACGTCCTTACCTTCTACCCAACCCCTCCTGGCCGTTCCTACACCGAGCTTAATCATCCACATGTGATCTACGTGGTGGGAATCTGTATTTATTACCAGCTTAACGTTAAACTTCTTAGCCAATCTACAGTGAGCATCCTTCAGGTCTAAACGGTTGTAGTAGGAATTAACCTCAAGGGCAGTTCCAGTCTCCGCTGCCGCCTTCATTATCCTTTCAAGGTCAAGGGGATAGCCTTCCCTCTGGCCAATAATCCTACCGGTGGGATGGGCTATTGCATTAACGTAAGGGTTGTTTATTGCCTTTAGTATCCTTTCTGTATTGTCCTGGTTAAACCTTGAGTGAATAGCCGCTATAACGAAGTCAAGCTGAGAGAGAATCTCATCGGGATAGTCAAGTGAACCGTCTGGAAGGATGTCAACTTCAGCCCCTTTCAGTATCTTAATCTTCCCCGAATACTTCTCATTTAGCTTATCTATCTCGTAGTTCCTCCTTAGGAGGTCTTCTTCACTAAGTCCATTTGCAACCTTTAGGCTCTTTGAATGGTCAGATATTGCAATGTACCTGTAGCCCATTTCAATGGCCTTCTTAACGTAGTCCTCAATCGTTGAAGCTCCATCGGACCAGTTGGAGTGGATGTGAAGGTCTCCCCTTATTTCATCGTAACCTACCAAGTTGGGTAATTTGTGCTCAAGGGCTGCCTCAATCTCCCCAGTATCCTCCCTAATCTCAGGAGGAGGAGTATCCATACCTAAAGCCGAGTAAATCTCTTCCTCAGTCTTCCCGGCAATCTTCTCCTCTCCTTTGAAGAGGCCGTACTCGTTCAGCTTATAACCTAGCTTTAAACAGATAGTCCTTAAGTGGATATTATGGGCCTTTGATCCTGTAAAGTACTGAAGGGCTGCCCCATAGGAGTCTGGTTCAATAACCCTTAAATCAACCTGTTCTCCCTCCTCAACTATAACCGTTGCCTTTTTAGTTCCCTTCCACAAGACTTCTTTAACGTTGGGAAGGTTAACGAAAGCTTCTATTATCTCTAGGTTGTTCTTTCCGCTAGCAAGGATATCAATGTCTCCAACTGTTTCCTTCATCCTCCTCGTTGAACCACAAACTGAAATCCTCTCAACTGCAGAGTGTTCTTTAAGTTGATTAACGATCCTATCTGCAATAAAGACGGCAACTCCAAGGAGTATTCTCCCTCCGCTCTTTTCGTAGAGCTCTATGCCCTTCTTTATCTTCTCAACCTTCTTCGGGCCAAAACCGGGAAGTTTGAGTAAATCCCCCCTCTCAATGGCCCTCTTTAGGTCCTCAATACTCCTCACTCCAAGCTTTTCATAGAGGAGCTTTACAGTCTTTGGACCAACTCCGGGTATATCAAGGAGGGTGAAGATCGTATCCGGAACCTGCTGTTTTAAGCGCTCAAACTCCTCAATTTTACCGGTCCTGAGAAACTCAAGGATTTTAGCCTGTAACCTCTGTCCAATTCCCGGAAGTTGAGAGAGTTTTCCCTCCTTAGCAAGAACCTCTATATCCTCAGAAAGATCCCTAATTAATCGGGCTGCATTCCTGTAAGCCCTTATGTGGTAGGGGTTATCTCCCATAAACTCAAGGATATCTGCCCACTTATCAAATATGTCTGCAAGTTCTTTATTCTTCATCTCTCCCTCCTAACCTAATAACTATTTTATAATCAATGTGCAATGAAGGGTGAAGAGCTACTCAGGGATAACTACTGTTTCGTCTGTGGTAAAGAGAACCCAAAGGGAATGCACCTAACCTTTAAGCGCGAAGACGGGAAGGTTTATGCCAGGTTCTCACTTCCTGAGTACTACCAAGGGTACAACAGAGTAATTCACGGAGGCATTATCTCACTCATTCTTGACGAAGCAATGGCTTACCTTCAGAGCTTAAAAGAAAGGTTCTTGACTGGAAAGTTGACTGTAAAGTTTCACACTCCCCTGCTCGTTGAGGAGGAAGTTGAAGTTGAGGCCTGGGTTGAGGAGGAAAGGAAAAGGGTTAAGATAACTAAAGCGGTTATGAAAAAGACAAAAAGCGGCAAAAAAGTCGCCGAAGCTGAAGCCATTATGTTCGTTTTGAAGGAGAAAGAATGAGGAAGTCCCTACTCTTTACACTCCCACTCCTCCTTACAAGCTACAGTGCATTTGGACAGGGAAGTTTAAAAGTTCTAACAGAAGCCATATCTGTAAGGGAAGTACCTAACGGAAACCTAATTGAGACTCTAAATAAAGACCAAGAGCTTCCCCTGAGGAACCTCCTTGGATACTGGGGAAGGAGTGAAGGAGGTTGGTTAAACTGCGACTATACAGACTTTAAACTTCCCCTCTTTAATAAGACTGGAGAAATTGAACTAACCGTTGCAAAAGCCTTAGAAGACGGAGAGAGGATAAAAAAGGGGGACGTTATAGTAGTTTATAGGGAGCTCCCCCAATCAGTAATAGGCGTTTTTAAGGAAGAACCTCTTGAAGTAGGAAAAGATAGAGTTTCAGTTGAGAGAGATACCTTTGACGTAGTAGTAGCCAACTTCCCGATTAAACTCTACGATAGTTTTGGAAATCAGGTTGAAGTAAGGGCTGGAATTCCTCTCCTTAAGAACTCTACAGGTTATCTATTCTCAGGTCACTTCTGGGAGAGGGCTGAGAGGGTAGATAAAAGAGTTGAAGTAAACAGGGAGGAACTCCTCAAAGAAATTAACAGACTTATAGACATATTCAACAGCGTTAAGCTCTCATCCCCCCTAAGCAAGAGGTTAGGCTACTACGTTAAAACTCTACCTGTTAGAAGTGAAGACCTTCAGCTAGAAGAAACCCCTACAGGAACCGGTGCTTTCCTTAAGCTCAGATACCAGTTTATAACTAAAGATGGAAGGAAAATTAGGGGAAGGAAAACAAGGCTCTTCCTAAAACGTTCAAACTTTGAGTTCTGGAAGAAGTTAACGGAGAAACTCTTTAACTCAGGAGTAAACAAGTTCGTTGAGATAGACGTTTACAGGTTTAATGGAAACGGAGGATTTGAAAAGGGTGGATTTGTAGCTTCAAGCTACCACAACTTTAGAGAAGGAAAAATTAAAGACTACGAAAGCTTCGTTGAAAACTCAGAGTCAAACCTTATTGAAGACCTGTGGTTCTTCGCAGACCAAGTTTATGAGAGGTTGGAAGGTGGGGACGATTAAGGAGAACTTAGACAGGATAAGGGAAGAGATAGAGAAGGCTTGTCAGAGGGTCGGAAGGAGCAGTAAAGAGGTGAAGGTTTTGGCTGCAACGAAAACCAGAACTCCGGAGGAAATTTTAGAGGCATACCAAGCCGGAGTTAGACTGTTTGGAGAGAACAGAGTTCAGGAAGCAAGGGAAAAAATACCCCTATTAAGGGATAGAATGCCACAGGCCCAGTGGCACATGATAGGCCACCTTCAGACGAACAAGGTAAAGTACGCTGTAGAGCTCTTTGACTGGATAGAGACTGTGGATAGGAAAGAACTGGTTAATGAGCTTGTAAAGAGGTTAAAGAGGACAGGTAGGGAAAAAGTAAGTACACTTATAGAAGTAAAACTCTCTCCTGAGGAGAGTAAGCACGGCTGTCCTCCAGAAAAGGTTGAGGAGCTCCTCTCGTATACTTTAGAGTTTCCGGAAATTGAAGTTCTCGGATTTATGACGGTTCCACCATACTACGAGGAAGTTGAACTTGTAAGGCCCTTCTTTATAAGGTTAAGAGAAATCAGGGATAGAATGGAGGAAAAGTTTAAAAGGAAGTTTCCAGAGCTCTCAATGGGAATGAGCCACGACTTTGTAGTAGCGGTTGAAGAAGGGGCTACAATTGTAAGAATTGGAACTGCTCTCTTTGGACCCAGGAGATACTAAAGGAGGTTATGAAGATGAAAAAGGAGTTAATAGTAGCTATAGAGAATCCAGAGGATAAGAACGTCATAACTGCTGCTTTAGAGAGTGGAGTCTCTGCAGTCCTTACAACAAAGGAAGGAATCAGTGAAAAGGTTAAGAAGCTAGCAAGGGTAAAGACAATTGCACCTGATGGAGACTTTAAACTGGGGGAGGAGTTCGTAATCGTTGAAATTAAAGGAAAGGAGGACGAAGAAAGGGCTGCACAGCTTTTAAAGCAGGGAAAGAAGGTAATAGTAAAGACCACAGACTGGACGATTATTCCACTTGAAAACCTTTTAGCACAGGGGGATGAGGTTTACGCCTGGGTTAGGAACTCTGAAGAGGCCAAAACAGCCCTCACAATACTTGAAAAGGGAGTAAAAGGAGTAGTCCTTGAAACGAAGGACGTTAACGAGATAAAGGCAACCGGTCAAGCTATAAGTCAGGCAGGAGAGAAAGTAAAGCTTGAAGTTGCAAAAGTAAAGAGAGTTAAACCGATAGGCATGTGTGATAGGGTCTGTATAGACACGTGTTCTAACATGACAAGGGGAGAGGGTGCTCTCGTTGGAAACTCATCTGCTGGAATGTTCTTAGTTCACGCAGAAACAGAGAGCAACCCTTACGTTGCGGCAAGGCCTTTCAGGGTTAATGCTGGAGCTGTCCATATGTACGTAAGACTTCCGGGAGGAAAAACGAAATACCTGGCCGAGATAGAGAGTGGCGATGAGATAATGATTTACAACTACAAAGGAGAGGGAAGAATTGCCTACGTCGGAAGGGCAAAGGTGGAAAAGAGACCTATGCTACTCATAGAGGCAGAAACTAAGGAAGGAAAGAAAGTTAGCGGAATACTCCAAAACGCAGAAACCATAAGGTTAACGAGGCCGGACGGAACCCCGATATCAGTCGTTGAACTTAAAGAAGGAGATGAAGTTTTGGTCTACACAGAAGAGCCTGGAAGACACTTTGGTATGAAAGTAAAAGAGAGCATAGTTGAAAAGTAGAGGTGGAAGATGAGTGACGAGTTCTTCAGAGAGTTAATGGCAGATGCTTTAGGGAAAGACCCTGAAGAGCTAGGAAAAATTTTAGGTGAGCCCCAGAAAATATGCGACGTCTTTGTTCAGAGGGTTTACCTTGATCAGGAACTTAAGCACTTTGAGTGGGGGGTTTCTGTTCTAAGGTTCAACGGAGACGAGCTTGAAGAGAGTGCAACTTACGCCATCTTCCACAGCTGGAACCTTGCAAGAAAGTATGGAAGAGCCCTCAAAGAGTTCTTTGAGAGTAGAGGCTACGAAACCCACCTAAAGGGCGAGCTTGGGGACTAGGAGGTAGTATGAAAGTTTTAGTTACCGGCGGTGCTGGTTTTATAGGTTCCAATTTGATCTTAGAGCTCCAGAGGAGATTTCCAGATTGGGAACTCTTCGTTCTAGACGACTTCTCAAGTGGGAACTTTAAAAACCTTATAGACTTTGAAGGGGAAGTAATAACCGGTTCAATAACAGAACCAGAGACTATAGAGAAGTTAAGGAAGTTAGGACTCAAGGCGATCTTTCACCAAGCTGCAAACGTTAACACAACCGATACGAACCAACGCAGAATGATGGAGGTTAACTGTGAAGCCTTTAAGGAGATATTAAAGGTTGGAAGGGAAGCAGGCGCTCCCGTAATCTACGCCTCCTCTGCAGCAGTCTACGGAAACACATCTCCGCCAATGAAGGTAGACCAAGGACTAAAGCCTGAAAACGTTTATGGCTACTCAAAACTTGCAATGGACAGGGTAGCTTTAAAGTTTATGAGGGAAAACCCCCAAATTCCCGTAGTAGGCTTACGCTACTTCAACGTATACGGCCCCAGGGAAGAGCACAAAGGGAAGATGGCAAGTATGGTCCTACAGCTTACAGTCCAGATACTAAAGGGTAAAAGGCCGAGGCTCTTTAAGTGGGGAGAACAGAAGAGGGACTTTGTTTATGTGGAAGACTGTGTTGAAGCCAACATAAAGGCCTTTGAAAGTGGAAAGAGTGGAATAGTTAACGTAGGTACAGGGAAGGCAAGAAGCTTTAACGAAGTAGTGAAGATAATAAAGGAAACTTTGGAAACAGACGTTGAAACCGATTACTTTGATAACCCCTATGACTTCTACCAGAACTACACTGAAGCCGACTTAATAGAAACAAAGGAAATCCTAAATTGGGTTCCCAAAACCCAGATAGAAGAAGGTATTCCTAAGTACGTAAAGTGGATAAAGGAGAATGTCAACTGGGAAAAGCTCCCCTACTAAAGGGGAATCTGCCCACTCCTTAAAAAATTGTTTTAAGTTAGTTGACATTTTCCTTTAACTAAGATAAATTGATAGTAAAGACCTATAAAGGAGTGGGCGGTGATTGATAAAGATACCCCAGTCTACATGATAAGTATCGTTGCAAAGATTGCTGGGGTCCATCCTCAAACCTTGAGGTTTTACGAAAATGAAGGGCTTATAAAGCCCTCAAGAACCCAAGGAAAGACGAGACTCTATTCGGAAAGGGACCTAGTGAGAATTAAGAGGATCGTCTCCTTAACCAGGGAGAGGGGAGTTAACGTTGCGGGAACCCACGTCATATTAAGGCTTGAAGAGGACCTTGAAAAACTCTTCAGTGCAATGGCTCAATCACTCAGTGAGGAAGCTAGGGAAACAGTCCTTTCCCTGCTAAGAGAGCTAGACTTTGAAGAGCTTGATAGGGAAAAACTTATTGAAATACTAAACAAATAAACTTAAAGAGGAGGAGAGAGATGAACATCTGGGATGTATTAAGTGGAAGGGCTAAAGATGCCATTCTCCTTTCACAGGAAATTGCAAGGCAGCTTGGAGAGAGGTACGTTGATACTGAACACCTCTTACTCGCAATGGTGGAACTTCCTGGTTCACCTATCCTTGACATCCTAACAATTGCAGGGTTTGACCCAGTTAGGGCAAAGAAGTTCATCAGGGAACAGGTAGATAGGGTTGGAAGGCTAGGTTTAACTAGTGGTTACGGTAGCTATGAGGAAATCTACATCACTCCAACAATGAAGAAGGTCTTTGACGCTGCCCTTGACATAGCCCGCCAGATGAAGGCAAGAAGTGTTGACCTTGAACACCTGCTGCTCGCATTCTACGAAGTGCCTGAAAGTATGGCGTACAGAATTCTACTCAAGCTCGGACTTGAGAAGGACGAGGCTGTTAGAGCCGTTAAAAAGTACAGAGAAGGTAGGGCTAAAGTTTCAAGGGAAATTGGAGCAAAGGCCAAAAGGGGTGGTAAACAGTTACCAGAAGTTCTCAGGAAGTTCGGTATTGACTTAACCGGCCTTGCAGAGGAGGGTAAGCTTGACCCAGTAATTGATAGGGAAAACGAAATTAAAAGGGTTATCCAAATACTTTCAAGGAGGACGAAGAACAACCCAGTCCTCGTTGGTCCTGCTGGAGTTGGTAAAACGGCAATCGTTGAAGGGGTTGCCCAGAGGATTGCAAACGGAGAGGTTCCAGAGAACCTCAAGGATAAGAGGATCGTTGCCCTTGATATGGCAGCATTAGTTGCCGGAACTAAGTATAGGGGTGAGTTTGAGGAAAGACTCAAGCAAGTTCTTGATGCAGTTAAGGAAGAGGGCAACATCATACTCTTTATTGACGAACTCCACACAGTTATAGGTGCAGGGGCAGCAGAAGGAAGTATGGATGCTGCAAACATAATGAAGCCAGCCCTCGCAAGGGGTGAAATAAGGGTAATAGGCGCAACTACAACTGATGAGTTTAGGAAGTACATTGAAAAAGACCCTGCACTTGAGAGAAGGTTTGCTCCAGTTTGGGTTGACGAGCCAGATATAGAAACTGCAATTAAAATGCTTAAAGGTCTAAGACCTAAGCTTGAAGAACACCACAACGTTAAGATCACAGACGATGCCATTGAAGCGGCAGTTAAGCTATCTAAGAAGTACATCCAAGGAAGGTACCTTCCTGACAAGGCAATTGACGTACTTGACGAAGCCTGCGCAAGGAAGAAGATAGAGGCCACCTACAGCTCTCCAGAGCTGAGCGAATTTAAGGATAAACTCCACCAGCTCAGGGCTGAACTTGATGAAGCTGTTAAGAAAGAGGAGTTTGATAAAGCCGCAAAGCTTAAGAAGGAGATTAAGCAGATTGAAGAGAAGATCAAGGAGCTTGAAGAGAAGATAGAGAAGAGCAAGGAGACGGGTGAGGAGAAACCTGTTGTAACTGCTGAGGACGTTGCTGAAGTTATATCTGAAATGACTGGAATTCCTGCGTCTAAACTTCAAGAGGAGGAGATTCAGAAACTCCTTAGGATGGAGGAGGAGCTCCATAAGAGGGTAATCGGTCAAGAAAGGGCAATAAAAGCGGTCTCTGAAGCTATAAGGCGTGCAAGGGCAGGCCTTCAACCACCTAATAGACCTCTTGGTTCATTCCTCTTCCTTGGACCAACTGGAGTTGGTAAGACTGAACTTGC
This sequence comes from Thermovibrio guaymasensis, assembly GCF_003633715.1. Taxonomy (NCBI): domain Bacteria; kingdom Pseudomonadati; phylum Aquificota; class Aquificia; order Desulfurobacteriales; family Desulfurobacteriaceae; genus Thermovibrio; species Thermovibrio guaymasensis. Next base: position 785,831 of record NZ_RBIE01000001.1, read on the forward strand.
CAAGGCACTTGCAGAGTACCTCTTTGGTGACGAGACTGCAATGATCAGACTTGATATGTCTGAGTACATGGAGAAGCACGCAGTATCAAAGCTAATTGGTGCACCTCCAGGATACGTCGGCTACGAGGAGGGTGGACAGCTAACAGAGGCGGTTAGGAGGAAGCCTTACTCAGTTATCCTCCTTGACGAGATTGAAAAGGCTCATCCTGATGTATTTAACATTCTCCTCCAAATCCTTGACGATGGAAGGTTGACAGATGCTAAAGGTAGAACAGTTGACTTTAGCAACACAGTGATAATAATGACCAGCAACGTTGGTTCAGAGTATCTAATGAACTTGTCAAAAGAGGAGTTTGAGAAGAACTACGACAAGATTAAAGAGCAGATTATGGAAGAACTCAAGAAGAGGTTCAGACCTGAGTTCCTCAACAGAATTGACGAAATTATCATCTTCCATCCGTTGGCTGAAGAGGAGATTAAGAGGATCGTCGACCTCCTCATTGCAAAACTCAACAAGAGACTTGAAGAGAGAGGAATTAAGATTAAGCTTACAGAAGAGGCTAAGACTGAGCTTGCCAAGAGAGGTTACATCCCTGAGTTTGGCGCAAGGCCATTAAGAAGAACTATTCAGAGGGAGATTGAGACTCCCCTTTCAGTTAAGATACTTGAGGGTAGCGTAAAAGAGGGCGATACAGTAGTGGTTGACTACGATAAGGAGAAGGGCGAGTTCACCTTTAAAGTTGAAAAGGAGGAGCTTCCTCCCAAAGAGGCAAAGATAAAGACTGAAGGTGAAGAGGAAAATAAAGAGGAAGAAAATGAAAAGTAAGTTTCGGGGGCCTTTGGCCCCTTATTCTATCTCTACCCTAACTTCCTTTGGTTCAGGTTCAGGTTTACCTATAAAGTAACCCTGCCCTAAAGAAACCCCAATTGCTTTCATTAACCTGTAAGTCTCTTCATCTTCTATAAATTCGGCAAGGGACCTTATCCTGAAAGCCCTAGCTACTTCAACTATTGATTTAACAATAGTTAAATCCTTTATATCTTTAGCAGCATTCCTAATGAAGGCTCCATCAATTTTCACAACGTCAGCCGGGAGTTTTTTAAGGTACATGAAGTTAGAGTAACCTGCACCAAAATCGTCTATGGCAATACCAGCATTAAACTCCCTAAACAGGTTAAAAATACTTATAGCTATACCTTCCTGCATCAACTTTTGAGACTCGGTAACTTCAAAAATGACGTTTGAGAGGTCAAGTGAGTAAGTTTTTGCTATCTGAAATATGTTGGTCAACTCTCTAAAGAAGTACTTCATTGACAGGTTAAAGAAAAGTTTATAGGAACCAAAATACTTAATAGCATTTAGGAAAAGTATTTTATCTATCTCAGGAGTCAAAGCCAGAGAATCTGCTACTGAAAAAACGTAATCTCCTCTGAGAACCTCATCGTTGTAGAAAATTCGCGATAGAACTTCATAGCCAAAAACCCGACCAGTTCTGAGAGAAACTATTGGCTGGAAGTAAGGACGAACGCTCTCTTTCCTAATTGCCTCTATGAGCTTTTGCCTTACTTCCCTAAACCGCTTAGTGTCACGAACGACAAAATTTCCGTAAAAGACTATCGTATTTTTACCTTGATATTTAGCTGTATACAGAGCATCTTCAGCCTGAGAGTAAATATCCTGGTATTTATCCTTACCGCTGCTTACTCCACCACTTAAAGTAACCCTTATAAATTCATCTTTAAGTTTGAACTTTATTAAACGAACGTGTTTATTAAAAACCTCTTCAATTCTTACTTTAGGAACGTCATCGTAGAGGACAACTGAGAATTGATTCGCTCCCGTTCTACCGATAAAGAAGTTAGTAAAGTACTTAGAGAAAGTCCTTTTAATGTGGCTACCTGTAGCCTTTATTACAGAATCACCGATACGGTATCCGTGGGCGAAGTTAACAAACCTAAAGTCGTCTATATCAAAAATGGCAATAATTACACCGGTGCCAAGGTTTATTTCCTTAAGGTGAGAGAAAAAGGCCTTCCTTGAGGGAAGCTGAGTTATCTCATCTAACATAGACGCATATCCCTGTTTTCCTCAAGTAAATCTCTAACCTGACTTACGTCTTTATCTCCTCTTCCTGATAAATTAATTATTACAGTCTTGTCCTTTAACCTATCAGCGTTCTTTATAACCCACGCTACAGCATGGGAGCTCTCAAGGGCTGGTATTATCCCTTCAGTCCTTGAGAGAATCTGAAAGGCCTTTACCGCCTCCTCATCTGTAACAGCATCGTACTTTGCCCTGCCTATCTCCTTTAATAGAGAGTGTTCGGGGCCAACTCCCGGGTAGTCAAGACCGGCAGAAACAGAGTGAGTAGGAGTAACCTGACCGTCTTCATTCTGAAGGAGGTATGACTTAGCGCCGTGAAAGACTCCAACCTTTCCTGCACAGAGAGTAGCAGCGTGTTTTCCTGTATCTATTCCGTAACCTCCTGCCTCAACGCCAATAAGCTCAACTTCCTCGTCCTCAATAAACGGATAGAAAATTCCTATAGCGTTACTTCCACCACCAACGCAGGCAACTATAACGTTTGGAAGACTTCCAGTCTCCCTTAAAATCTGCTCCTTTGCTTCCTTTCCTATAACGGACTGGAAGTCCCTAACAATCATGGGGTAAGGGTGAGGGCCTACAACCGAACCGATTATGTAGTGAGTTGTCCTTACGTTTGTAACCCAGTCCCTAATAGCCTCGTTAACTGCGTCTTTTAAAGTCCTGCTTCCGCTCTTTACAACCTCAACTTTGGCTCCCAGGAGCTCCATCCTAAAAACGTTTAAAGCCTGCCTTTGAACGTCCTCCTCACCCATATAGACTATACACTCTAGGCCAAGGAAAGCACAGGCGGTAGCAGTGGCAACTCCGTGCTGTCCCGCACCGGTCTCGGCAATAATCCTCTTCTTCCCCATCCTCTTTGCAAGGAGGGCCTGCCCAAGGGCGTTGTTAATCTTATGGGCACCGGTGTGGTTTAAGTCTTCCCTCTTAAGGAACACCTTAATTCCGTTTCCAAGGTATTCCGAAAAACGCCTTGCAAACTGTAAAGGAGTGGGACGCCCTACGTAAGTTGAAAGGAGTTCCTTAAACTCTCTCTGGAAGTCCTCGTCTTCTTTTATCTCAAGGTACTTTCTCTCAAGCTCTCCAAGAGCAGCCATAAGAGTCTCAGGGACATACTTTCCACCGAAAATCCCGTACTTCCCTCTCTCATCAGGATATCTATACAAACTCTCCTCCTAAAGTTACTTAATTAGTCCTGCGGCAATACCCCACCTGTGGGCATACAACCTTCCGTAAGGCCTTGCACTAACGGGAACAATTTTTGTAAAAGGTTCGCTTAAGATCTCGTCCAAAGGTATACTGAAGGCTTCTGAAAAACCTTTGAGCTCCTGAGTTAAAAGTTCCCTATCCTTTGAATCAAGCTCAAAGACTTTTACCTCTTTACCGAGGTAACGCTTAGGAACTTCTCCTCTAACGAAAATTACGCCGCCGTGCATTCCAGTAGCACAGTAGTCTCCAACTATATCCTCTCCGGGCTTTCTGTTAAGACCCAGGAGAATGAGAATCCCTCCGGCCATATACTCACCGAAGAAGTTTCCGGCTTTACCGCCAACTATAAATGTAGGAACAAGGTCTTTATAACCTTTCATGTGAATTCCAACCCTATATCCAACGTCTCCCTCTATGTAAACCTTTCCTCCCCTCATACCGTAACCACACACGTCCCCGGCGTGGCCTCTAACTACAATTTTCCCTTCTCTCATAGTGTTACCAACGCCATCTTGAGCATTGCCGAAAACTTCAATTTCAGGACCGTAGAGGAATATTCCAAGGTCGTTACCTGCCGTTCCGTAAAGGTCAATTTTTACCTTTTCCCTTATTCCCGTTCCTATGTAACGCTGACCGCAGACATCTTTAAGGATTACCTTTTCAGCTCCTCTTGAAACGAGCTCTTTTACTTTAGAGTTAACTTCTCTATAGTGGGCAGTTCCACAAACTATCTCATAAACTCTTTCATCAATCTGCTTAACTTCCATATCTCAACCCCTTAAGCAGGATAACATACATCTTCCTCTTTACAGTGGTTTAAAAGAGCTATTACAGGCTCTCCTGCCTTTGGCATCCAAACCCTGTCAGGTTCAGGACAAATGATTCTAATAGCGGACTCTTCGCTGGCCATGTAGACTGTATCCCCTTTCTCAGCTGCAACGAAAGGACGGAGTTTAATCCTATCGTTAAATCCGATAACTCCATCTTTAAAAGCAAAGAGCATTGCAAAGGGACCGTTAAGCATTGCAGAGGAGTAAACCGTCCTTATCATTTTTGCCATAGTGTAAATTTTCTCCATTCCGATCTCTCTGTAGTGCTCTATATCCTTCCAGAAAGGAGAGGCCATAGCCATAAAGACTGCCCTTATGGGCAGTCTATGTTTCCTAAAGAGAAGGTCAAAGAGGTAGGCTGCAACTTCAGTATCCGTTAAGAGGGTACACTTATACCCGTACATCTCAACGTAGCGTTTGTTCGTTCCGTACGAAGTTATCTCTCCATTGTGAACTATAGCCCAATCAAGGAGAGTAAAGGGGTGAGCTCCTCCCCACCAGCCGGGAGTGTTAGTAGGGAAGCGTGTATGGGCAAGCCAAATGTATCCTTTATACTCCTTTATCTCAAAGAAATCTCCAATTTCGTCAGGATGGCCTACTCCTTTAAAGGCCCCCATGTTCTTACCGCTTGAGATAACGTAAGCCCCTTTGACTTTCTCGTTTATAGTCATTACTACTCTAACTACAAGGTCTTCTTCAGTCTCCATAGGAAGTTTCGCATCTTCCTTCGGCTCAACGAAGTAGCGGTAGAAAACGGGAGGTTTTGTTTTCTTATACAGAGAAGGAACGCTCTTTGTAGGTATCATTTCACTCTTTACAATCTTAAATGAGCGGCTAAGAACTGCATTAACTTCAGACTCACAGTCAATATCATCAAGCATAACGTGAAAGGCGTAAAACTCCTTCATATCCGGGTAAATTCCGTAGGCAGCGTAACCTGCCCCCATTCCGTTTCCACGCTCTTTCATTGAAGAGATGGACTCATATATAAACTTACCGCTTATGGCCTCTCCGTTCCTATTGACTATCCCTGAAAGACCACAGCCGGACATCTCAGAGTAACAGCAAGCCATTATACAGCCCTCCAGTCCTTATAGGCGGTTTTATCGTTCTTTAACTTCTCCTCCCGCCACCACTGGGGAAGGTCAACAAGTCCAAAGTCAAGCTCAATTAACCTCTCTTTAAACTCAGAAACGTCTATTTTCTGGCGAATAAGGTTCGTTAAGATTCCAACCCTGTCAATCTGGCCAACGGCGACAAAACCGACCAAGTTGCTATCCTTGATTACTGCTTTCCTATAAAAACCCTTGTCATCAAACCTATCGTTTACTAAAACTTCGTAAGATGAATCGGGAGGATTAACTATTCCTGCGTTTAGAACGGGAACTGGAAGGAACTTTAAGGAGTTAAGAGGGAGCCCTCCTAAGTACTTCATCCTCTTTCCTGCCATATTCAGACCTGCAACAAATCCCTGCTCAAAGGCAAGGGGAAAGAGGGGAAGGGGTTTCTTCTTACCGTCGGTTACGTCAAGGCACTCTACACAATCACCGGAAGCAAATATATCTTTAACTGAGGTTTCCATGTGGTCGTCTGTTTCAATTCCTAAGTTAACCTTTACTCCTGCAGTTTGTGCAAGCTCCGTATTTGGACGAACTCCAACAGCAACAACAACTGCTCCTGCCTTTAAGACCCTACCGCTACCAAGTTTAACGCCCGATACTTTCTCATCTCCCAAAATCTCAGAAACGCTGTCCTTAAAGATAAACTCTACTCCTTCCTCTCTTAAAAGTTTCTCAACAATCTCCGAACCCTTTTTGTCAATAGCCCTTGCAAGAGCTCTTTCAAGGAGTTCAACGACGGTTACCTTAATGCCCAACTTCGCAAGGAAGTATGCTACTTCAAGTCCTATAAAACCTGAACCTACTATTACAACTTCCTCTAAGCCGTTTTCCTTTATGTAGTTCTTAAAGGAGAGGGCTGAAGAGAGCTCTGTAAAAGTAAAAACGCCCTTCTTATCTACCCCGGAGATTGGAGGAATAAAGGGCTTAGCCCCTGTTGATATGAGGAGTTTATCGTAAGGAACCGTCTCCTCTGAATCAAGAACTACAACCTTTGAGTCAGTGTTAATTTCGACTGCCCTGTGGCCTAAAACTAGCTCAACATTATTACTCTTAAAGAAGTCCTCATCCCTGTAGATTAACTTATCTTCAGGTATATCAACCAGAACATCGGCAATCATCGGCTTTGAGTAGCAGGAGCTCTCATAGGAGATAACAGTTATGGGAGATTCTCTATCAACTTTCCTTATTCCAGTTATACAACCTACCGCAGCAGCGCTGTTACCAACAATGACGTACTTCATAAAGCACCTCTCGCTATTTACTCTTTTCTACCTCTCAAAGTCGTATACGAGAGCTCTGTTAGGGCAAGCCTCAACACAGGCTGGAAATCCTCTATCTTTACAGAGGTCGCACTTAAACGAGTGCCCCTTCTCCTCAGTTATGTACGGATGGGCTGCTCCAAAGGGACAGACTAAAACGCAGTTCCAACAGCCGACACACTTTTCCTCATCAAGGTAAACCTGTCCCTTCTCCCCAACTTGAATTGCACCGGATATGCATGAATCAAAGCAGAAAGGATGCTTACAGTGACGGCACATAACAGATAGAGAAACAGCACCCTTTACCTCTACAGTTGCACGGGGAAGGAGATTTTCAAGCTTATAGGCCTTAAGTGGGTCTTTGGACTTACTGTGAACCATAGTGCACGCCACTTCACAGTAGCGACAGGAGATACAGTTTTCTTCTATTGGATAGACCTTCTTTAGCTTCCTCTTATTTCCCATCTTCTGACCCCTACATTCCTGCCGGCAGAACGCCGAGGATTTTGTTTTCCTGCTCTGTTAAGCCCCAGCTCCTAAGCCTGAGCCTATTACCTCTAATTGACTCAATCGCGTTTATACCCATAGCTCCTAGGAGCTCCTTAATATCGTGAGCCCAGGCCCTTAGTAGGTTATAGAGGTTCTCAGCAACTATATCCGGATTGAGCCTCTTTGCAAGCTTTGGATCGTTTGTAGTAATTCCCCAAGCACACTTACCGGTGTGACACTGCTGACACTGAGTACAACCGGCAGCTAGCTTAGCAACAGTTCCTATATAAACAGCGTCGGCTCCAAGAGCCACTGCCTTTAAAACGTCAACCGCGCTTCTGAAACCTCCGGCTGCTATGAGGGAGACTTCATTCCTTAAACCTTCCTTCCTAAGTCTATCGTCAACAGCAGCGATGGCAAGCTCTATAGGAATACCTACGTGGTCCCTTAAGGACTTGGGAGTAGCTCCAGTTCCACCCCTTACACCGTCAATAACTATTGCATCAGCTCCAGCATGGGCAATTCCGCAGGCAATTGCAGCCACGTTGTGGACTGCAGCAATCTTTACAAAGACCGGCCTTTCGTAGTTGGTTGCCTCCTTAAGGGCGTAAATAAGCTGACGTAGGTCTTCAATTGAGTAGATGTCGTGGTGAGGTGCAGGTGATATTGCATCAGAACCTACAGGTATCATACGGGTCTGGGCAATACCTTCGTTAACCTTCTCTCCGGGAAGGTGTCCACCGATACCGGGTTTTGCCCCTTGACCGATCTTTATCTCAATAGCTGCAGAAGTTTCAAGGTAGTCAATGTCAACTCCGAAACGACCTGAAGCAACCTGAACTATAGTGCAGTCTTTAAACTCCCTTAAAGACTTGTGAAGGCCACCTTCACCGGTGTTCCAGTAAGTTCCAAACTCCCTTGCAGCAGTTGCCATAGCCTTTTGAAGGTTCAGGTTAATGGAACCGTAGCTCATCGCAGAGAAGAGGACGGGTATCTCAAGCTTAAGCTGCTTCCCTATCGTAGTCTTTATTGAGACGCCGTCAGAGTCAAACTGGAGCTGGTCTGTTTTACGGCCTATGAAAGTCTTGAGTTCCATAGGTTCCCTTAACGGGTCAATTGGAGGGTTTGTAACTTGACAGGCATCAAGGAGTAAATGGTCAAAGTAGTTCTTTACGGGCTTATCGTTTCCGGTTGAAGTTAGAATTATCGCTCCTGTCAACATCTGAACGTGAATATCCCTTATTGCCTCAGCAGTCCAGTTGGCATCGGGGTGAAAGGTTGAAGGATTCTTTACAACCTTAATTGCATCTGTTGGACAGAAAGCTTCACACCTCTTACAGTTTACACAGTTCTCATTCCGGTTCATCACCATGTTAAGGTCCTCGTCAAAGTAGGTGGCATCAAAGGAGCACTGGTCAACACAGGATTTACACCTTACACACTTGTAGTCGTCCCTTAGAACCATAAAGGGATAGAAAGCTACCTGAGGTTTTTTAAAAAGCATCTTACACCCCCAGAAGTGGTAAAAGGTATTCTACTACACTTACTTCCTGAAGGTAAGGGCCTTTAAGAAGTCATCACAGCTAAACATCCCAACGTAAGACCTATCCCTCTCAACTACTGGAATTTTACCTCTGTCAAGGAGGGATATGGCCTTTATAAGGTCAGAAAGGGAAGAGTCCTTGTAGATAAAGAAAGGTTCACTGGTCATAACGTCCCTTACTTTAAGGTCCTCTCCAAAGAAGAGGGTTAACCTCAAATCCCTCACAGAGACGATTCCTACCAAACGGTTGTCATCGTTAACAACAGGAATGTACCTCTCTGCCTCCTTTAAAAACCTTTCCTTTAAGAGGGATACTGGAGAGCTCTCATTAACAGGCTCAACAAAGGTTACAAACTTACCAATGGAAACCTCTTTGACAGGGAAAAGTTTTTCTACATCAATACCCTTATGGTAAAGGGTTCTCTTAAAGAACCTTACTTGGGAGAAAGCTCCCAAAAAGTAGTTGGTAAACGCACTAGTAAAAAGTATTGGAACTATTAGTTGATAACTGTGAGTTAGCTCAACTATAATGAGGGAGGAACGGAGGGGAGCCCCAGAGATACCGGTTAGAAATGCAGCGGCTCCTGCAAGGGCAAAAGCTCCGGGAGTGGAAGAGATGAAGGAGCCTACCGAAAAACCTCCAAAGGCTCCGATAAAAATTGCCGGAGCCATAAACCCTCCAAAGACCCCACTCCCAAAAGTAAGACAAACTGCAAGGGCCTTAATAAAGGCAATCTCACCGGCCTTCTCGGGAGAGTAGGCCCCTTTAAAGAGTAAAGTTACCTGTTCGTATCCGACTCCGACAGTCTGAGGGAACATCCACAGGAGAAAACCTACCAAAAGGCCACAAGTTATAACGGCAAAGTACCAGTAGTCCTTAAGGGAAGAGCGTAAATAGGTAAAGAATTTAAGGAGGTTGAGAATTAAAAGGACAGAAGCAGCAGCCAAAACAGACACTACGAGGAAAAGGGGAAGTTCGGAGGAGTCGTAAGAGAGGTGAGGCACCCAAAAAGCCCTAAAGTCTCCCAAGAAGTAACGGGCAACGACGGTTGCCGTAGCTGATGAGACAATTAAAGGGATGAGTATGTAGCTGTTGATTTTACCCAGTACTACCTCTGCACCAAAGAGCACGGCAGCTACCGGAGCGTTAAAGGTTGCCGAGAGGGCAGAAGAGATACCGCAGGTAAGGTAGATGGGAAAGTGAAGGCCATCAACCTTCAGCACTTTATTAACCAGTTCTGCTAAAACTCCTCCCAGCTTTGCAATAGGACCCTCTCTTCCGACTGGAGCTCCAAAACCGATGTTAAAGGAGGTAAAACCGAGAATTAAAAGACCTTTCTTCGGGTCAAACCCTCCCCTCTCAAGGGCAACCTTCCTGGCTATCTCATCAATAGTAACGTTCTCTGGAGAAACTAGGAGTTTCCTTGAAATTAGGAAAGTTATCGAGAAGATGATAGGTATAACAAAAGGGTAGTAAGCGGGCGATCCAAAAGAACTGTTAAATAGGGAATTAAAAAGGGAAATAAGAGCCCTAAAAAGAAAGGCAGAAAGGCCTCCCAGTAAACCTAAAAGTACCGGAATTAGAAAAAAGTGCCTTAAGTTCTGTTTAACTTGACTAATCAAAGTTTTACTATTTTAACAAAAAACACAAATATCCAGCTAAATCTCCTGGAATTCTCTCTTTTCCTGTTCACATACAAAAACACCTTAACGCCTAAAGAGCTCCCAAACGGCAATTGCACAGGAAACGGAAACGTTTAGGGAAGGAGTCTTTCCAACAGTTGGGATAGTAGCTACTTCATCTGAAATACTTAAGAGCTCCTCCCCAATCCCTCTCCCTTCAGAACCCATAATCAAGCATAGGGGTCTCCTAAACTCCACGCTCCTAATATCCTTTCCTCCAGTTTCAACAGAGTAAACCCTTCCTCCTTGACTTTTAAACTTTAAGAGCGATGAACTTAAATTCTCAACTCTAACAACCTTTAGGTGGAAAAGGGAACCTGATGAAGCCTTTAGGGCCACTTCGTTTAAAGGTGCACTTCCCTTTTCAGGTAAAAGGAGTCCAACACCTCCAAAACTTTCAACAGTCCTTGCAATTGTTCCAAGGTTCTGGGGCTCTGTTACTCCATCAAGGGCAACGAAGAAAGAGTTTTTCTTTAGAGTATCCCTAAAGAGCTCCTGTTCTGAGGAATACTCAATAGGTGACAAAAGGGCAACAATCCCTTGATGTTTCTCCTTACCTACAAGTTTCCTTAACTGCTCTTTCTTCGCCCACTGATACTTTACTCCCCTTTCTTTTAGGAAGTTCAGAAACTCAGGTTCAAAGAACTTTCCGTACTGAAGGTAAACTTTCTCAACAGACCTACCAGATTTTAAAGCCTCAACAACCGCATTCTTACCGTAGATTTTCAGTTCCAAAAGTACCTCCTTAGGTGTTATAAATTCTAATTTTCCTATAGAATTACTATTATGAAGGTAAGAGTCAAAAGTTTAATTGAGAAGATAAGAAAAATCCCCAAGAGGAAACTGATAGCGATCTCCATTTCCATTAAGGTTATTGAGGTTGCAGTATCAACCTACATTTTAAAGAAATTCTTCCTTAACTGAGGAGAAGATGGAACTTGCAGAAATATGGGGATGGTGGTTAGTCCTTATCTGCGGAACCTATCTGATTAAACCCTCCATCTGTGACATGGTCCTTGAAATGATGGGAAGGGAGGAGTTCCTATTAATATCGGCCTGGTTTTCACTATTTCTAGGAGTTCCAACTCTAATATTAAACAACTGGAGGGTACCTGAGCTCTCCTTAATTGGAATTCTGTTTACCGTCAATGGGATTTTAAGGCTCCTCTTTGCTAAGAAACTATCAAGGAAGTTTTCCTTTTACAGGAAGTATAAACAGATTCCCCTTTCAATTTCAGCGCTAGGTCTCATTTTTGGCCTCTGGCTTCTCCTTCGCTACTAACAAAAATCCTTTCAGGTTTGTAAGCACCCCAAACGGTAGGAAAGTAGTTCTTAACCCTATTCCTAACAGCTTCCAGAACTAAGGGAGCAGCTATATAGATTAACGGCTGTTGATAGGCTATTATGTAGTAGGCCTTTTTGTAGAGCTCCACCCTCTTTTTAAAGTCAAGGGTCCTTGCTGCCTCTTCAAAGAGTTCGTCCACTTCCTTTTCCCACTCAGTTGCAGGCTCTTTCTGGTTAGGATTCCACATGTGGAGTTGACCGCTACTCATCCACACGTTTCTACCTCCGTTTGGGTCAACAGAACCGGTTAAACCTATTATTACTGCATCAAAGTCGTAAGTGTGGAGGAGCTTCTCAACGAGGGTGTTAAAGTCTAGGGGTTGAAAGTTAACCTTTATCCCAAGCTTCTTTAAATCGTACTTTAGAATCGCTCCAATTTGAACTCTCGCAGGGTTATTGGAGTTTGTAAGGAGGTTTATCTCTACGGTATGACCTTCTGGAGTCTCAAGCCAACCGTCGCCGTTCCTGTCCTTAAGCCCCAACTGTAGAAGGAGCTCCTTTGCCCTCTTTAAGTTGTAGGGAAACTTCGGATAACTTGAGTCCCAGTAGATTTTATTTGCAGGAGTTACGGGAGCGTAGACTGGGTAGCCGAGGCCGTTGTATACGGTAAGGATTATACCCATCCTATCTACGGCATGGGATATAGCCCAGCGGAACTTCCTGTTTGAAAAGAGCTTCCACTTCCATTTGGGAAGGGCTTTAGGGTTCTGGTTAAAGCAGATAAAGTCGGCAGTTAGGGAAGGACCTAAGTTGTAGATTGTGTATCTGCCCTCTCTCTCTTTCTCCTTGAGTTCCGGGTAATCCTCACCGTGAATTGAGTAGAAGTCAACCTCTCCTGCTTTAAACTTCAAAAGCTGAGTATTCGCATCGGGAAGGATAAACTTCACTTTTCTATCCACGTAAGGAAGGAAGTTTCCCCAATCGTCCCTCTTCCAGTAGTTCCTATTCCTCTCATAAACTAAATACTGACCGGGAACGTACTTAACGAGCTTATAAGGTCCCGTTCCAACGAGCTTTTCAGGGGGAGTTGAAATCGTCCAGAACTCTAAAAACCTTCCTTCTTTTACAGGCTTTTCAACTATGTGCTTTGGGAAGATGGGAGCTCCGAGAGAATAAAGGAGAGGGGCAAAGGGCTCTGGGAGTATAAATTCAACTGCGTACTTATCAAGCTTTTTAACTTTAGGGAGTTTCCCACCAATCATAAAGGTATCCTTTGTAGAGTTTGGAATCTTTGGGTTAAAGTAAATACTGTTGTAGGTGAAAACTACATCGTCTGAAGTAAACTCCTTTCCGTCAAACCACTTAACTCCCTTTCTCAAATAGAAAATCCACCTAAGGCCACCATCCTTAAACTCCCAACTCTCTGCGAGGGCTCCAACCGGTTTTAGAGTTTTTAAATCAATTTCAGTTAACCCTTCAAAGAGTTCTCCGACTGCCTCTGTAGAGGAGGTTTCATGAGCGGCAACGAGGTTAAAAGTCTTCGGGTCTGAAGAGGTTGCTGAGTAAAGGGTTCCTCCATATTTTCCTTTTAGGAATGTAACTCTATCTAAATCAACACTCTTCCCTATCTCGTACTTCTCCCTCTTCGCCCTAGGTTCAGCGTAGAAAAGGGCAGCAGCAAAGGGAGAGATAGCTACTCCAGAAAGAAAGAGAAGGAACTTACGCCTTGGATTCATAAGACCTCCAGGTAGTTGAATAAGTATTAATTTATCCTATATTTCACTATAGAAATTCTCAATAGAAAACTCCCTGCCGGAGCTCCTGCCCTCCTTAACCAAATCAATGAGGTCAAAATGGCTCAAAAAGAGAACTACTGGAAAGATATTGTAGAAAAAGTCGACAAAATTTTAGAAAAGGAAGGAGCTTCCGCAGTTCAGGAAGTTCCCGGCAGAGGAAGAACCCTCTACGGTTACAAGCCCCAATCTGTAATAGATGCCCTAAACAGCGTTATAGGAGCCAACAACTGGGGATACAAAATAGTAGAGTACTCTGTAAGTACAGTTGAGAACAGGAAAGGAGAGACCCGCTACCTTGCCTGGGTAAAAATCAGACTCTGGTTGGGGGATACTGAGTCCTTTAAAGAGGCCTTTGGAGGAAGCGAAAACTACACCCCCGGAGATGCCTTAAAGGGAGCAACCACAGATGCAATTCAAAAGGCACTCTCCCTTTTCTCAATCGGAAGGAAAGCTTACAGGGGAGAGCTCTCAGAGCTCCTACCAAAGGCTGAAAAAGAGAAAAAGCTTGAGCTCAAAGCAACTTCAAAGCAGGTTGAGTTTATAAAGAAGCTAGCTGAGGAAACAGGGACCGACATCTCAAACCTAAACTTCAACCTCCTAACTCAGGAATGGGCCTCTAAGATTATTGAGCAGCTAATAGCAAAGAGAAAAGCAAGCTAAATTAAAAACTCTCTTTCGGGCGGTAGCTCCGGCTCTACTTTAAGTAGAGAAAGTTTAAAATTAACCTTACTTAAATAACGAAGAGAGGAGCCAAATGGCAAATCAGGAAAAGTACGACGCTTCGGCAATAAAGGTCCTCGAGGGTTTAGAGGCGGTAAGGAAAAGGCCGGGAATGTACATCGGAGATACAGGAGTTTACGGCCTTCACCACCTGGTCTTTGAAGTAGTTGACAACAGCGTTGACGAAGCTTTAGCAGGCTACTGTACGGAGATTGAAGTAATAATCCACCCTGATAACTCAATTACAGTTGCAGACAACGGAAGGGGAATCCCAGTTGACATACACCCTGAGTATGGAAAACCTGCAGCTGAGATTGTCCTAACTGTTCTCCACGCAGGAGGTAAGTTTGAGAAGAAGGCCTATAAGTACTCTGGAGGCCTTCACGGAGTTGGGGTCTCTGTAGTCAATGCCCTTTCAGAGTGGTTAAAGCTTGAAATTCACAGGGAAGGAAAGGTCTATAAACAAGTTTACGAAAGGGGAAAACCGGTTACCGCTTTTGCCTGTGTAGGTGAGAGCAAGAAGAGGGGAACGATAATTACGTTCAAGCCAGACCCGGAAATCTTTGAAGTAACTGAGTTTAGCTGGGACATCCTAGCAAACAGGTTAAGGGAACTTGCCTTCTTAAACAAAGGGTTAAGAATAACCTTGGTTGACGAAAGGACTGAACCTCCTAAGAAAGAGGTCTTCTACTACGAAGGAGGAATTGTTGAGTTTGTTAAGAAGGTAAACGAGAAGAAAGACCCTCTCTTCCCGGAACCAATCTACATAAGCGGTGAAAAGGACGACATCCTCGTTGAAGTTGCCCTTCAGTACAATTCAACCTACACAGAACAGATATTTAGCTTTGTAAACAACATAAATACTAGAGAAGGCGGAACTCACGTTTCAGGGTTCAGGACGGCACTAACAAGGGCAATTACAAAGTTCATTGAGGAGAACAACCTAATTCCGAAAAACACAAAACTCTCAATAACTGGAGATGACGTTAGGGAAGGCCTTGTAGCCGTTATATCCGTTAAAATTCCAAACCCTCAGTTTGAAGGGCAGACAAAGGCAAAACTTGGAAACTCAGAAGTTAAACCGGTTGTAGCTTCAATAGTCTACGAAAAGCTATGGAACTTCTTAACGGAAAGGCCGGACATCGGAAGGAAGATTGCCGAGAAAGTCATAACTGCAGCAAGGGCAAGAGAAGCGGCAAAGAGGGCGAGGGAGCTAACAAGGAGAAAGAGTGCCCTTGAGGAGTTCTCCCTTCCTGGTAAACTTGCCGACTGTTCGGAGAAGGACCCTGAAAGGACAGAGCTCTTCTTAGTAGAGGGTGATAGTGCAGGAGGAAGTGCAAAACAGGGAAGGGATAGGAAGTTCCAGGCAATCCTCCCCCTAAAGGGTAAGATTATCAACGTTGAGAAGGCAAGAATTGAGAAAGTCCTTTCAAACGATGAGATTAAGACAATTATTACGGCCCTTGGAACTGGAGTTGGAAAGAACTTTGATATAAGTAAGTTAAGGTACAACAAGATAATCATAATGACCGATGCCGACGTTGACGGAGCTCACATTAGAACTCTCCTGCTTACTTTCTTCTTCAGACAGTTTCCCGAAATAGTAGAAAAGGGACACCTATACATTGCCCAACCTCCCCTTTACAGGATTAAAAAGGGCAAGAAGGAGATGTACATAAAGAGCGACTCAGAGCTTGAGGACGTTGTCCTTGAGTTTGCCCTAGATAGTGTGGAACTTCTATCGGGAGAAGGGGAACCTTTACCTGAGGAGGAATCTAAAGAAATAGTTAAAGAGCTCAAAAGGTTAATGGAGATTGTCTCTATTCTATCAAGGAAGAGGGATAAGGACCTAATTAACCTCTTACTTCAAGTTGGGGCCGACTATAAAGAGCTCTACAGGAAAGAAGAGGCAGAGGGTTTAATAAGAAGGTTAAAGGAAAACCTACCTGAAAACTTAAAAGGAACAGAGTTTGAGCTTGTAGAGGATAAGGAACACTGTTCGTTTAAAATCGTAGCTAAAATACCCTTTGAAAAGTACTTAACCAAGGAAGTAGTAATAGACGAGGACCTCTTAATCTCCGACCTCTTTAAGCAGGGAAGGGGAATTAAGAAGAGGTTAAAAGAGAGGATGGGAGCTCCACCTTACAGAGTTAAGGGTAAAAAAGGTGAGGTTACTGAGTTCGGCTCTGCCCAGGAACTCTACAACTACCTTATAGACATAGGAAAGGAGGGAATATACATTCAGAGGTACAAAGGTCTTGGTGAAATGAACCCTGAACAGCTTTGGGAAACAACGATGAACCCTGAAAACAGGACTTTACTCAAGGTAACTGTTGAAGATGCTGTAAGGGCCGATGAGATATTCACGGTCTTAATGGGAGATAAGGTGGAGCCAAGGAGGGAGTTCATTCAGAAATTCGCAAAAGAGGTAAGGAACCTTGATGTTTAACCATCTCCTCTTTGTATACGGAACCTTAATGTCGGGCTTCTCAGCCCACGCCTTTTTACTTGACGCTCAGTTTGTTTCCCACGGAGTACTCTACGGGGCAAAGCTTGTTCACCTTGAGGAGGGCTTTCCGGGAGCCCTTGAAGGGGAAGGGGAAATATTTGGAGAAGTTTATAGGGTTGACGACCTTACACTAAAGGCAATTGACCTCTACGAGGAGTTTAACGAGTTGTTCCCCGAAGAGAGCTTTTTCTTAAGGAAGTTAAAACCTATCAGGCTGATACCCATGAACGAATGGGTTGAGGCCTGGGTTTACCTCCTCAACCCAGACCTTGCAAAGGACTTTACCGAAGTTCCCCTGGGTAACTGGAGGGAATTCATAAAGAAGTTCTTCTAACCGATAGAATCGTGGGGAACGACAACCTTTCCTGCCCACCTTGAAAGGATATCGCAAGCAACGCTAACACCGCCACCGGCTGCAGTTGCTACCATAGTAATCTCTCCAGCAGCGTTTCCACACACAAAAACATTCTCACTTTTTGGCTTAAGTGCTACCTTTCCCGGACGGGGAGATTTTGGATGGGGAATAACCTCAACAAGGTCGGTTTTAACGTTAAACGAGTGAAAACCTGTTGCAAAGACTACAGTATCCGATTCAAACTCCCTTCCATCTGAAAGGATAACCTTAAACTTGTCCCCCTCTTTTACAACCTCACAGACTTCACCTTCAACTAAGTTAACCTCCTCAAACTCCTCAACCTGAGACCTTAAGAATGCCAAATACTCCTCCCCCGTAGTTCCCTTCTTAACCCCCGGAACGTTATTTAAAACTGCCTTTAAAGCATCAGAAGAGTTTGAGTCAACAACTAAGAACTTCTTCCCTTTAGCAAACTCAAACCTCCTTCCTCCATCGGCTAAAGTAAGCGCACAGGAAAGCCCTGAAACACCTCCCCCTATAATCGCCACTGCATACATCCTTCACCTCCCTTATTCTTTACTAATTCAATTTAACTATTTGTGAGATAATTTCATCCCTAAAAGTCTTTGAGGAGAGGAGATGAAGGCATACACAGAGTACTTACTCTTTAACACTAAGAAGAGGAGAGAGCTCATAAGAATTACAGATAAGGTTAAAGAAGCCGTAGAAAAGTCTGGAGTTAAAGAGGGACTCTGCTTAGTTTCAGCGATGCACCTCACAGCAGCAGTAATCATCCAGGATGATGAGGAAGGCCTACACGAAGATATATGGGAGTGGCTTGAAAAGTTAGCACCTTTCCGTCACGACTATAAACACCACAGAACAGGCGAGGATAACGGAGATGCTCACCTTAAGAACCTCCTGGTTCATCTTCAAGTAGTACTTCCTATCACAAAGGGAAAGCTTGACTTAGGACCGTGGCAAGAAATCTTCTATGCAGAGTTTGACGGGCAAAGGCCAAAGAGGGCCATCATAAAGATAATAGGAGAGTAGTTTGAAGGAGGCCGTATTAATTAGCTACATGGGAGCTCCCTCAACAACAGAAGAGATAAAGCCCTTCCTATACAGGCTCTTTTCAGATAGAGACCTGATAAACTTCGGGGTTCCTTCCTTCCTCCAAAAGCCCCTTGCTTACCTAATTTCTACATTTAGAACTCCAAAAGTTAAACCCCAGTACGAAGCAATAGGGGGAGGAAGCCCTCTGGTTAAGTACTCCCTTGAACAGGGGGAGCTCTTAGAAAGGGAAATTGGAATTCCAGTATTTGTAGGAATGCTCTACTCAGAACCCCTTATTTCAAAAGTAGCTAAAGAAATTCTAAAAGGAAGCTTTAAAAAAGTTTATCACATAACGCTCTACCCCCAGTACTCCATAGCAACTGCAGGAGCGTGCCTTAGGGATGGAAGGAAGTACTTAGAAGGAAAAGTTGAACTTAAAGAGGTTAGAAGCTGGGCAAAGAACCCTAATTACGTTGAGTGGATAAGAAGGGCAATAAAGAGGGAATTAAGCGGGCTAAACCCTAAAGAGACTGTGATCCTCTTTTCTGCCCACAGCCTTCCAAAGTACATAGTTGAAGAAAGGGGAGATAGATACCCTCAGGAAGTAAGGGCAACTGTTGAAGCCGTTATGGATGGGTTTAAGGAGTTCCCCTACAGAATCTCCTATCAGAGTAAGGTCGGACCGATTGAGTGGCTTGAGCCAAGCACGGAGGAAGAGTTAAGGAGAGTTAAAGTAGAAGGTTTCAAAAACGTCGTAGTATTTCCGGTGAGCTTTGTCTCTGAACACATTGAAACCCTCTACGAGCTTGACGTTGAGTATGGAGAATTGGCAAAGGAACTCTCCCTTAACTATAAAAGAGTAAAACTAGACCATAGAGACCCCCTCTTAATTGGAGCTCTCAAAGAGGAGGTTGAAAAGCTTAGGGGGCAGAAATGAAAGTTGCGGTAATCGGAGGAGGAATTTCGGGACTATCAACCGCCTTCTACCTTAAAAGGGGCGGTGCAGCAGTCAAGGTCTTTGAGAAAGGGGAGAGATTAGGCGGAAAGATGAGAACAGTTTACGAGGAGGGCTACATAGTTGAAACCGGCCCAAACGGTTTCTTAGATGGGAAACCTTACACTTTAAACCTCGTAAAGGCCCTTGGAATAGAGGAAGAGCTCTACCCAAGTTCAGATAAGTCAAGAAAAAGGTTTATCTACGTAAATGGAAAGCTGGTTAGACTACCTGAAGACCCGATATCATTTATTCTCTCTTCAATCCTATCCCCAAGGGGAAAGTTAAGGCTGATCGGAGAGCTCCTCGTTCCTCCGAAAAGGGACAGTCAGGATGAAACACTTGCCCAGTTTGCAAGGAGAAGGCTTGGGGAGGAAGCTCTAAATAGACTGCTTGACCCTATGGTTGCAGGGATCTTTGCAGGAGACCCTGAGAGAATGAGCCTTAAGGCCGCCTTTCCTGCAATTTATAGGCTTGAAAAGGAGTACGGAGGGCTGATTAAGGGCCTAATAGGAAAAATAAAAGAGTCTAAAGGTAAGAGTTCATCTGGACCTGCAGGACCAGGAGGGAAGTTAACCTCCTTTAAAAGGGGAGTGAGCCAGCTAATTGAAGCCCTTGAAAGTGAGCTGAAGGAAAACGTAGAAACAGGAGTTAGCCCTAAGCTCAGAAAAGAGGGTGAAAAGTGGATAGTTGAAACTAAAAAGGGAATTGAAGAGTTTGACGCCGTTGTAATGTCAACTCCTTCTTACTCAGCAGCAGAGATTTTAAGTGAAGTTGATGAAGAAATCAGTAACCTCCTCTCTCAAATTGAGTACTCTCCAATATCCGTTGTCGCTTTAGGCTTTGAAAAAGAGGGCTTAGAGCACGACCTTGACGGCTTTGGATTCCTCGTTCCAAGGGAGGAAGGAAGGAAAATACTTGGAGCTCTATGGGACAGCTCAGTCTTTCCAAACAGAGCTCCAGAGGGAAAGGCCCTGATAAGGGTAATGATCGGTGGAGCCCGCCAGCCGGAGCTTGCCCTTAAAAGTCCTAAAGAACTTGTAAAGATTGCAGTAGAAGAGCTAATAGAGATAATGAAGATAAGGAGAGCTCCTGAGTTTATTAAAGTATTTAGGCACGAAAGGGGAATTCCCCACTACACACTTGGACACTCAGAGAGGGTTGAAAGGATTTTCAACAGAGCAAGGGAAATAGGTGGATTATACTTCTGCAACAACACCTACACAGGCGTTGGAGTTAACGACTGTACTAAGGCAGCTGAGGAAACTGCAGAAGAAATCTTAAAAAACAGATAGGGAGGTAAGATGATAGCCCGCTATACCTTACCTGAGATGGGGAAAATCTGGGACGAACAGAATAAGTTGAGGAACTGGTTGAAAGTTGAAGTTGCTGCAGCTGAAAGCTGGGCAGAGCTCGGGAAAATACCTAAAGAGGCCGTTGAGAAAATAAAGGAAAAGGTTAAACCCTACCTTGAGGGGGAGAAGGAATTTGACACAAAGAGAATTGCAGAGATTGAGGAGGTTACAAACCACGACGTTATAGCCTTCTTAACCTACATAAAGGAAATAGTGGGGGACGAGGCAAAGTACCTCCACTTTGGAATGACCTCGTCAGACATGCTTGATACCGCCTTTGCTCTCCAGATTAAGCAGGCGGGGGAACTCCTACTTAAAGACATTGAAAGGGTAATGGAGGCCATAAAGAAAAGGGCCTTTGAGCATAAAAATACTGTAATGATTGGAAGAACCCACGGAATCCACGCCGAGCCCATAACTTTCGGCCTGAAGCTGGCAATCTGGTACGACGAGATGAGAAGAAACTACGAGAGGCTAAAGGCTGCAGTTAAGAGGGCTGCAGTTGGAAAGATTTCTGGAGCAGTTGGAACTTTTGCAAACATTGACCCGAGAGTTGAGGAGATGACCTGCAAAAAGCTTGGAATAGACTACGCAAAGGCTTCAAACCAGGTAGTTCAGAGAGATAGGCACGCAGAGTTCCTAAACGCCCTTGCTCTAACTGCTTCATCAATTGAGAAGTTCGCTACCGAAATAAGGCACCTCCAGAGGACTGAAGTTAGGGAAGTTGAAGAACCCTTCAGGAAGGGACAGAAGGGCTCCTCTGCAATGCCCCACAAGAGAAATCCAATACTCTCAGAGAGGCTCTGCGGCCTTGCAAGGGTGGTAAGGAGTGCCTCAATAGTAGGAATGGAGAACGTTCCACTTTGGCATGAAAGGGACATCTCCCACTCATCAACTGAGAGAACAGTCTTCCCAGACGCCTGTATAGCCCTTGACTACATGCTCCAGAAATTCGCAAACCTAATGGAAAACCTCATCGTTTACCCTGAGAATATGCTTAAGAACCTTAACCTCCTGAAAGGTTTAATCTTCTCCCAAAGGGTTCTTCTAACTTTAATTGAGAAGGGAGGACTAACGAGAGAGGAGGCCTACGCTATAGTTCAGGAAAACGCAATGAGAGTATGGAACGAGGGAGTAGAGTTTAAGGAGCTCCTCAAGAAGGACGAAAGGGTCAGGAAGGTTCTAACAGAAGAGGAAATTGAGGAAATTTTTGACCTTTCATACCACACAAAAAACGTTGACTACATCTTTAAAAGAGTCTTCGGGGAGGCCTAAAGGCCTCCTTTATTCAAATACAGAGCCCTAAAGAGTTCAAAAAAAGTTTTTGGAGAAATTTCCTCAGCCCTCTTCTCTTCTAGCCCTGAAAAAGGAGGAGGAAATTTCTTTATTCCTAAGTTCTTCTTTAGTTTCTTCCTCCTCATTGAAAAGGCCTTTTTAAGGAAGTTTTCAAATGCTAAGAGCTCCCCCTCCTCCATATTAAAGCCCGTCGGCTCCATTTCAAAGACGGCAGACATAACTTTTGGAGGAGGAACAAAAGCCTTAGGAGGGACTTTAAAGAGCTTCTTTATCCTGAAAAAGTTCTGAAGGAGAGCAGGAAGGTAGCCGTACTCCTTGCCAGAGGTTGCAGTTAACCTGTCGGCAACCTCGTCCTGAACCATGAAAACCCCTCTTTTCATTACCTTCCTGTGGTCTAAAAGGTTCCTGATTATCCTAGTTGAAACGTTGTAGGGTAAATTTCCAAAGAACTTTAGGTTCTCTCCTAAGGAAGAAAAGTCAAATGTCGTAGCATCGGCGTTAAAGACTTTAACCCTATCACCGAACCTATTCTTTAAGTACTCTGCCCAATCTGGGTCAATCTCAACAAGGTAGAGCTCTAAAGGGTTCCTCTTTAAAATCTCCTCAGTTAGGGCCCCTCCGCCGGGCCCGATTTCAACAACCCTGTCTTCGGGACCTATACCTCCGGCGTCAACTATCCTCTTTATAACTCCCTTATCCTTTAAAAAGTGCTGGCCCAAGCTCTTCTTAAGCCTCAAGTTTCACCTCCCCGAGAAAAGTTAAAAACCCGCCTTTAAAGGGTCAATACCTCTTGACACCGACCTTCTATTTCTTAATTTTATAGGTAGCAATTAGCACTCATCTTAGGTGAGTGCTAAAAACCAGATAAAGGAGGGTGAGGGATGAAGTTAAAGCCACTTTATGACAGGGTAGTTGTAAAGAAGATTGAAATGGAGCAGAAAACTGCAGGAGGAATCATCCTTCCAGATACTGCTAAAGAAGAGTCTCAAATTGGAGAAGTTATTGCAGTAGGAGAGGGAAGACTCCTTGAGAACGGAGAAATCAGACCTCTCAAAGTTAAAGAGGGAGATAAGGTCCTCTTCAGTAAGTACGCTGGAAATGAAGTTAAGATTGACGGTGAAGAGCTCCTCGTAATAAGGGAAGAAGACATCCTAGCAATCGTTGAAGAGTAATTAAAACCAATTAAAGGAGGTGAGGGATGGCTGGAAAAGAGATCGTATTCGGAAATGAAGCAAGGCAGAAAATAAAGGCTGGTGTAGATAAACTTGCAAACGCAGTTAAAGCTACAATGGGTCCTGGTGGTAGGAACGTTGTCCTTGAGAGGAAGTTTGGTTCTCCCGTAGTAACAAAGGACGGTGTTACCGTTGCTAAAGAGATTGAACTAACAGACCCTGTTGAAAACCTCGGTGCTCAGCTCGTTAAGGAGGTTGCTCAGAAAACCGCCGACAAGGCTGGTGACGGAACAACAACAGCTACAGTTCTCGCTCAGGCAATCTACGGAGACGGACTCAAGTTTATCACAGCCGGCGACAACGCCATTGAAGTTAAGAGGGGAATTGACGAGGCTGTTAAGGTAATCGTTGATGAGATTAAGAAGATCGCTAAGCCTGTAGAGACCAAGGAGCAAATTGCTCAGGTAGCTACAATCTCTGCAAACTACGATAGGGAAATCGGTGAACTCATCGCCGAGGCTATGGACAAAGTCGGAAAAGAGGGCGTTATCACAGTTGAAGAGGCTAAAGGTCTTGAGACAACCCTTGAAGTTGTTGAAGGTATGCAGTTTGATAGGGGTTACCTATCTCCATACTTTGTAACCGATCCTGAGAAGATGGAGTGTGTTCTTGAAAAGCCATACATCCTAATCTACGGAAAGAAAATCAGCAACATTAGGGAGCTCCTACCTGTACTTGAGCAGGTAGCAAGGGAAGGAAGGCCACTCCTCATCATCGCTGAAGATGTAGAGGGTGAAGCCCTTGCAACTCTCGTTGTCAACAAGCTAAGGGGTACTCTCCAAGTATGCGCTGTTAAAGCGCCTGGATTTGGTGAGAGAAGGAAAGCAATGCTCCAGGATATTGCAATCCTCACAGGGGGAACTGCAATCCTTGAAGACCTTGGAATCAAGCTTGAGAACGTAACACTTGATATGCTTGGTGAAGCTGACAAGGTAGTTGTTGATAAAGAGCACACAACAATCATCGGCGGTAAGGGTAAGCCTGAAGACATTGAAGCAAGGATCAAGCAGATCAAAGCTGAGCTTGAAAAGGCTACATCTGAGTACGATAAGGAGAAGCTGCAAGAAAGGCTTGCTAAGCTTGCCGGTGGTGTAGCAATCATTAAAGTAGGTGCCGCTACTGAGGCTGAGCTTAAGGAGAAGAAGGCTCGTGTTGAGGACGCCCTCCACGCTACAAGGGCGGCTGTTGAGGAAGGAATCGTTCCTGGTGGTGGAACAGCTCTCCTTGCAGCTGCAATGAAGCTTGACGACCTTGCAAAAGAGCTTGACGAGAAGGGTGAAATTGACAAGAAGCACGGTGTTGAGATCGTTAAGAAGGCAGTTGAAGCTCCACTAAGGCAAATTGCAGATAACGCAGGATACGCCGGCCAAGTTATCGTTGAGAAAGTTAAAGAGCTCATCAAGGAAAAAGGTGTTGAGTGGGGCTTCAACGCAAGGAAGGGCGAATTTGAAAACCTCGTTGAAGCCGGTGTAATTGACCCTGCTAAGGTTGAAAGGATTGCTATCCAGAACGCTGCATCTGCAGCAGGACTACTCCTCACAACAGAGGCTACTGTAACTGAAATACCTGAGAAAGAGGAGAAGACTCCAGGCGGCGGAATGCCTGAGTTCTAAAACTCAAAGCTAAGATAGCTATGGAGGGGCGCCTTCGGGCGCCCTTTTTTATTTTTTAGTGCTAAAATGGAAAGAAAAGGAGGAATAAGGTGACAACTCCTAACGACCCAATTTTTAAGTTCTTCTACTACCTAGGCTACCTCTACATCATCGGTGCTTTCTTAGCGGGAAGCTACATAACCTACGACTGGTTCAAGAATAGGAGAAAGGGAAATGGCGATAATTGATGAGTATAAGAATAAGTCTGTTGAGGAAACCATAAGAGAACTTGAGACCAACTTAGAAACCGGCTTAACGGAAGAAGAAGTTGAGAAAAGGCTTAAGAAGTACGGCTTCAACGAAATTCCCGAAAAAGAGGAACCCCTCTGGCATAGGATATTCAGAAGGTTTTGGGGACCAATCCCCTGGATGATTGAAACTGCAGCAGTTCTATCTGCACTAGTTAAAAAGTGGGAAGACTTTGTAATAATAGTTATCCTCTTGCTGGTTAATGCAGTAGTTGACTTTTGGCAGGAACACAAAGCAATATCTGCCCTAAAAGTTCTTAAACAGAAACTGGCAAGAAAGGCCATTGTCCTTAGAGACGGAAAGTGGATTGAGATAGACGTTAAATACCTGGTTCCTGGAGACATAATCAAGCTAAAAATTGGAGATATTGTTCCTGCAGACGTAAAGCTGGTCGGAGAAGGTTTTATTCTCCTTGACCAATCTGCCCTAACGGGAGAGTCCTTACCGGTAACCAAAAAGAAGGGCGATGTAGCCTACGCCAATTCAGTAGTAAAAAGGGGAGAAACTATAGCTGTTGTAGTTGCAACGGGGCTCAATACTTACTTTGGAAGGACAGTTCAGCTCGTAGCAAAAGCTGAAAGGGAACAGAGGTCCCACTTTCAAGAAATGGTAATAAAGGTTGGAAACTTCCTGATAATAATCGCCTTAATAGTTGTAGCAGTAATGGTAATTGTTGAACTAATGAGGGGAGCAGACAAAATAGAGCTCCTCCGTTTTGCCCTCGTTCTAACAGTAGCATCAATTCCGGTTGCCCTCCCAGCCGTTCTCACAGTAACCATGGCAGTAGGAGCTCTCAATTTAGCAAGGAAACAGGTAATTGTAAGTAGGCTAACGGCAATTGAGGAACTTGCCGGAGTTGATGTCCTCTGCAGTGATAAGACGGGAACTCTAACGAAAAATAAGATGACAGTATCTCAACCTTTTACTTTGGGAAACTTTAAAGTAGAGACTTTAATGCTCTACGCAGCACTTGCCTCTAAAGAGGAAAACAGAGACCCGATTGAGATACCAATATTTGAGTGGCTAAAGGAAAAGGGGTTGTACAGCAGATTAAAAGAGTGCAGACAGCTCTCGTTCGTTCCGTTTGATCCTGTAAGGAAAAGGACCGAAGCAGAGGTTGAGTGTAACGGAGAGAGGTTAGTAATAACTAAGGGAGCTCCCCAGGTTATAGCAGAGCTCTCAGACTTAGGTAAAGAAGAGAGAAAGAATTACTTTAAGAAAGTTGAAGAGTTTGCAGAAAACGGATTTAGAACAATAGCAGTTGCATTTAAAAGGCCAGATGAGAAGAAGTTCCACGTAGTTGGCCTAATCCCCTTCTTTGACCCTCCAAGGGAAGACTCAAGAGAAGCGCTAGAGAAGGCTAAGGAGCTTGGAGTAGAAGTTAAGATGGTAACTGGAGACAACATAGCAATAGCAAGGTACATAGCCAAACTCCTTGGAATAGGCGAGAAAATAGTAAGCGCAAGGGAGCTTAGAGGAGAGGAGGAGAGCTACAAGGAATACTTAATCCTTGCTCAAGTAATTGCAAAAGCAATTATGGAAGTTGAAGGAAAGAGCGAAAAGGAGGCAGAAGAAAAGGCTCAAAGGGTAGTAGAGCTTGTTAAAAAAGAATTGAAAAACCTCCCTCTACCAAAAGGAGCAGTAAGGAGGCACGAGTCTGAGATAATAAAACTGATTGAAGAGGCAAACGGTTTTGCAGAAGTATTTCCAGAGGATAAGTACTTCATAGTTGACAAACTTCAGAAGGCCGGCCACATAGTAGGAATGACGGGAGACGGAGTAAACGACGCTCCAGCCCTAAGGAAAGCAGACTGTGGAATTGCAGTCCACAACGCAACAGACGCTGCAAGAGCTGCTGCAGATTTAGTTCTCTTAAAACCAGGTTTAAGAGTAATAGTTGACGGCTTTCAAATAGCAAGGCAGATATTTGGAAGGATGCAGGCTTATACCATTTACAGAATTGCAGAAACAATTAGAGTTATAGGCTTCATGGGGCTTTCTATTATCTTCTTCCAGATATACCCCGTTACTGCAATAATGATTATTATCTTAGCGCTCTTAAACGATATACCAATCTTAGCCATAGCCTACGATAGGGTTAAAACATCTAAAAAGCCAGTCAGATGGGACATGTATGAGATAAACGTTATGTCATTCTACCTTGGAATAGCAGGAGTTATCTCTTCTTTCGTTCTCCTATTCCTACTCTTAAATTACTGGAAGTTACCCATGGACGTTATTCAGACAATAGTATTTTTAAAACTCGCAGTTAAAGGCCACGGAACTCTTTACAACGCAAGGATTATGGATCACCTTTGGAAAAAGCCTTGGCCCTCTCCTATCCTCTGGGCTGCAACTTACTCTACAAGGGTAATAGGAACGTTAATTGGAGTTTATGGCTTTAACTTACTAACCCCTGTTGGCTGGGGATGGGCACTCTTTATCTGGGGATACGCCTTAACTTGGCTCTTAATAAACGACTACGTTAAACTCTTCGTCTGGAAAATGTACAAGGAGAAAAAGTTCATGTTCGCCCCCGGACACTTTAAACTGCTCAGGAAGGTATTCTCAGCTTAAAAGGTATATAATTAAGGTCTCAAATTCCTTTGTCTGGATAGAACTTCATGAGCTATAGAGCAATTCCGAGGAAGTATAGGCCTCAGTCCTTCAGTCAGGTAATAGGTCAGGAGTTTATTACCGAAACATTAAAGAACGCTATAAAGAGCGGTAGGCTCTCCCACGCTTATATCTTTGCAGGCCCAAGGGGAGTAGGAAAGACGACAACTGCAAGGATAATTGCAAAGGCAGTTAACTGTGAGAACCTTATAGATGGAGAGCCTTGTAATCAGTGTTCCCAGTGCATAGAGATAGCGAAAGGTTCACACCCAGACGTTATTGAAGTAGACGCTGCAAGTAACAGGGGTATTGACCAGATAAGGGAACTGAGAGAATCTGTTCACTACCTCCCTGCAAGGGGAAAGAAAAAAGTCTACATAATTGATGAGTTTCACATGCTCACGAAGGAGGCCTTTAATGCCCTCCTTAAGACGCTGGAGGAACCTCCTGAGCATGCTCTGTTTATCCTAGCTACAACAGAAATTGACAAGATTCCTCCGACAATCCTTTCAAGGTGTCAGAAGTTCATATTTAGAAGGATTCCTGAAGAGTTAATGGTAAAAACCCTATCCCAAATATGTGAGAAGGAAAAGGTTGAGTACGAAGAGGAAGCTTTAAGGTTAATAGCCCTCTCAAGTGAAGGTTGCGTTAGGGATGCAGAAAGCCTCCTTGAACAGGCAATAGCCCTTGGAAACGGTAGAGTTGAAACTAAGAAAGTCTCTGAGTTCCTCGGTATATTAACGGGAAGGGAAGTTAGAGAACTTCTAAGGTTAGGATTTAAAGGGGATAAGACGGAACTCTTTAAGAAACTGAAGAAGCTAGAGGAGGAAGGGTATAACCCTGTTTTCGTAGTTAAACAGCTTTTAGAAGTAACAGAAAAGGAATTTATGAACCCAACCGAACTAACAGAGGAAGAGAGCATTGCCGCCTTTAAGATACTCTCCCAAGGGTATAGGGAAATCTCAAAACACCCCTATCCCTACACCGCCCTCCTCTTTTACCTCTATAAGCTTTCCTACTTTAAAGAGGTCAAGAAGTTAACTGAACTTTTAGAGGGTGGAGTAAAAATAGAAGTTCCAACACAGGAAGGAAAACAGGCGGAAAAAAAAACTAAAAACGAGACTTTAGAGGCCTTTATTGAGAAAAGGATTGATGAAGGAAGTTTTGTTAGAGTCCTTCCAGTAAGCAAGCTTGCCTACAAAATTTTGAAAGAGAGAGAGCAGGAACTTGAAGAGTCCATAGGTAAACCGGTTAAAATAGAAGAACCTAAAGAAAGCGAGAGGAGAAAAGAACCGTCAGAGGAGTCAAAACGGATTATAAGTAAGATAGTTAAAGAACTTGAGGCAAAAGTTCTACTTGTAAAGGTTAAGGATGATGAAAGTTCTAATAGTTGACGATGAGAAAACTATAAGGGAAACCCTTAAGGAGATTTTAGAGGAAGAAGGGTATCAGGTCTTTACAGAGGAAGTTGGAAGTAAAGTTGTTGAGAGAGTAAAGGAGCTCCAGCCCAACCTAATAATCTTAGACCTGTTCCTTCCAGGAATATCGGGAATGGAAGTATTAAAAAAGTTAAACGAAGAAGGACTAACTGAGAAAATTCCGGTAGTTATAGTGTCTGGACACGGAACGGTGGAAACTGCAGTAAAAGCCATGAAGTTAAAGGCCTACGACTTTATAGAAAAACCGATAAAGTACGAAAAGTTCTTAAGTGCCGTTGAGGGGGCTCTTAAGAGAGAGGTCAAACTTGAGAATGAAAAGACCGTTTCAGAACTTACAAACCTTCCCCTAAAGAGGGCAAAGGAGGAGTTTGAGAAGGCCTATATAAAGGAAATCCTAAAGAAGTTTAACGGAGACTTAAAGAGAGCAGCAGCCTTCATGGAAATAGACATATCAAACCTCTACAGAAAACTTAACAAGTATGGCTTCCATCAGTGAAGTTTTAGAAGCAGCAAACTGTATTGGACTTGTAGCTTTCGCCCTTTCAGGGGTCTTTAAGGGGATAAACGCAAAACTAGACCTTTTAGGAGTCTCAATCCTAGGATTCCTTACAGCATTAGGAGGAGGAATAGTAAGAGACATCCTTGTTAACTCAGTTCCTAAAGCCCTAACCGGAATTTCAGATATAACAACTACAGCCCTTGGAATTTTCCTTGCACTTTTACTCTACAAAGTTTTTAGAAAGGACATAACGGGAACTAAGCCTGTAAAGATCATTGATGCAGCTGGGCTCTCTGCGTTCTCCGTAACTGGGTTTTTAGTGGGAGCCCAGTCAGGTCTAAACGGCTTTGGAATAGTCCTTTTAGGAGTTATAACCGGAACCGGAGGGGGACTTATAAGTGAACTACTAACAGGTAAAGTTCCTTCTGTTTTGAAGGAGGACTTCTACGCCTCATGCTCTTTAATAGGAGGAATTCTATTCTTAATCACGTATGGGAAATTCTCTACAGAAGTATCAACCGGAATAACCTTTGTAACTATACTAACCTTAAGGTTAACGGCAATTTTAAAGGGCTGGAGGTTACCAAGGTTTGGACTTTATGAGGAAAGAGATTGAAGAGCTAATAGGAAAAAAACTCTACAGGGAACTGAGGGAAATTGAGACTCCCCAAGGTAAAAGAGTAGTTGTTGAAGGAAGAGAGCTCCTCAACTTCTCCTCAAACGATTATCTAGGCCTTGCAAAGGAGTTTGACTGTGAATGTCTAGAAAAGTGGGGGACAGGAAGCGGAGCTTCAAGGTTAGTTTGCGGGAACTTTAAAGTTCACAGAGAACTTGAGAGGAGACTTGCAGAGCTAAAGAAAACCGAAGAGTGCCTTTTATTTTCAACTGGATATATGGCAAACCTAGGGGTTATCTCAACACTTGCGGGAAAAGGCGATTTAATTCTCTCAGACCGGCTTAATCACGCCTCAATAATAGACGGTATAAGGCTCTCTAAGGCTGAAAAGGTCATCTACCCTCACAGAGATTGGCAGTTCGTAAAGGACTATTTAAAGAAGAACAGAAAGGAGTTTAACAGGTGTTTAATAGTCACAGATTCAGTCTTCAGTATGGACGGAGACATAGCTCCTTTGAATGAGCTCTTTCAGATTAAGGATGAGTTTGATGCAGTTTTAGTAATTGACGATGCACACGCAACAGGCGTTGTTGGGTGGAGTTCCTTAGAGCTTTTCAACGTTGAACCGGATAAAAGAACAGTTATAGTTGGAACTCTCGGCAAAGCGCTCGGAACTTTTGGAGCCTTTGTCTGTGGAAGTAAAGTTTTAAGGGAATACCTAATAAACAAGTGCCGGAGCTTTATCTTCACAACGGCACTTCCTCCATTCATTGCTTGCCAAACTCTAAAGAACATTGAAAAAGTTCCCGAAAGGAGAAAGAGATTAATCAAATTAATCAATTTCTTTAAGAAGCTATCTGGAATAGAGAGCTCCAGCGCGATTTTTCCATACATAGTAGGGGATGAAGAGAAAGCCTTAAAACTTTCAGAGATACTTCTAAAAAAAGGATTCCTGGTTCCCGCTATCAGACCACCTACCGTTAAAGAGAGCAGATTGAGGATAACCGTTACTTCAGAGCATAGTGAAGAGGAAGTAGAAAAACTGTGGAGGGAAATAAAAGGGGGCTAAGAGCCCCCAAAAATTAAGCCTCTTCAGGCCTCTTAACGTCGTAGAGAATATCGTCCCATGGGTGCCTGTAGAGAGGCATGGCAAGGCGCTTCTCATCAAGGATGTGGCCGATAAATCCGATAGAACGGCCGAGGACAAAGAAGGCGTTAAACGCTCCTGCTTCTATTAACTCATCAATTTCAGCTTCACTAAAGCCCAGGTTTCTGAACATATCAACCAATAGAACACCAATTGTTCCGTCAACGTTAAGGATGAGGTTCTCCTTCTTTGAGGTTGTAACCTTCTCAACCTCAAGGGCGTAGTCAAGGAGCCCTGTTGATGGGAAGTTCTCTTTTGCATAGTTCTTAAGGAGCTCCACCCTCTTATCAGGGTTCTTTGTTGACTTAATCCTATGACCGATTCCTGGAATAGGTTTCTTTTCAACCTTCTTCATGTAGTCAACGAACTCAAAGGGGTCCATTCCCTTCTCTTTAGCCATCTTAAAGTACTTGGCAGCTCCGTCAATAGCACCGCCAAACCTTGGTCCGATTGTAAGAAGACCGGTTACAAGGGAGGAGATGAGGTCCTTTCCAGCCCTTGCAGTTACTTTAGCGTTATGGGCACCTGAAACTGCAGGTCCGTGGTCTGCAACGATTTTGATTACCATGTCAATAAAGTCTGAAGCCCACTTTGGAAACTTCCTCTTGAACCATAGAAGCCCAATAACGTCAGCGATTGAGTATCCCTTCTCTACAACTTCTGAGATTGGAATACCGCAGTAAGTAGCCTCCTCTCCTCTATCGTCTGAGATTGTACAGATAAAGTGGGTAGGCCTTCTTACCTTACCGGCCTTCCTTGCCTTGTCGTAATCTTCAGGGATAGGCGGAACTTCAGGTTCCTCAATCTCTCCAATCTCTCCCTTAGCCTTAAGGTCTTCGTAAACGCTCCTTATCAGCTCAGGGATGTCATTGAAGGAATCTGGAACCAGAGCTCCCGCCTCTTTAAGGGCCCTGTTCTTTGCATCGGCAGTTTCTCTATCTGCTCCTGCCTTTGCTCCAGCATGACCAAACTGAACCTCTCCGCCAAAGTGTTTGGCTATAGTTCCAATACACCAGGCAATTAGAGGTTTAGTAATAAGTCCTTTTTCAAGGGCTTCAACAACCCTATATTCAAGCTCTCCTCCAACTTCACCGAGCATAATCATGTACTTTACGGCAGGGTTCTTCTGGTACCTTAAAAGGTGATCAAGAAAGTCTGAACCTGGGAACCTGTCACCACCTATAGCAATACCCTCAACTATACCGTCTGCGTTACGGGCAATTATGTTTGAAAGCTCGTTAAAAAGACCACCTGAACGGGTAACAAGACCTGCAGAGCCGGGCCTGTGGAGTTTTGACTTAACGATATTTTCAAGTGTTCCACCAGCATTTCCAATCCTGAAGGCTCCAGCAGTAATTCCACCGACGGTAGCAGGACCTATTATCCACTTACCTTCCTGCTTTGCCCTTGCAGCCATATCACGGGCAAGCCTTTCAGGAATACCTTCAGCAGTGATAGCTATAGTCCTAATAGTTGGAATGTTGAGGGCCTCCCTCGTTACATCGTAAGCCGTCCTAAAAGAAGCAAAGTTAACTAAAACGTCAGCTTCTGGATGAGCCTCTGCAGCTTCCGTAGTTGAACGGTAAATAGGAATTATTATCTCTTCAGTACCGAAGAAGAACTTTTCAAACTTCCTACTCTGAGTTGGAGCAACTATTGCAACTATTGAAGGAGAACGTCCAACTAAGTAGTCGTAATCAAGCATACGCTGAATAGCATTCCTATTTAGGTTCCAGAAAATAGCCTTCGTATTCCTATCAAAGAGAACGTAATCGGGCCTTGCCATTTTTCCCTCCTCTTATGGATTCTCTGTAAGAGCTTTCTTAACGATCTCTGTCATGTGAGTCTCAGGTCCGTAAACCTCTATTGGAAGGCCAAGCTCTTCTGCGGCCTTCTTAATCTTTGCAAGACCAACTTCGTAGTTAGGCCCACCACGGCGAACGTAAATCTTAACACCGACCTCTTTCAACTTATCTGCGTACTCTTTAAGGGCATCAATAATTCCGTCAAAGGTCTTTGCAACGTCTGTAAAGTTAGCGATAGCACCACCAATGATTAGAATTTTTGGCCTTCCCTGCGGGTCTTTCTTCCTAGTCATAAGGTCAAGGACAGTCTTAACGTACTCCCTCGTCTCTGCCCTTGATGGGTTACCAGAGTACTCACCGTAGTTTGCAAGCTCCTTAACGTAGCCAAGGTCTGCAACCGTATCAGCGTAAACTACTGAAGCTCCACCACCTGCAACGAGAGTCCAGATGCGGCCTTCAGGATTAAGGATTGTAAGCTTTAGTGATGCTCCTGACTTTTCGTCCATTTCCTTAATGTACTTCTCCTCAGGGGAGAGTTCCCCACCGAAACCTGCTGGAAACTCAAGCTCACCCCACTTCCTTCCAACTAAGAACTGGGCAGTATCGTCAACCCTTCCAACAAAGTCAAGGGGATAAACTTTATTACCAACCATTACAAGTGGGTTAATCTCAAGGTAAGCAAAGTGCATATCCCTGAAGAAACGATAGAGACGCTTAACAAAGTCTGCATACTTCTCTTTATCCTTTATCTCAGGAGGAACGTTTTCCTCAATGAGTTTGTCAATTTCTTCTTCCGTTGCAAGGGGAGGAATAACAACTTCCTTTACTTTGTCCCAGTTTTCTTCAACGTCAATTCCACCAAACGCAGACATATAGATGTGGTCACCGTCATACCCTAGTGTCATTGCAACGTAGTACTCATCCTCTGGAGCATGAGGAACGCAAGGCTCAATGAGGAAGTGAGTCAACTTTCCCTTTTTCCCTTTAATCTCAACCTCTTCCTGCATCTTTTCCCTGATCCACTTCTTAACCGTTTCATAATCAACGTCACAGGGTTTTTCCTTTTTAAAGAGAATGAGACCGAGCTTACCCCTCTTACCAAAGAGCATGTCGGGTTTTGCAACTAAAGGCATCTCAAGTAGCCAAGGGTACTCCTGAGGTAACTTATCAAGGTCCGTTTCAGGAGTTACGAGTACAGACTTAAAGTTGTACTCAAACTCAGGAGCAAAATACTCGTTCCAGTGCTTGGCAAGAATCCTCTTGCCGTCGTACTCCCTAATTCCTCTCTGAGCCATCTATCTCCTCCTTTAATTACTTTCATACGAAAAAGGGGGGCAAATCTGCCCCCCTAATTTTACAATTTTTTTACACAATTTTAACAAGGTTTATAGGCTATCTATTATCTCGTTAAACGTCCTTGAGGGCCTCATTGCAGCAGTGGCCTTTTCATCGTCAGGGTGGTAATAACCACCAATGTCCTTCGGAGATCCTTCGGTCGCAGCAATCTCTGAGAGGATTTTTTCTTCATTTTCAATAAGCTTAGCCGCAACCGGCTCAAAGATCTTTGCAAGCTCAGGGTCTTCTGTCTGAGCTGCTAGTTCTTCAGCCCAGTAGCGAGCAAGCCAGTAGTGGCTTCCACGGGTGTCAAGCTGACCAACTTTCCTCTTTGGAGTCTTATCTGTATCAAGGTAGCGCTCAACGGCCTTTGAGAGAGTATCTGCCATTATGAGAATTCTCTTGTTATCGCTACCAGATTGTTTGTATGCAAGCTTTAGAGCTTCAACAAAGGCAAGGAACTCTCCAAGACTGTCCCACCTTAAGTGGCCCTCTTTTACAAACTGTTGAACGTGCTTTGGAGCTGAACCACCGGCTCCGGTCTCAAAGAGTCCACCACCGGCAAGGAGTGGAACGATAGAGAGAGCTCTTGCACTCGTTCCAACCTCAATGATTGGGAATAGGTCTGTTAGATAGTCCCTTAAAACGTTTCCTGTAACTGAAATAGTGTCAAGCCCCTTCCTAAAACGCTCTAACGTAAACTTCATCGCTTCCCTTGGAGGCTTAATGTAGTACTCAACCCCTTCAAGGTCGTACTTATTGAGCTCCTCTTTAACCTTTTCAATCAATTCCCTATCGTGGGCCCTTAATGAGTCAAGCCAGAAGACTATAGGAAGGCCTGTTTCCTTAGCCCTGTTCACTGCAAGCTTAACCCAATCCCTAATTGCAATATCCTTAGTGTGGCAGCTACGGTAGATATCACCTTCCTCTACCTCGTGCTCCATTAAAACGTTCCCTTCCTCATCTACAATCCTGATCTTTCCGTCAGCTGGAGCAAAGAAAGTCTTATCGTGGGAACCGTACTCCTCAGCCTTCATTGCCATGAGACCAATGTTTTGAACAGTTCCAACCTTGGTGGGATCAAACTGACCACGAACCTTAATATCCTCAACGATTTCAGAGTACATGGTAGCGTAGGAACGGTCTGGAACTGTAATTACACAGTCGTCGGTCTCCCCACTTGGGCCCCATCCTTGAAGGCCATTCTTTATGACGGCTGGAATTGAGGCATCAATAATTACGTCGTTAGGCCTGTGAAGGTTTGTAATTCCTCTATCTGAGTCAACCATGTAGAGCCTTGGCTGCTCCTTGTAAATCTCCTCTAGGGTCTTCTTAATCTCCTCCTGCTTTTCAGGAGGAAGCTTTGAGAGCTTATTCTCAAGGTCAATTAAACCCTTATTAGGGTCAAACCCGATTTCCTCAAGTTCCTTTCCGTGTTTCTCAAAGAGCTTCTTATAGTAAACCCTGATTGCATCTCCAAAGATAACAGGGTCTGAAACCTTCATCATTGTAGCTTTAACGTGGAGGGAGAAGAGAATGTCCTTATCCTTAGCATCGTTAATGACTTCCTCAAAGAACTCCCTCAACTTCCTACGGTTCATAAAGGTACCGTCAACTACGTCACCCATTCCAACTTCAATCTCTTTTAGAACTTGAACGTTTCCGTCCTTGTCAACAAACTCGTAGCGGATTTTCCCGTCCTTCTTTATCGTTACGGACTTTTCGTGCTCGTAGAAGTCTCCGCTCTTCATGTAGGCAACGTAAGACTCAGACTTTGGAGAAACGTCCCTCATCTTGTGAGGGTGCTTCTTAGCGTAGTTCTTAACAGGTGGAGCAATGCGCCTATCTGAGTTACCTTGCCTTAAAACCGGGTTGACTACTGAACCAACACACTTGTCATACTTTGCTTTAATTTCCCTTTCCTCATCAGTTTGGGGATTTTCTGGATAGTCTGGAAGGTCATATCCCTGTTTTTGGAGCTCCTTAATAGCTTCAATGAGCTGAGGAAGCGAGGCTGAAATGTTCGGTAACTTTACAATATTGGCTTCAGGCTTCCAAACAAGCTCACCAAGGTAAGCAAGGTCGTCCTGCTGATAACCGAACTGGGCTAAAATCCTTCCGGCCAGAGAAATATCCCTCTGCTCAAGGTTAACTCCAGCGTGCTTAACAAAGTTCTTTATAATTGGATAAAGTGAATAGGTTGCAAGTGCAGGAGCTTCATCAACTTTAGTCCAGATGATAGTTGGCCTCTTTGACATATCCTCCTCCTAATATCGTTTTCAGTTAAAGGGGGGGTATCCCCCCAAATTACTCTTAGCTGTTATTCTTCTTCTCAAACTTCTGCTTAACGTAGGCTAAGACACCACCAGCCTTGATAATTTCAACCTGTCTCTTATTCAGCCCGTGCTTTGTAGGAATTGAGATTCCCTTTGTCCTGTTAATTACTGTAATGATGTTGTCCTCACCGGGAGCAAAGTTTGAAAGGTCAACCTCCAGCCAGTCTCCCTGGTCAATCTTGTCGTAATCCTCCTTGTTAACAAAAACTAGGGGAAGAATTCCAAAGTTAATAAGGTTTGCGTGGTGGATACGGGCAAAGGACTTAGCAATTACAGCCTTAATTCCAAGGTACATTGGACCGATAGCAGCGTGCTCACGGGAAGAACCTTGTCCGTAGTTTTCACCGCCTACAATAAATCCACCGCCTTTTTCCTTAGCTCTCTGGGCAAAGGTTTCGTCAACTACCGAGTAAACGTACTCAGAAATTGCAGGTATGTTTGAACGAAGAGGTAGTATCTTAGCTCCTCCGGGGATAATGTGGTCTGTAGTAATGTTGTCTCCTACTTTAAGGAGGACTTCCCCTTCAAGCTTGTCCCCAAGAGGTTCCTTATAGCCAACATAGTTAATTGTCGGACCTTTATAGATTTCAATCTCATCAGGATCAGCAGCAGGTGCGTAAATCATGGAATCGTCAAT
This sequence comes from Thermovibrio guaymasensis, assembly GCF_003633715.1. Lineage (NCBI taxonomy): Bacteria > Pseudomonadati > Aquificota > Aquificia > Desulfurobacteriales > Desulfurobacteriaceae > Thermovibrio > Thermovibrio guaymasensis. Next base: position 822,997 of record NZ_RBIE01000001.1, read on the forward strand.
CTCAAACTTCTCTGGAAGGAATACCTTAATCTCATCAAGTCCAAGGTCCCTAGGGTCTGTAATTACACCTTTCATTGCAGTTGCAGCAGCCGTTTCTGGAGAGGCAAGGTAAACTTGAGCGTCCTTAGTTCCTGAACGGCCGTAAAAGTTCCTGTTGAAGGTCCTAACAGAAACCCCTCCTGAAGGTGGAGCAAACCCCATCCCAATACACGGACCACAGGCGTTTTCAAGGATCCTAAATCCTGCCCTTAAGAAAACGTCGTAGTAACCTTCTTTATCCATCATTCTTAGAACCTGCTTTGAGCCTGGAGAGATAGCCGCAGAAACCATAGGATGAACCATTTTTCCGGTTCTCTTAAACATCTCTCCAACGGTTTTAAGGTCACGGTAGGAGGAGTTCGTACAGGAACCAATTGCAACCTGATGAACTCTTAAACCTTCAACCTCTTTAACTTTCTTAACGTTATCAGGCATGTGGGGACAGGCAATTAAAGGCTCAAGTTCTGAAAGGTCAATATCTATAACTTCATCGTAGGTTGCATCAGGATCAGCCTGAAGGGGTCTCCACTGGGCTTCCCTTCCCTGAGCCTTCATGAAGAGGTAAGTCTGCTCGTCACTTGGAAAGATAGAAGTTGTAGCTCCAAGTTCTGCACCCATGTTTGTGATTGTTGCCCTCTCAGGAACAGTAAGGTATTTAACTCCTTCACCACCATATTCAAAAATCCTTCCAAGACCTCCTTTAACCGTAAGTCTGCGGAGGAGTTCAAGGATTATGTCTTTAGCAGAAACGAAAGGCCTTAACTTTCCATAGAGGTTAACCCTAACAACTTTTGGCATTGTTAAGTAGAAGGGCTCTCCAGCCATTGCAAGGGCAACGTCCATTCCACCTGCACCGATTGCAAGCATTCCGATACCACCAGCAGTAGGAGTGTGGGAGTCTGAACCTAGAAGAGTTTTGCCAGGAACTGCAAACCTTTCAAGGTGAACTTGGTGACAGATACCGTTTCCGGCTTTACTGAAGTAGACTCCGAACTTAGCAGCGGCAGTCTGGAGGAAGAGGTGATCGTTTGCGTTTTCAGGACCACCAGCTTGGAGCGTGTTGTGGTCAACGTAAGAAACTGAGAGTTCAGTTTGAACCTTTGGAAGACCCATAGCCTCAAAGTGAAGGTAGGCCATAGTTCCGGTAGCATCCTGAGTGAGGGTCTGGTCAATCCTTATTGCTATGGGCTTTCCTGGGGTCATGTCCCCTTCAACGAGGTGAGTCTTAATAATCTTTTGAACGATGTTCAGTCCCATTTTTCCTCCTTATTAAAAAGAACTTTTAGTTTTCTTTAGTCATCTCACTTGGTTGCAAAAATTATGTAAAAATTTTGTAAAAATTTCAAGCATGCCCGAATTCTTTAGGAGAAGTTGAAATTTTTCAAACTCCTCAAAACCTTTACAGCTTACCCCCTACTTCTACTCAGGAAAAGTGAGCAGCATAATTTTCTAAGGGAAACCTAAAGAGGAGAGAGGGAATGGCCATCGAACCGACGGTTATTGAGGGAAGAGTTCCGATTTACGTATATGCAAAGGAAATTGAACCGGAAGTTAGAGCTCAGATTGAGAGGTTAAAGGATTTACCATTCTTTAGGAATAAAATCGTAATAATGCCAGACTGCCATGCTGGCAAAGGCTGCGTAATAGGTTTTACCGGTTACTTTGATGAGGTCGTAATACCAAACATCGTTGGAGTTGACATAGGGTGCGGCGTCTACACTTACCCTCTAGGTAAAAAAGTAAACGTAAACTTGCCAAAGTTTGATGCCTTCGTTAAAGGGAAAATTCCCACCGGGTTAACATCAAGAAGTAATAAGAACGCCAAAAAGCTACCTTTAAGTAAGGAAGACAAAGAGCTCCTATCAGAGATTCGCTCAGTTCTCATAAATACCTACAAAATTGACCTAAACGATCCTTTACTACAGGTCGGAACGCTGGGAAGTGGAAACCACTTCCTTGAACTTGGAGTTAGCGATGAAGGGGAACTATACTTAACGGTCCACACAGGTTCAAGGAACTTAGGATTAAGGGTCTGTAATCACTTCCAGAGGAAAGCAAGGGAGTATACTCAGAAAATTATGCCTGACCTTCCGAGCGACCTCTCATTCTTACCTCTAAATAAAGGAGGAAGAGAGTACTTAAGGGCGATGAGATTTGCCCAAAGGTACGCGGACCTAAACAGAAGAACGATTTTAAAGATAATCGTAGAGGAGTTCTTCAAAGAGGAGTTTAAAGAGGAGAAGTTAATTAAGAGCGTTCATAACTATATAGACCTTGATAGGGACATGTGCGTTAGGAAGGGGGCAATCTCAGCCCATAGAGGAGAAAGGGTCGTAATACCCTTTAACTTAACAACCGGGCTAATCATAGGTAGAGGTAAAGGTGTTAAGGAGCTTAACTGTTCTGCCCCCCACGGTGCAGGAAGGAAATTAAGTAGAAGGAAGGCAAAAGAGCTCTTTTCAGTTTCAGACTTTAGGAAGGCAGTTGAAGAGGCGGGAGTTTACTCTTCTACCGTTTCAAAGGAAACCCTTGATGAAGCTCCCTTTGCCTACAAAGACCCTGAAGAAATACTGGAGTTTCTCCCAAAGAGCGTAGAGATTGAAAAGTTCGTAAAACCTATATATAACCTAAAAGGTTAGGGGGACTACTCCCCCCTACCCCTCAAAGATGCTATTGAAACTATTAAAATAACTGCAATAGCAACAACCGACACGACAAGAACGCCGTTAAATCTACTCTTTGCCTCAAACTTAACTTCTTTAATTTTTCCAATTAAGTCCTTAGCTATAAAGAGCTCCACCTTATGCATAAGGTCTATCTTCTGAGTAATTATCCTGAACCACTGATTAGGATCAACGTTGAGAGCCCCTTTTGTAAAGGGAGATGTAAGTGCAAGCCTTTCGTAGTCGAGAACCTGCTCTGATGGTCCGGAGGAAACGACCGTCTTTTTATAAAAGTCTATTACTCTCTCTGGAGCAGCCAAGGAGAAGGACTTTATAAATGCCTTTTGCTGAGCCAAAAGGTCAACGAACTTAGTAAACAGCTTAGAATCTGGGAACATTTTATTGGCAAAAGCCACAGAAAGGACGGCCCTTTCAAGACCTGCTTTATCCTTTGCATACATAAAGTTAGTGTAAGCTAAGAGCTCGTTAGCAATTTCAGCATTTTTAGAGTTCTTAGCAAGAAGAGCTACCGAGTCAATAAGGTCGCTGTTAAGCTTTGTGTAGAAGTTAATAGCATCCTCAAGGGAAATCTGGAGAGAGTCAACTTTTACTCTTACCTGGCTTAAGTTATCAAGGCCGTTCAAAATAACCGATAAAAAGAGCTTTTGAGCCTCTCCTGAGAGGGATGAGACGAACTCCTTGTTCAAGTACTTCTCAAGCTCTTTAATCTTAAGGTCTGTGAGCTTCCTCTGTTCCTGGAGCTCTTCCTTAAAAGTCTTCCCTCCACTTCCCAGAAATCCTGCAGTTCTTCCCCTTTCCTTCTGAAGTTCATGAACGAGCTCAGAGATTTTGGTTGACAAAATAACGCTCTTCTCAAGGGATTCGGCATTCTTTAACGAATGCCGGGCCTCAGTAAGGAGAAAGTAAGAGAGAGTAAAGATAGAGAAGAGAGAAACCAGAGATAGTAGGATAATTCTGTGTTTAAAACTCACTCCTGCCTCCCTTAAAAAGTTTTGGTAAAACTATAACCGAGGAGGCAGGAGCAAGCAAGTTTTAAGCTACAGGATATGCAAATTCCGGCCTTTCCTCAACCAGTTTGACTTCAGCGGCTTCCTTAGGAAGAGGAACGACCTTAACCCTTTCAACCCACCTCTCTGGAAGGTGGAGAACCCTCTTTCCTATCCTTATCGTTGCAGGGGCAACCCTAGCTCTATACTTAATTCTCACTCCCCAAACTTTCCTGCCGAACTTATTCTCAAACTCGCCGGGACCTTCAATTTCAATATCTTTAGCACTACCGGGGAAGTAAAGTCTCTTAGCGTAATGTCTGTTCCTTCCCTTGTGGAAATAAACGAGCCATAAGACCTTTCCTTCCTTATACTTAGCTTCTGTTGGAATGTACCTCTCAGCCTTCTCCTCTTCCTCTAGGAGCCTCTGGACGTACTGCTCAATTGTCTCATCTTCCCTTACTTCGTTCTCAGTCCAGACTTCAAACTCAACTTTCCAACCTTTAACTTCCGCAACTATGTTAGCAAGCTTAACGTTTCTCTTCTCTTCCCTTTCAACAAGCTCGTCTATCTTGTCAAGGATATCTGAAAACCTCTCCCTAAAATCGGAGAGTTTAGTAATAGCAACGATTAGGTCTCCCTGTTTCTTTAACCTTTCAAGGGTCTCTTCACTATCTGCCAACACCATTGCTTTCCTGATTTCACAGAAATTGCGGCGGAGCTCCTCAAGGATTTCCGGCGAGAGCTTTAGATCAACTACGCTCTCAAGGATTTCCTTCATTACTTTCTCTGGAATTTCCTTTAGCCTCTCCTCTATAGTCAGGTTGTCACTTCCCCAAGGCCTGTACTCTTTATCCCAGCCCTTGTACCTAGCAACGTAGTTAGCAAGTCTAACAGTTACTCTGTTTTCCTCACACGCAACTTCCCTTAACTCTTCAACTATTGAACCAAACTTCTTCCTCCAGAAAGGAGAATAGGTTAAAGTACACAGGTAGTCAGAACGCTTCTTTAAATCTGTAAGCTGTTCAGGCGTTTCAACTTCAAGCATCTCATCTCTGATTATGCAGTTAATACGTCTAATGTCCTCCGGTCCTTCAACCCTTCCGTAGATTACAGCCATCTCTCCCTCCACTAAACTTGGTTTATTATTGGGAAGGGGGAAAATCCCCCTTCTCTTTTAATTAAGCTTTTCAAGGGCCTCAAGGATTAAAAGGCCTGCCTCGTTAATTGAGCTCTTACCGACGAGGTTTGAAGCCCTAAGAATAACCATTTCCTCTTCAAAGGTATCAGGGTCAAGGCCGGAGAGCTTAATAGCTTCCTTAACGTTCTTCGGAAGAACCCTAACTTTCTTCTCCTTAACGTAGAGGGTTCCGACCTTCCTGAGAGCTTCCAAAACCCTAACTGCAAGAGGAGTAATCGGGTTAGCAAGGCCCTCAGGAGTTCCAGAGAGTGCCTTCTTAATAAGCTTTCCAGCCTCAGTAAGGATTATCGCTTCGTTTTGAAGGATATCTATGTAACCCCTAGCCTCAAGCTTATTGAGGGCGTACTCAACCTCTTCCTTCCAAGTCTCATCAAAGGCATCGTAAACGTCCTTAACGAAGAACCCCTTTTCAGGTATCTTGTGGAGAACTTGAAGTTCAAACCTTGTTATGTGAGGAAGCCTCCTAATTTCATAGGCCATCTGTGCGTACATCTTACCTGCTTCGGTAGCTTCACCTCCACCGATAAGGTAAGACTGAACTCCCTTGTTGTACCAGTCAACGTTTGGAGCGGCAAACTCCTTGTTCGTGATTGTTATTGCCTTAACTGCAACGGCAGGTATTTCCCTGAAACCGCGGGTCTTCATATCCTCAAAGACCTTCTTACCATAATCGGTAAGGTAGTGAACCTTCTTTCCTTCGTAGTTTTCAGAGCGAATCAGGTTAAAGGACTCTAGAGTATAAAGGGACTCCTGAACTATGTCGTACATCTTCTTATACCACTCATTTCCTTTCTCGTAGAAGGACTTAAAGAGCTCCTCTACAGTCTTAACCTCGCTGAACTTCTTCCTGATCTCTTCCTTCTTCTGGTAGCCTAAATCCTGGTAAAGTCTTCTTCCGTAGTACTCAATCAAGTGTTTGTACTCTTTAAGGGGTTTATAGAAGAGGTAGTGAACTAGTTCATCAACTGTTGGAAGAGTTGATGGATCCTGCTCGTGGTGTTTCCAGACCTCTTCAATTCCTCTAAGGAGCTCTGCATCAAGAATTTCAACGTTAATTGACTTAACCGGCCTGAAACTCCTCTCCTTCCAAATCCTGTAAGCTTCAAGGAGGTGCTCTCCAGCTGGAAGGGGATTACCTTCATCGTCAATTAGAGCAAGCTCAAAGAGGACCTCTTTCTCCTCTTCAGTTACAGAATCAAACCCTTCATAGACCGCTCTTTCAAGCGAGTCCATAATGTCTTCAGAAATTACCGTTTCAAGGGTTGGTGCAATAGTTTCACAGGCTGCCTTTATCTCTCTACCAAGTGGAGTAAGGGCGTAAACGTCGGATGTTGGAACTGAAAAGGCTAAAAGCCTCATAGCTCCCATTAAAATCGGGAACCTTCCTCCCGCCGGAAGCATTGAAGACTCTGCAGGTCCAGCAGGCATATCCTTAATGTACTGGCATAGTTCCCTATCAATAATTAACCTAGGGTGGGCGTTTTTAAAGACTTCGTAAACGTCCTTAGCGTACTGGTTAACTGCCTTGAAAGTCCCTTTCTTCTCTACTTTCCTCTCTTCAATGAAACCTCTCTTTTCAAGCTGTTCCTCTGTTAAAGGCCCTGGAATATCGTTGTTTTCAATGGCAGTTTCAATCATCATAAGGACTTCCGATCCTAACCACCTAAAATCATCATCCCACTTTGAAGGATGGGGAATAAGCCCCTTCTCAACCATTTCATCAAGGATGTTTGCAAGAACCCTTCCCCAGTAAGTAAGGGAATACTCAAGGGGACGAACGTACCTTAAGAGGTTCATCCTCTCAAGTTCTAAGTAAGGAGGTTCCTCACTTTTAATAAAGAGCTGACACGTAGGAGCTTTATTTTTCTCCTCCTCCCTCACTCTCAAAAGCGCAAGGGCATGTTCTTTTCTAATTACCATTTCTCTCCCTCCTATCTTTATTTCTACAATTGAAGTTATATCAAATGGCTTTTTAAGTCAACTACAGAAAAGTTGAAAGGTGTTGAGAAAGGGTTTATCATAGAAACATGATAAAGGAAATTTACGAAATAAGAAAGCTCTTATTCCTATCTGCAATTACTGGAGTAATAATAGGTCTTTTTGCCGTACTTTTCCTCAAATCGCTAGACTACAGCACCCACCTCTTCCTCGGAGAAATTGTAGGTTACACTCCTCCAAAACCGACAGGAGAAGGAGGAAGCGGAACTTACAGTTTCTTTATTGAACACAAGTACCTCCTCCCTTTTACTACTGCTTTAGGATGCCTTATTACAGGAGCTCTAGTTTACCTCTTTTCACCGGAATCAGCAGGCATCGGAACCGACGTTGCTATTAAGGCATTCCACTACAAACTCCCTATTAACATAAAAACGTCCATTTTCAAGCTCATAACATCAGCAATTACAATAGGTTCAGGAGGTTCCTCAGGAAGGGAAGGCCCCATGGCCTTAATTGGAGCCGGAATTGGAAGGTAGTTCGGCGAAGTCCTAAAGCTTGATAGCAGGGAGAAGAACATCCTCTTAGCAGCTGGACTAGGAGCTGGAATAGGAGCTGTGTTTAGGGCTCCCTTTGCCGGTGGAATTTTAAGCGCCGAAGTTTTCTACAAGGAAGACTTTGAAGTTGAAGCTCTAATACCAGGATTTATAGCTTCAATAGTTACTTACTTAGTGGCTGGAAGCTTTATAGGGTTCAAACCTCTATTTTCAACGTCAATTCCATTTCCAAAGTTCAACTCTGAGAAAATTGCAGGGTACATCGTCTTAGGGATAATTTCTGCACTCGTTGCAAAGTGTCTTATCTATTCCTTCTATTGGATAAGAGGAATTTTCAACAGACTAAAACTTCACCCTATTTTAAAGCCAGCCTTCGGAGGCTTCCTCGTAGGTTTAATTGGCCTTGTTACTCCCCTTGCAGTTGGTAACTCCTACGGATGGATTCAGATCTTTATGAAGGACGGTTTAATCTACCTATCGCTCTCAAAAATTTTATTAAGCATTCCTTTAGTAATCCTAGCCCTTTCAATAACGTTAGGTTCAGGCGGTTCAGGAGGTGTATTTGGCCCTTCACTCGTCATTGGAGGACTAACAGGAACAAGCTTAGCCTACACATTTAATCAAATGCTGGGAACCAATTTCTTTGATGTAGAAACGATGACTATCGTTGGAATGATATCAGTCTTTACTGCAGCAGCAAGCGCTCCCTTTTCTACCCTTATCCTCGTATCCGAAATGACTCAAGGGTACAACATCCTTCCTTACGCCCTAATTTCAACTACGATCGCCCACAACATAGCCGGTAAAGAGAGGACTGTATTCCAGTACCAAGTTTTAAACAGGCTGTACTCACCGATCCATAAGGATGAACTGAAAGCCTTTATCCTGAAATCTGCAAAGGTTGAAGAGGTAATGACTAGAGAAGTTATAACCCTATCACCTGATGAGCCTGTAACAAAGGCAAGGAAGGTAATGGCAGAGAAGTTTATAGCCGGAACTCCAATAACCGTTGGAAAGAAAGTGGTAGGAATAATAACCACATCTGACGTCCTAAAGGTTCCCCCTGAAGAGTTGAAGGAAACAAAGGTAGGTCAAATAATGACCCCAAATCCAAGGTGTGTCCTTCCACAGTGGAACCTCCTTGAGGTTATAAGAATGTTCGTAAGCGAAGGCTACGGAAGGGCTCCAGTCGTTAAAGACTTTGACAGCATGGAACTCGTCGGAATAATTTCTAGGGCCGATATAGCCCGTTACCTAGTTAAAAGGGGAATCATTTAAATGATTAGGAAACTACCTCAAGAACTTATAAGGAAAATCGCCTCAGGGCAGATCGCAGAGAGCCCAAGGTCGGTTTTAAAGGAGCTTATCGAGAACGCCCTTGACTCGGGAGCTACCTCTATAAAGGTTGAAATTGAGAGCCCCTTTTCCTTTAAAGTCGTTGATAACGGAGAGGGAATCGGTTATAGGGAGCTCCCCCTAACAGTTGAGAGGTTTGCAACCAGCAAGATAGAGAATTTTGAAGACTTAAAAAGCTTAAGGACTTACGGCTTCAGGGGAGAGGCTCTCCACGCAATCTCCCAGCTCTCCCATCTTACTATAAAGAGCAGGAAACTGGACGAGCCCGTTGGAGGAATTCTAAGGGTAGTTGGGGGAGAGGTTAAGGAGTACAGACCCTTTCCATTCAAAGGAGGAACATCCGTAGAGGTTAAGGAACTCTTCTTTAATACTCCTGTAAGGAGAAGGGCAACCTCAAAGGGAGAAAAAGGATTAATGTTAAAAACTGCAAAGGTCTATGCAATGTGCCATCCAGAGGTTGAGTTTAAGATATCTTCCCAGAGGTTCTTCAGGAGCTCCCTACCTGAAAGGCTCTACAGAGTTACAGGAATTCAACTCCAACAGGTATCTTCAAGTAGAACGAAGCTCTTTTTCAACAGGGAAGTTAGAGGGATAAAACAGGTATTTGTTAACAAAAGGTCCGTAAAGGTTCCTGAGATTGAGAAAATCCTAGACGAGAAGAGGTTAAAGTCTTACATCCTATTTATTGAAATAAGCCCTGAAGCTGTTGATTTCAACGTAACTCCAACGAAGGAAAGGGTCCTAATTGAGGATAGAACGATTTTCAGAGAAGTTGAAGAACTCTTAAGAGAAGAGTTATCACTGCCAAAAGTTTACGCATTAAGGGACAGTTCAAAGGTAGTCTATGAAGTCCCTCCAGAGCCGATAGGTTCGGACGGAACTGTAATAATTGCCCACGATAGAGAAAACTACTACTTCTTTGACCAGCACCTAATCCACGAAAGAGTTAACTACGAAAGACTCTTAAAAATGCTGAAACGGGGAGAAATTCCTCTCACAGAAGTTCACCCACCAGTAGAACTTCCTCTAGAACTGGCCGAAGAGGTGGAGAAGTTGGGAGCTCTCTACTACAGAGAAGGAAACAGGATTTTTGTCTATAAAATACCCGAAATCCTTAAGCCGGAAGACTTTTCTTTCCTTGAAGAAAGGGGAAGCGAATCGGTCTCAGACGTTGCCTGTAAGAGAGCTCTCAAAGCAGGCTACAGAATAGAAAACTGGAAGGACTTTAAAGAGCTCTTTAAGGAGTTCCTCCAGTGTGAAAACAGAGAAACCTGCCCCCACGGAAGGCCAATCTACTATAAAATTCCTAAAAAGAGGATTTACAGTCAGATTGGAAGGACGTTAAGGTGAAGAGAGAACTCCTGGCAGGAATAACGACTTTCCTCACAATGTCCTACATCCTGGTTGTTAACCCGGCAATCCTCTCAAGCGCTGGAATGCCGAAGGATGGAGTTCTCTTCGCAACTGCAGTCTCTTCAGCCTTTGCAACGTTTCTAATGGGAGCTTACGCAAAACTCCCCTTTGCCCTTGCCCCTGGAATGGGACTTAACGCCTACTTTGCCTATACGGTCTGCGACCAGATGGGCGTAAGCTGGAATACTGCTCTTGGTGCAGTGTTTATAGAAGGAATCCTATTTATAATTGGAGCTCTCTTTGGAGCAAGGAGAGCGATTTTAAAATTAATTCCAAAGAATATGGCCTACGGAATATCGGGAGGAATAGGTCTATTTATTACTCTAATCGGATTAAAAAACGCAAACCTCATTGAAAGTTCAAAGGAAACTATCCTAAAACTTGGAAACGTTACCTCCCCTGAAGCCCTTATAACTCTCTTTACCCTCCTCCTCATAGCTTTACTGGTAAATAAAAGAATTCCGGGAAGTTTGCTAATTGGAATAATTGTTTCAACGTTTCTAGGAATAGCCTTTCGAGAGGCACACCTTCCCAGCCATCTCATCGGACTTCCAAAACCTACAGCTGCAATGCAGATTGACTTTCAACACTTAATCTCAGTTTCAATTCTTCCTGTTGTCCTAGCCTTCTTAATTGTTGACGTCTTTGACACTGCAGGAACCCTATCAGCCTTGTGTACAAGACTCGGAATACCATTAACGGACAAAAGAGTTGAAAGAGCTCTAATGTGCGATGCAGCAGGAACTACAGTAGGAGCTTTCCTTGGAACTTCAACGGTGACAACTTACGTAGAAAGCGCTGCTGGAGTAGCTGCAGGGGGAAAGACCGGCTTAATGGCTATAACGGTTGGAGGTCTCTTTCTACTTTCGCTCTTCCTCTATCCCTTAATTGAGGTAGTACCTACTTTTGCTACCTCCCCAGTTCTCATCTACGTTGGGTTCTTCATGGCCCAGAGCCTAAAGAATATTGAATGGGAAAAGTTTACAGAATCCTTCCCGGCATTTATAACTTTTATTGGAATTCCCTTTACTTTCAGTATCTCTAACGGAATCTTAGCAGGATTTGCCGTTTACGGAGCTCTGAAGTTCTACGAAAAGTTAATCAAACATTAAAGAACATCCTATATTATTTTATTAATCTAACACCATAAAAAACTTAAAGGAGGAAACGTATGTGGAACAGTTTAAAAACGGCAATACTCCTGGGATTCCTAACGGGACTCTTACTGCTGTTTGGAAAGCTCCTAGGCGGAAACGCCGGAATGGTTGTAGCCCTCTTCATGGCTGCACTAATGAACTTCGGAAGCTGGTTCTTCTCGGACAAGATAGTCCTATCCATGTACGGAGTAAGACTTTTAGACCAGGAAGAAGCACCTTGGCTCCACGAAACTGTTGAGAAGCTAGCAAAGAACGCTGGAATTCCAAAACCGAAAGTCGGAATAGCACCAATGGACGTCCCTAACGCCTTTGCAACTGGAAGGAACCCGGAACACGGAGTGGTTGTTGTAACTCCAAAAATAGTAGAACTCCTTGATAGGGATGAACTTGAAGGAGTCCTTGCCCATGAAATTTCCCACATAAAGAACAGGGATACCCTGATTCAGGCAGTTGCTGCAACAATTGCCGGTGCAATTACAATGCTTGCAAACATGGCCCAGTGGTTCTTAATGTTTGGAGGAACGAGGGAAGAAGAAGAGGGAAATGGCTGGCTTGAAACGATAGGTCTAATTTTCATGGTAATCCTTGCCCCAATTGCTGCAGCCATAATTCAGATGGCCATCTCAAGGGCAAGGGAGTACAAAGCAGATGAGACTGGAGGAATAATTTCCGGAAAGCCTGAAGCCCTTGCAAGCGCACTTAAGAAGCTTGAAGACTACTCAAGGAGAATACCCGCTGAACTTGTAAAACAGGAGGTTAACCCTGCAACAAGCCACCTCTTTATAGTTAACCCCCTTAAAGGGGACTTTATAGCAGAGCTCTTTTCAACCCATCCTCCGACTGAAAAGAGAATTGCAAGGCTTTTGGAGCTTGCTAGAAAGCTTTTTGGTAGAATAAGGGAAACTTTCTGGAGATACTAAGGGGTTGTCCCAAAAAGAAGATTGGAACATCCTCCTTTCCTTCATAAAAGGATGCGCAAGGACAAACTTTAAATACCGATTTGACCTATCCTCAATCTCAATATTCTTCGGCCGGTGGATTCCCTTCGCCTTCACAGTGGGGATTACCACCGGCGCTATTGCCTCTTTAATGGACGTTTTAATAGTTGAAATTAACAAACTCCTGACTCAAAACCCTCCCCTTCTGCTGCTTTATCCCCTCTTGATCTCTTCAATTACTGGATTTGCCCTCTCCGTTGACCCGATAGTAGGAGGTCCGGGAATTGGTTACGCAATACTGCACCTAAAGACGAAACTCTACATTCCACTAAGAACAGTTCTGCTAAAGCTGATTACCTCAACTTTAGCACTTTCTGGAGGTTTTATAGCAGGAAGGGAAGGCCCTTCCTTCTTCATCGGCGTTGCTCTAGGGGAGTGGTTGGGGAAAGCTCACGGTATTGGAAGGAAGTATAAGAATTTGCTGGGCCTAATAGGGGGAGGAGCCTTTACAGGAGCTCTCCTTAAAGCTCCTTTAGGAAGTTCAATATTTGCAATGGAACTTGAGGAGATGTACAACCTTGATTACCGTCCCTTTGTCCCGATGATTGTTGCCTCAATAATCAGCTATCTAACTTTTTCCTTCTTTAGAGGGGAAAGTACCTTTATCTACCTCTCTAAAGAGCCGGTATGGGAACTCAGAACGATACCCTACATATTAGTTATGGGACTTATAATTAGCCTTATAATCTACGTATACACTTTCATCTTCCACACGTGTAACTGCTCAAGTAAGTTCTTTGATACGAAAAGTAGACCCGTCGTTGGAACGGCCCTTGCAATTCCGGTAATGCTGATTCTTTACCTAACAACAAAGGATACGGATCTCCTATCCGCCCCTGCCCACATGGGAATAGTTTCAAAACTTGCACAGAACGTATTTCCCATCGGCGTGGATATCTTAATAGTTGTTGCAGTAATACTAGTAACCAGCTTTACACTTGCCTTTGGAATTCCAGGAGGACTCGTTCTTCCCAACCTCCTGATTGGAGCGGCAGTCGGCAATATCTTTGGGCATTTTTTCCCCGAAGAAATAGTAACATTTACCCTTGCAGGAATGGGAGCGGCCCTTGCTGCAGGAGCCAAAACTCCCCTTGCAGCAATAGTCATGATTACGGAGATGACCCATGCAGACGTCGTAATTCCAATGACAGCTGCAGTAATAGCCAGCTATACTACAAGTTTTGGTTTCAGCCTCTACCTTGGGCAGGAGATAAAGTTAAAACCGATGTCTGAAGGAGAAGAGGGAAAAAGTGAAGGTTAAAGGAAAGAAAATAGTCCTTGGAATAACCGGAAGTATAGCCGCCTACAAGGGAATTGAAGTGGTGAGGGAGCTCCAGAAAAGGGGAGCTACCGTTAAGGCTGCCATTACCGAGGCGGGAAAGAGCTTCATCGGAAAGTTAACACTTGAAGCCCTAACAGGTTATCCGGTTTACGATAAAGTGATTCCTAAAAGTGGAACCGAAATAAGACACACTTCACTTGCCCAGTGGGGTGAACTCCTAGTCATAGCTCCTGCAACCGCAAATACTTTAGCAAAGATAGCCTACGGAATAGCAGATACATCCGTTACAGAGCTTGCCCTTTGTTTTGGAAGAGGCATAGTCGCCCCGGCAATGAACGTTAGGATGTACGAAAATCCAGTCACTCAAGAAAACATGAAGAAATTAAGGGATTTAGGTTGGGAAATAGTTGAACCCAAAAGCGGATACCTTGCTTGTGGAGAGACTGGTAGAGGAAGGCTTGCAGAAGTTAGGGAGATAGTTGAGGCCGTAGAGTACTGGTTCTACCCAAAAATTCTAAGTGGGAAAAAAGTAGTAGTAACTGCAGGGCCAACTAGGGAGTATATAGACCCTGTAAGGTTCATCTCTAACCCTTCAAGTGGAAAGATGGGCTACGCCATTGCAAAAGTTGCTGCAGCAATGGGTGCAGAGGTTACTCTGATAAGCGGGAAAACATGCCTTGACGTTCCCTACAGGGTAAAGAGAATTACCGTTGAAACAGTTGAGCAGATGAAAGAAGCTGCCCTTAAGGAGTTTGAGAAGGCCGACGTTTACATATCGGCAGCTGCAGTTGGAGACTACACCCCCGTTAAAAGGAGTAATGAGAAGATAAAGAAAGGAGAAGGGGAGCTAGTTCTAAGGCTGAAGAGGACCACCGATATACTAAAACTGATTGGTCAGAGGAAAAGAGAAGATCAGGTTGTAGTAGGATTTGCTGCTGAAACGGGGAACCTAGTTAAGAACGCAAAGGAGAAGTTAAGGAAAAAGAACCTTGATCTAATAGTTGCAAATGACGTAAGGAAAGGAGTGTTCGGGAGCTCTGAAACGGAAGTTTTTGTTCTTAACAGTAAAGGTAATTTCACAGAGATAAGGGGAAGTAAGGAAGGAGTAGCTGAGGGAATTTTGAAACTGGTAGCTGAAATTATGAAAAGGAGGGGCTAAAGCCCCTCAAGTTAACCCTTCTTCGTCTTTGCAATGCGAACTTCACCGGTATCCTTGTCGTACTCAATCCTTGGGAAGAGAATGCCGCCCTTTTCTACCTCCTTTCCAGGCTCCATTCCACCCCACTCTTCAAACTCTGAAACCCTCAGATCTTCAACCTTCCTATCAAGCCTTAGAAGGTCGGCCATCCTCTGGGCGGAAGAGGGCATGTATGGATAGAGGAAGACAGTTATAAATCTTAAGGATTCAACCATGTTGTAAAGAACCGTATCAAGCTCCTGGTCCTTTCCCTCCTTATTGAGGGTCCACGGAGCTCTCCTATCTATGTAGTAGTTAACAAATCCAACAAACTGCCATATCTCATCTAAAGCCTTTGAAAGTTCAGCCTTCGGTATCATCTGAGCAACTGCCTTTAAAGTAGCAGAGGCCTTATTTTTAATCTTAACGTCAAGGTCATCAAAATCTCCCTTCGGCTCAGGAATAACGCTCTTCCTGTACTTCTTGAGCATTGAAAGGGTTCTGTTAAACAGGTTTCCAAGGTCGTTGGCAAGCTCTCCGTTAATCCTGGCAACGAGCTTTTCATAGGAGAAATCCCCATCAAGACCAAAAGAGACTTCCCTAAATAGGAAGAAACGAACTTGGTCAACTCCAAACTTCTCAATTATATCAAAGGGATCTACAACGTTCCCCTTTGACTTACTCATCTTCTCACCTTCAACAGTCCACCAGCCGTGGGCAAAAACCCTCTTAGGAAGCGGAAGGCCTGCCGACATCAAGAATGCCGGCCAATATACGGCATGGAAGCGCAGGATATCCTTACCTACAAGGTGAAGGTCTGCCGGCCAGTAACGGTTAAACCTTTCGGTATCGTCTGGATAGCCAACAGCCGTTAAGTAGTTCGTTAGAGCGTCAAACCAAACGTAAATTACGTGTTTAGGGTTAACTGGAACCGGAATTCCCCAGGTAAAGCTCGTCCTTGATATTGAAAGGTCCTTCAAACCCTGCTTTACAAAGTTAACTACCTCATTCCTCCTAAACTCAGGAGCAATAAAGTCTGGGTTCTCTTCGTAGAACTCTAAGAGCCTATCCTGATACTTACTTAACCTAAAGAAGTAGCTCTCCTCCTTGACCCTAACAACTTCCCTCTTACACATAGGGCATAGACGCCCATCTATCAAGTCCTTTTCAGTGTAGTAGGTCTCACAGGGAATACAGTACCAACCTTCGTACTCTCCAAGGTAGATATCCCCGTTCTCGTAGCACTTCATGAATATGTGCTGAACGGCTTTAACGTGTTCAGGATCGGTAGTTCTGATAAAGTGGTCATAAGAGATGTTTAATTTCTTCCAGAGCTCCTTAAAAACAGGGACGAGGAAGTCAACAAACTCTTTTGGGATCATCCCCCTCTTCTCTGCCGCCTGCTGAATCTTCTGGCCGTGTTCGTCGGTTCCAGTTAAGAAAAAGACGTCCCTACCTAGAAATCTGTTAAAGCGGGCTACAACGTCTGCAGCAGTAGTTGTATAGGCGTGTCCAAGGTGCGGTTTATCGTTAACGTAGTAAATTGGAGTTGTTACGTAGAACTTCTCCACAGTCTCCTCCTTAAACAGGAACGTTAAACTCCCTCAAGACCTCATTCAGTGAAGTCTTCTTATCCGTTGACTCTTTACGCTTTCCAATAATAAGAGCACATGGGATTTGATACTCTCCTGCAGGGAACTTCTTAACCCTAGTTCCGGGAATTACAACGCTCCTTGCAGGGACCCTTCCATTATACTCAACCGGTTCATCTCCCGTAACGTCTATTATCTTTGTTGAAGCTGTTATAACAACTCCTGCCCCTAAAACTGCCTCCTCTTCAATTACAGCACCTTCAACAATTATGCACCTTGAACCTATGAAACAGTTATCCTCAATAATTACAGGCCTTGCATTTGGAGGTTCAAGGACACCGCCAATTCCAACTCCTCCGGAAAGGTGAACGTTCTTCCCTATCTGAGCACATGAGCCAACCGTGGCCCAGGTATCAACCATAGTTCCAGAACCAACGTACGCACCGATGTTAACGTAGGAAGGCATTAAAATCGCTCCAGGTTCAATGTAAGAGCCGTACCTAGCTGTCGCAGGAGGAACTACTCTAACTCCCAACTTTTCCCATTCCTTCTTCAGTGGAATCTTATCGTAGTACTCAAAGGGACCAACTTCCATTACTTTCATATCGCTTATTGGGAAAAAGAGGAGAATGGCCTTCTTAACCCAGTCGTTAACTTTCCAGTTTCCAACACTAATCCTCTCAGCTACTCTAACCTTTCCTTTGTCTAAAAGATCAACTACTTCTCTAACAGCTTCTTTATACTTCTCATCCTTTAAGAGCTCCCTGTTTTCCCAGGCCTCCTCAATCATCCTCTTTAGCTCTTCCATCATCTACCTCCCTTTAAATCAAATGTAGCATAAACTGGAGCGTGGTCTGAGGGTAGGATTTTACCCTTTCTCTTCCTTGGTTCAACATCAATGTCACACTCAACTGCCCTTTCAAGGAGAGGCTTTGTCACGAAAATATAGTCAATTCTTAAGCCCTGATTCCTGCTAAAAGTCCCAGTCTCTATGTCCCACCAGGTATACTTTTTCTCGTCAGGATGGAAATTCCTAAATAGGTTGTAGAGCCCGAAAGATAGGAGCTCCTTTAAGGCTTCTCTCTCATCTTCCATAAAACCTACTCTTCCTCTCCAGATTTCCGGGTCGTAAACGTCAATTTCAGTCAAAGCTACGTTAAAGTCCCCTAAAACTATCAGTAAATCCTCCGGAGAGAAGTTCTCTTCCAGGAAGAGCTTTAACTTCGTAAGGAAGTAGATCTTGTAAGCGTGCCTCTCAGTTCCCTTAACTCCACCCCTTGGAACGTAAACGTTAACCAGGGAGAAGTTTGGAAACTTAACGGTTATTATCCTCTTCTCATCCTCTTCTCCATCCGGCCAGCCCTTTATAACCTCTTTAGGTTCAATATCTGTACAGACTGCAACTCCGTTGTAAGCCTTTTGAGAGTGGACGTAACAGCCGTAACCTACCTTTTTGAAGGAACGGAAAGGGTAAAGTGAAGGCTCTACTTTTACTTCCTGAAACCCTGCACAGTTTATTCCCTTAGACTTAATCCAGTTGATTACCAGATCTCGCCTAACCCTGATTGAATTTACGTTCCAAGTGGCAACTCTCAGCATTACTTATTTCTTCAAACCTTTAAAGTTATTGGCAATTAAGATCCCTGCACTCTCAAGCTCGGTGGCAATCTTATCAAGTTTCCTCTGAAAGATGTTGTACATAACTATTGCAGGAATTGCAACAACGAGGCCAAAAATCGTTGTTAAGAGGGCCTGAGCAACGCCGGCGGAGAGCTCTTGAGGGTTACCTATTGCTCCTCCTCCAGCGTTCAGAACTCCAAAGATCTTTACCATCCCTATAACAGTTCCTAGAAGTCCAAGGAGTGGAGAAACGGCAGCAATCGTTGCAAGGAGAGTTAACCCCCTTTCAAGCTCACTTAACTTCCTCTTTGCGCTTACCTCAAAGGAACTTAAGAAGTTTTCCCTAGTAGGAATCCCCATATTCTTAATTGCTTCATAGATAACCTCTGTTAAAAAGCTCCTCCTCTTCTTACAGAGCTCAACGGCATCTGGAATGTTCCCCTGACTCAGGAACTCAACGATAAGCCTTAAGTCCTCTTTAGGAAGGAGCTTACTTAACCTTAGAACCAGAAACTTTTCAATTATTATTGCCACTGAAATAACGGAAAGGAATAAAATTACGTACCCAACAACTCCTGCTTTCTGAAGGATCTCCACTCCTACCACTCTACCTTTACCCCCTCAGGAAGTTTCCTTGCAAAGATCAAGTAGGCTGTATGGGCAGGCATTCTATCTTCAGGTCTAAAACGTTCAGGAACAGTCTTATACTTCCTGAGAAGGATCTCGCAAACCTCAACGTCCATAAAAGGTAGTTCCTTCAGTTTTTTAAGAGTTTCAATAACCTGATTGGCAGTTGGAACTAAAATTCCTAAAAACCTTCCAGTCTTTAAAGCTTGATAAGCCTTATCAATGTAAAGCCAGGGTTCCCTTAGGTCAAGGAAGACTGCATCTGCGTCCTTTTCGTCAAACCCCTCTCCAGCATCCCTGTGCTTAACTTCAACTCTCCCATCTAGGCCCAACTTCCTCAGGTTTGAAAGGGCATTCTTTATGAACTCCTCCCTCTTTTCGTAACTTACAACTTTACCGTTTGGTCCAACCGCCTGGGCAAATACTGCTGTTAGAGCTCCACTTCCAATTCCGCTCTCAACAACCAGGTCTCCAGGCTTTACATCAAGCCTTAGGAGAATGAAAGCTGCGTCCTTTGGGTAAACTATCTGGGTCAAACGGTTAAGTTTATACATAATAAACTCGTAGAGGGAACAGGGAAGGAGTACATACTCAAACCCTTTATGTGTCTTAACGGTTGAGCCGTAAGGAAGGCCTACAAGAGTTGAGAGTTCTAATTTTCCCTTTTCAGTATTAAACTCTCCCTTAGTAAGGGAAAGGTTAAGGAAGTACTTCTTTCCCTTTTCCGGATCAAAAAGGATTACCGTATCGCTCTCTTTCACCCTATCCATTACTGTTTATCTCTCCCTTTTCCGCCTTAACTATTATTATTGCCTCTCCTCTATAAACCACGTTACGCCTAAGTCCGTTCAGTTTCCTTATTAATGAAGGGGAAACTCCAAAGGTCCTTGCAATCTTAGTAATCCTTTCAGATCTTCTAGGTGAATAGAGGAAAATTTTCTTATCTTTATAGTACTTTAAAACTGCAAAATTACCAACTTTCCTCTCAGGAACATAGACGTAGTAACCTGAAGGTACAACTTTTCTCTTAAACTGTCTGTTAAACCTGTAGAGTTCTCTAAAGGGAACTCCGAGCTTACGTGAAATCCTGTATAAACTCGTCCTTGAAGCAACTTTTATTTTTATCAACCTTTCCTTAGTAGGCCTATTTAAAAAGCCTTTCTCGTGGATCAAAGAGAGAACTGCATAAAACTTTGGAACGTAGTTTAAAGTCTCATCCGGAAGTTTTGTTAAATCCCAAAACTCATCTGCTCCTAGTTTCTTTAACCTCTCCTTTATCCTCCCAGGACCTGCATTATAGGCAGCAATGGCAAGGTCCCATCTGCCAAACTCTTCGTAGAGTTCCTTCAAGTACTTTGCAGCAGCCCTTGTTGACTTCTCAACGTCAAACCTTTCATCAATGAACCAGCTAACTTTAAGGCCAAGCCTCCTTGCAGTTCCAGGCATGAGCTGCCACAAACCGGCAGCTCCAGCCTTTGAAACTGCCCAAGGTTTTCCATTGCTCTCTATAACTGCTAATAGGGCAAGGTCTTCGGGCAATCCCTCTTCTCTTAGTATCCTCTTAACAATTGGATAGTAAACCTTAAAATTATCAACCTGGGAAAAGAGCTTTAACCTGTTCCACTTATTTTCGTAGTACGACCTCCAAAACTGAAAGTAGGGCTCATCCCATGGAATATTGAGGAGGGAAGAGCACTCCCTCTTCCCCGAAAAGCACATTAAAAGCTCAGTTGACTCCGATAAAACAAAGCCTTTTAAGTCCTCCCCGTAAGACGAAGAAAACGTAAAGAGAAGGAGAAGGGGGAGGAGTTTACGCATTATTCATAACCTCTTCAGGCATATCAAAGTTTGAATAGACCTCTTGAACGTCATCAAGCTCTTCAAGGGCCATGAGGAGTTTAAGTACCTTTTGGGCGTTTTCCCCTTCAACCCTCGTCGTTGTCGTAGGAATCAAGTCAAGTTTAGCCTCTTCAATCTCTATCCCAGCATCAATTAGTCCCTTCCTTACAGCTTCAAGGTCACTAGGATCTGTGTAGATTACAAAACGTCCATCTTCGTTAACTACATCTTCAGCTCCAGCATCAATGGCAGCCATCATAACAGTCTCTTCGTCAAACTTCTCTGCCGAAACAGTAATTACTCCTTTCCTTTCAAAAAGGTAAGAAACGCAACCGGAAGTTCCTAAGTTTCCACCATGTTTTGAAAAGACGTGCCTTACCTCTGAAGCGGTCCTGTTCCTGTTGTCGGTAAGACACTTAACAATTATCGCAACTCCACCTGGACCGTATCCTTCGTAAGTAACCTCCTCGTAAGTCTCTCCCTTAAGCTCTCCAGTTCCTCTCTTTATAGCCCTTTCAATATTCTCCTTTGGCATATTGAACTTACGGGCTTTCTCTATTGCTGCCCTTAAACGGGGGTTTTTCTCAGGATCTCCTCCCCCTTCTCTGGCAGCGACAGTAATCTCACGGGCAAGCTTTGTGTATATCTTTCCCCTCTTGGCATCCTGAGCGGCCTTTCTATGACGAATGTTCGCCCACTTGGAGTGTCCAGCCATCCTCTAACCTCCTATATCTGTTTGGCCAGAAAATTTAGGGCTCAATACCGGTAAATACCAACTTCCCGTGCTTTACTCCTTTAAGAGTCAAAAGCCTATCAGAAAGTTCCTTTAACTCACCAACTTTCCCCTTTACAGCTATTACCTCAAGACAGTGGTGGTGGTCTATGTGGATGTGCATCGTTGAAATTATGTTATTCAAGTAACTGTGCTCAATATCTGTAATCCTTTCGGTAAGCTCCTTTTGATGATGGTCGTAAACTAAAGTAATTGTTCCGAAGGCAAATTTATCCTCCTTCAAGTCCTCCTCTATGAGAGCTGCTCTTATTAAGTCCCTAACAGCTTCAGAACGGCTAACGTAACCTCTCTTCTCTATAAGTTCTTCAAACTTAGTAAATAGCTTCTCATCAATAGAGACTGCAAACCTTACTAACTTTGCCAATTCCTAAACCTCTTATATGGTCTTATTCTATAGGGAACTCCCAGAGTCTCTGCCAATTTCTCAAAGTCGTCTTTATTAAAACCGGGATAATCAACAGCCGTAATTGTAACTTTAAAACCTTTACTGACCGCATCTTTAATAAACTTCAGTAGACTCTCCCAACTTCCTTTTCCAAAGGATGGCCTTACTACTTTATAGTACTCTTCAGGACTTGAAGCGTTAACGCTAACGCTAAAAGAATCCACAAGGCCTTTTAGGTGATCTAGTAAATCCTCCCTACCAGTTATGAGGTAACCAAGACCGCAGGTATCAACCCTTATGGGAGTATCCTTTGAGAACTTTTTAATCCACTTTGCTATTTTCGTTAAGTCATCAAACCTTTCAAAGGGTTCACCGTAACCGCAAAAGACTATCTCATCGTAAACTTTTGGATTCTTAATCCTGTACATGTACTCTTCAGCTATGGGCTCCCTTTTGAGGTTTAAGTTATAGCCAAGTATGTAATCCTCAACTCCCCTAAAACAGAACTTACACGAACAAGGACATCTTGTACTAAGGTTTATATAGAGCCGATTACCTACCTTATATACAAGCCTCTCCCTCTTCTCCTCATCAGTTAAAGGGATACCAAACAGCCTCTTAGCATTAACGGTAGTTATCCTGTCGATATCGCTGAAAGAGAGGTTCAAATATTCAGAAATGACCTTTGCTGTATAAGCAACGTAGGTTGGTTTATTTCTCCTGCCCCTTACCGGCTGAGGTGCAAGGTAAGGTGAATCGGTTTCAACTAAAAGTCTTGAAGAGGGAACGTACCTCAAAGTTTCCCTCAACTCTTCGTTCCTAGGATAGGTAACGGGACCGGCGTAGGAGATGTAGAGTCCCTCATCAAGAGCTGCTTCAAGGAGAACTTTTTCACCGCTAAAGCAGTGAATAACTCCTTTTAATTCCCCTTTGAATTCCTTTTTAATAAATTCGGCCATCTCCTTAGCAGCATTTCTGGTGTGGATTATAACGGGCAAGTCTAGCTCCCTAGCTGCCTCAACCTGCATCTTAAAGATTTCGTACTGCTTCTCCTTGGGAGAGATGTTTCTATAGAAGTCAAGTCCCATCTCACCGAGGGCAACTACCTTAGAAGAGCTCCTTACAATCTCAACCAACCTTTCATAGTCTTTCTCTGAGTAGTTCTTTGCCTCGTGAGGATGAATACCTACAGAGGCATAAATATTCCTCCCTTGACCGGCAACCTCTATGGCCTTTTTGCTATCCTCAAGGTCGCATCCAACCGTTATAACAGCATCAAGCTTTTCTTCACACTCCTTAATTACCTCTTCCCTGTCCTCATCAAACTGAGGAAAGTGTATGTGTGCGTGGGTGTCTATCAATCCTTCCTCCACTTGAGTATGCTTTTGTAACCTGAGTTTAAGAGCTCCTTCCTAACGGCATTTGCCTCTTGCCAGCTCTTAAAATAGCCGACGATAACTCTTGCGTAATCACCTAAAAATTCAGTTTTTGCATTGAATCCCTTACTCTTTAACTCACTTGCAAGCCTTACTGCATTTGCTCTGTTCTTAAAGACACCAACCTGAAGGTAGTAAAGCTTTTCTGCCTTTTCAAAAGTACCAGTGGACGACTCAGCCTTTAAGGTCCCTGTTCCTTGAGGTTTAGAGGAACTCTCCTTTTCCTCTACTTCTCCTACACTCTCCTCTGTTTGATTAGTTTGGGAAGGAGTAGCAACTGGTTCCTCCTCTTTAACAACTTTCTCACTTTCCTCACTCTTCTCCTTCTCCTCCACCTGTTCTTGCTCTTTAGGAGCCACTATTTTTTCCTCTATTTGAGGCTGGGGTCTTGAAACGGGAGCTATACGGGCAAATGTTTTAACTATCTGTTTCTTCTCCAACTCGCACTTTGCCCTCTCCTCCTTTATACCAGCCTGCTTTCCAACAAAGTAGCCAACGGCGTAGGAAAAAACAAAAATAACAACGGTAGCCAAAGAAACTAAAATCACCAGTTTCCTATCCCTCTCCATCACATCCTCCTCGGTGCTTTAACGTTTAGTATCCCAAGACCAATTTCAATCGTCCTCCTTACCCCCTCAACTAAGTATAACCTCGCTTCAGTAAGTTCCCTATCCTCCCTATTTACAACTCTATGCTTGTTGTAGAACCTGTGGAGGGTTGAGGCTAGATCAATGAGGTAGTACGTTAACCTATGAGGTTCCCTCTTCAGTGCAGCCGCCTGAAGTTCATACCTTAAGAGGTAACACATTGAGATAAGCTCCCTCTCCTCCTCTGAGGAGAGGAGGTTAAGGTTAGTAGAAGATGGTTTAAATCCTTCTTCCTTTGCCTTATCAAGAACGCTACAGAGTCTAGCATGGGCATACTGAACGTAGTAAACAGGGTTTTCGCTCTTAGTTGACAGTGCAAGGTCAATATCAAAGTCTAAGGGAGTATCGTGCCTCTTAAGTAGGAAGAAGAAGCGAACTGCATCAACTCCAACCTCATCCATAAGCCACTTAAGGGTAACAAAATCCCCCTTCCTCTTTGACATCTTTACTTCTTTGCCACCCTTAAAGAGTTTAACAAGCTGTATCAAGATAACTTCAAGCCAGTCTGGATCTTTACCGAGGGCCTCAATTGCAGCCTTAACCCTGGGAATATAACCGTGATGGTCGGCCCCCCAGATATCTATAGCCCTATCGTAACCCCTTTTAATTTTATCCCAGTGGTAAGCTATATCTGAGGCAAAGTAGGTAAACTCACCGTTTGAACGCCTAACTACCCTATCTTTATCGTCTCCAAACAGGGTCGTTTTAAGCCAGAAAGCTCCCTCCTTCTCGTAAATCAGACCCTTCTCCTCTAAAATTCTCAAAACTTCCTCGACCTCTCCCTTCTCGTAGAGACTCTTTTCGCTAAACCAGTTATCAAACTCAACCTTCAGCTCTTTAAGGTCTTCTTGGATTTTCTTAAGGAGGAACTCTTTACCAAACTCTGAGGCAACCTTTATTGCCTCTTCCTGGGGGAGCTCTAAGAAATCTGGCCTTAATTTTAAGAGCTCCCTTGCAACCTCAAGGATGTACTCGCCCCTGTACGCATCCTCTGGGAACTCAACTTCCTCACCCTTTAACTCCTTTGCCCTTAGGTAGATTGAAAGGCCAAGGAGGTAAATCTGCCTTCCAGCATCGTTTATGTAAAATTCCCTCTCAACCTCAAATCCAGACAACTTCATAATCCGCGAAAGGACATCACCGACAACGGCACCCCTACCGTGCCCTACGTGTAAAGGTCCTGTAGGATTTGCAGAAACGTACTCAAGGAGAACCCTTTCTCCCTTACCTATATTGGTAGTGTAAAAATCCTCCTCTACGACCTCCTTAAGTATCTGTGAAAAGAGCTCCTGGCTAAATGTGAAGTTAATAAATCCAGCCCCTGCAACTTCAACCTTTTCAAACTCTGGAAACTTTGAAAGTTTCCTAACCACTTCCTCAGCAATTGCCCTTGGACTCTGTTTAACGACCTTTGAGAGGAGGAAAGCAACGTTAGTAGCAAGGTCCCCAAACTCCTTCCTCTTTGGCTTTTCAAATGAAGCCCTCTCAAGGATTTCCAGAGCGTCATCACCGTATATTTCAGATACAACTTCTTTAACTTTCTCTTTAATCAGCTCCTTCATAACTTAAACCCCGTAACAGTTAGAAGTTTTAAGCCAAATTATAAAGGAAGGGAAAGAGATGCGTTTAAAGGTAAATGTAACGGGAGTTGTTCAAGGGGTAGGTTTTAGACCCTTCGTCTACAGGCTTGCAAGAGAACTGAATCTAAAGGGTTTCGTTCTGAATAACGAACTTGGAGTAACGATTGAAGTAGAGGGAAGTAAGGAGAAACTAATTGAATTTTTAGGGAGACTTCAGGAGGAAAAACCTCCAGCGGCAGCAATTTACAGCATAAGCTCCCAGTTTCTTGAAGAGGTAGGGTACAGAGAGTTTGAAATTAAGAAGAGCCAGAAAGGAGGAGAAGTAAAGGTCTCTATTCTCCCAGACCTTGCAACCTGTAACGACTGTTTGAGGGAGCTCTTTGACCCTAAAGACCGAAGGTACCTCTACCCTTTCATAAACTGCACCAACTGCGGACCAAGGTACACAATAATCCTCTCACTTCCCTACGATAGGGAAAACACAACTATGAAAGACTTTAAAATGTGCCCAGAGTGTGAAAGGGAGTACAATGACCCTTTAAACAGGAGGTTTCACGCCCAACCAAACGCTTGTCCAGTCTGCGGTCCCCACGTTTGGCTTATTGATAGCCAAGGGAAGAGAGTTGCCGAAAGGGAAGAGGCAATAAAAGGCGTTGCCCAGTGGATTAGGGAAGGAAAGATAGTTGCCATAAAAGGACTTGGTGGTTTTCACCTTGTCTGCGATGCGACAAACGAAGAAGCCTTAAGGGAACTGCGCCTCAGGAAGAGGAGGGAAGAGAAACCCTTTGCGGTCATGTTTAAAGACATTGAACAGGTTAAGGAGTTTGCCCAAGTTTCCCCACTTGAGAAAGTTGCATTAAGGAGAGTTGAAGCTCCAATAGTCATTCTAAAGAGTAAGGGAAAACTCCCTAAAGAGGTTTCTCCAGATACCCAGACTGTTGGAGCCTTCCTGCCCTACACTCCTCTTCACCACATACTCCTAAGGGAAGTAGGAAAGCCAATAGTAGCAACCAGCTGTAACCTAACAGACGAACCAATTATGAAGGACAACGAAGAGGTTTTAAGGGAAGTTGGAAGACTCGTTGATGGAGCCCTCCTCCACAACAGGGAAATTGCCAGAAGGTGTGACGATTCCGTTGTAAGGGTCATGGGAGGTAAAATTGTTCCAATAAGGCGTTCTAGGGGATTTGCTCCTCTTCCCATTCTCCTTCCCTTTAACCTTAAAAGGAGTGTTTTAGCCCTTGGCCCCCACATGAAAGTTACAGTAGCTCTGGGAAGGGAGAACAGGGTATATCTATCCCAGCACATAGGTGACGTTGACAACCTTAAGGCAGAGGAGTTCCTAAAGGAAACGGTTAGGGACCTTACTAAACTCTTAGAGGTTGAGCCTGAAGTCGTAGTCTGTGATTACCATCCCGGCTACTTTACAACCAAGTGGGGAAAGGAGGAGTTTGGAAGGAAGTTGGTACAGGTTTACCACCACCACGCCCACGCAGTATCCGTCATGGCAGAGAACGGATTAGGAGTTGATGAGAAAGTTATCGCTCTGACCTTTGACGGGACAGGTTACGGTCCCGACGGAACCATTTGGGGAGGAGAGTTTCTGATTGCCTCCTACACGGAGTTTAAGAGGGAGCTCTCCCTCCTTCCCTTTCCCCTTCCCGGTGGGGAGAGAGCAGTTAAGGAACCTTATAGAACGGCAGTATCACTTCTCAAGCTGTCAGGGTTAGAGCCAAGCGAAGTTTTAGGAGAAAGAAAAGAGGTAAACTTCGTATCCCAAATGGTTGAAAGAGGAGTAAACTCTCCAATTACATCAAGTATGGGAAGGCTCTTTGACGGAATTTCGGCAATTTTGGGTCTTAAGGAGAAGGTCTCTTACCAAGCCCAAGGAGCAATTATCCTAGAGGAGGTCGCCCTTAAAAGTTCAACTAAAGAGAGCTTGCCCGTGAAGGTTGAAGGGGACAAAATTGACTGGAGAGAGATGGTTAGGGAAGTTGTTAGGTTAAAAGAAAAGGGAGTTCCCGCTGAGGACATAGCGAGAATGTTTCACAACTGGGTGGTTAAAGCCTCGGTAGAAGGAGTGAAAGAGCTCAGGGAAAAGTATGGGATAGAAAGGGTAGCCCTTTCAGGTGGAGTCTTCCAGAACAGGCTCTTAACGGAAACCCTCTCAGAAACCCTTAAAGGTGAAGGTTTTAAAGTCTTAACTCACCAACTGGTTCCTCCAAACGATGGAGGTTTATCTTTAGGTCAAGCAGTTTACGGAGGACTGGTTGAAAAAGGTAGTTAAAATTGAAGGAATACCTCTAACCGAAGGACACTCTGGGCTCTTCTTAAAAGTTGAAGAAGGAGTTATTGAAGAAGGGCTTTACTACGCCCTCGTTCCGGTGAGGGGGTTTGAAACCCTCCTCATTGGAAAAGATGCAAAATCGGCTCCAATAATAACGAGCAGGATATGTGGACTGTGTCAAATTACCCACTCAATAGCCTCTTCAAGGGCAATAGAGGAAGCCTGTGGAATAGAAGTTCCCCCCGAGGCAGAAGAGCTGAGGGAAGTCTTAGGTTTGGCAGTTAGGGTGTACAACAACCTTCTCCACCAGATAATCATATCTGAGGATCTATTTCCGGAGAAAATACTGCAGCTTGACTTTATACGTAAAGTCCAAAGGGTTAGAAGGTTTATAGGGGAAGTACTTGAGAGTATAGGTGGAGAGATTATCCACTCTCCAAACGTGGTTGTTGGAGGAATATCTGAACCGCTAGAGGAAATCGTAAGGGAAAGAATACTTTCACAGATTGATGAGGTTTTTAAGGAGCTCCAATCCCTGTATAGGGAATTTGAAGAAGCGATAAACCAAATGTGGAAAAGAGAAGGTCTTCCGGAAGACTTAGGGAAACACGACCTTGACTTCCTTGCAACTGATAAGTTTTACTCCGGCAAGATTGAAATTGACGACTTTTCTTTTCTAACGCCTCAGGAAATTTTGCCAGAAGAACTAAAGACGAGAGCTTCCAACCTCTTTCCCCTTTACAAGGGAAAGCCGGTAGAGACTGGACCGAGGGCAAGAAAGGTTCTTTTTGACGGGTATAAACCGAAAGGGGGAGTTAAGGAGCTTCACATTCTAAGGGCAAAAGAGAACCTAGAAGCCCTTAAGAGGATAAAAGAAATACTGGAAGAGAAGAGGTTTAATGGGGAGCTCTGGAACAGAGAATCACCTACGGGAGACGGGGAAACTCTAGGAATAGGCGTCCATGAAGCCCCAAGGGGAACTAACGTTCATGCAGTTAAAATTGATAAACGAGGAAGAATATTATATTATAAAATTGTAGTACCTACTGAGATAAACCTATTTGCAGTTAGCAGGGCTTTAAAGGGAGAAAGGGCAAGCTGGGCCGAGTTCATAGTTAGGGCTTACGACCCGTGCATCGTCTGTGCCTCTCACTGAATAGGGGAGAATTTAGATGTTTTTTAAGGATAAAATTCTAAACGAAGAAGAACCTAAGCTCAGCATCGGTTTCTTTCACCTCTCCAGTTGTTCTGGATGTCAGGTAGCATTCTTAGACATGTTTGAAGCCGCAGTTGAAATACTTGATACCGTTAAGCTCGTCTACTCCAACATGCTTACCCGCCAGAAGGAAATTCCTTACCTTGACGTTGCCTTCGTTGAAGGAGCACTTTGTCTTGAAGAGCAGCACCATCTGAACCTAATTAGGGAGCTCTCTGAAAAGAGCAAAATAATAGTTGCAATAGGAGGGTGTTCTTCATTTGGTGGAGTTAGAAGGTTTTCATGTGGGAACCAACCTCCTCAACCTCAACATCAGTCCTTTGTTCCTATAACTGAAGTAGAACTCCTAAAAGGAAAGGTTAAATACGCAATTCCTGGGTGTCCCCCAAACTCCTCACTCCTTTACAACTTCCTCCTTGCTCTCCTTGAGCTTAACGATGACTTCCTTCAACCTTTTGAAATTATGGCCCTATCAAAAAAGGCCTCCGGATTTGACGTAATAGCAGAAGTAGTTAATAAGGGGTTGTGCGTAGGATGCGGAACGTGCTCAGCAGCGTGTCCAACGAGGGCAATCTCCTTTAAAATAGAGTGTGCCAAACCTTCTTTTAATCCATCAATTTGTGTTCACTGTGGCTCTTGCCTTGCAAGCTGTCCACAGAGCTTTAAACCTTATCCACAACCTACTTATACTTAAGAGAGGTAAAGTTGCTCAGCCTTAATGAGAAGTTCTTAATAGGAAGCTACAAGAAAGTCTTCCTCGTGAAGAGTCAACGGGGAAATCCGGTAGAAACCTTATTTAAACTGATGCTTGAGAACGGCTTAATTGATGGGGTTTTAACCTGTAGTGAGAAAAAGGGTAAAGCTACCCCTTCCCTCTTTCTGAAGGCCAACCAAGTGAAGGTAAATCCTTTAAATAGCTACTTTGGAATAAATACCCTTTTAAAAAGGGCCCTTCAGAAGTACAGGTTAAACAAACTTGTCGTATTTGCTCCTCCTTGCGTTTTTGATGAACTTAACAAAACCCAGTACTTTGGAATAGGCAGTAACTGGACAAAAACTGCGGTAGCTCTGAAAGTAGGGCTCCTCTGCACAGGAGCTCTAACTGAAAACTCCCGACAGCTAGAGGCAATTCACTTAACAGGAAAAAAGGAAAAAGTCAAAAGGTTTTTCTACGACAGGGCAAACCTCGTTTACCAGCTTGAAAGCAATAGGGAAATTATTGTTCCTGTTAATGTCCACCATAAGTACATCCTTACTGCATGTCGTTACTGTCTAAACATGGGAGCAAAGGGAACGGACATAACGTACGTTCCTAAAAAAGAGCCAAACGAAGGCCTTTTCATAGTTAGAAGTGAAAGAGGTTGGTACACAATAGCCCAAGTTCAAAAAATTGCCCCTGCAGACCTTAAACTGAGAATATCAGAAAAGGAAGAAACAGAAGAACTCGTATCGCTCCTCAGGGATAAGAGCCTTCTTAACGTAAATGACATCCTTGAAAGGGTAGAACTTGGCTTACCTACTCCAAAGTGGAGCGATAACAAACTGAGGAAGTTCTACAGAGCCTGGAACAGCATTGAAGGAAACTTTGAAGAGGAGGTGTTCTAATGATTACTTACGAGGAAGTATCTGAAAGGGAACTTCTAGAGAAGGCCGAACTTTTAAAAGTTCTCGGTCATCCTGAGAGGCTGGCAATAGTTCTCCTAACACTCAACGGAGAAATGTGCGTCAAAGACATCGTTGAAACTTTGGGAATTTCGCAGCCAAAAGCGTCCCAACACGTTGGTCTCATGAAGGAAGTAGGACTTTTAACCTTCAGAAAGGAGGGAACGAAGGTACTCTATAGAGTAAACAACGAAATCGTTAAGGAAATTATGGAGATCTTATTTAGCTAAAAAGCAAAGCTTAGGTAAACGCAAAATTTGGAGTAAAGCCTCAAATATAAGGAAATTTTTATATTATTTGGTTTGTCAATTAATTGACTATCTTCTAAAAATAGAAAATTAGCATAATGTTGACTTTCGATTAAAGCTGGTCTAAAATGATTTAATGAAAAAGACAAGAACCCACTTTACGAGGAGGGCACCATGAATAGAAGTCTTTTCCTGGGGGGAATTCCCAAAACGATCTCCCGTAGAGGGTTCCTGAGAGCCTGTGCAATAGCTACCGCAGCTATGGGTTTACCTATGGAAATGGTTCCTAAGGTAGCTGAAGCTGCCTCAGACCCGAAAAGGCCTAGCGTTGTTTGGCTTCATTTTCAGGAGTGTACCGGCTGCTCAGAATCCCTCTTAAGAGCATCCCACCCAGACTTAGCGACTCTCATCCTTGACCTTATCTCACTTGACTACCACGAAACCCTTGCAGCTGCTGCAGGAAAGCAGATGGAGGAAAACCTAGAAAAGGCAATTGAAAGGGGTAATTATGTCCTAGTGGTTGAAGGAGGAATTCCCCTTAAGGACGGAGGAATTTACTGTAAAATCGCAGGAAAAACGGCAGTAGAGATTCTCAAGAAAGCTTCTGAAAAGGCACTGGCAATCATCGCAATCGGAACCTGTGCTGCTTACGGTGGAGTTCAGGCTGCAAAGCCGAACCCAACAGGGGCCGTTGGAGTTTCCGAAATTATTAAGGATAAACCTATAATTAACGTACCTGGATGTCCTCCAAACCCACACAACTTCCTTTCAACGGTTCTCTACTTCTTAACGTTTAAGAAACTTCCGCCAACAGATAAGTTTGGAAGGCCTCTGTTTGCCTACGGAAGGAAAGTTCACGACCACTGCGAAAGAAGGCCTCACTTTGACGAAGGAAGGTTTGCAGAAAGGTTTGGAGACGTTGGTCACAGGCTCGGATTCTGTCTCTACAAGGTCGGCTGTAAGGGTCCAGAAACTTACTCCAACTGTCCAGTAATTAGGTTTAACGACGTTGAAGTATGGCCTGTATCTGTTGGAAACGGATGTTACGGATGTACAGAGCCAAACTTCTGGGATACAATGACTCCGTTCCATAAGAGGCTTCCAAACGTTAAGATTCCTGGTGGAAAAGGTATCCAAACAAGTGCAACACAAATTGGTAAGGCTGCTCTCGGCGTAACTGCCGCAGCAGTAGCTATCCATGCCGGCGTAGGAATAGCAAAAAGACTAGCAACCGGATCAAAGTCTGAAGAGTAATAACTAAACCCACGGTGGGGAGGTAAAAGATGGCAAACAGAGTAGTAGTTGACCCAATTACGAGAATTGAGGGTCATTTAAGGATAGAGGTCGTTCCAGAAAATGGTTTTATAAAAGACGCTTACTCTTCCGCTCAGATGTGGAGGGGTATTGAAGTTATCCTTCAAGGAAGGGACCCAGACGACGCGTGGATGTTTGCACAGAGGATCTGTGGAGTTTGTACAACAGTCCACGCCATAGCTTCCGTTAGGTCTGTGGAGAACGCACTACAACTTGAAGTCCCCTACAACGCTCAGATGGTTAGAAACATCATCATCGCAGCCCACGCCCTCCACGACCACATCGTTCACTTCTACCACCTTTCAGCCCTTGACTGGGTTGACGTTGTTTCAGCTTTAAAGGCAGACCCACACAAGGCTGCAAAGATTGCTGAAAGCTATCAAAACTGGAAGTTAAACGGTGCAGCAGTATTTAAGGCTGTTCAGGATAAACTCAAGAAGTTCGTAAAGAGTGGTCAGCTTGGCCCGTTTGCTAACGGTTACTGGGGCCACCCAGCAATGAAACTACCACCAGAAGTTAACCTAATTGCCGTAACCCACTACCTCCAAGCCCTTGATTACCAAAGGAAGGCAGACCAAGCCATTGCAATCCTCGGTGGAAAGAACCCACACATCCAAAACCTTGCAGTAGGTGGCGTTTCAACTGCAATTAACCCTGACAACGAAGCAACCCTCAACATGGAAAGACTCTACTACATCAAGCAACTCCTTGAGGAAGTTAGGGACTTCGTTCACAACTGTTACGTACCAGACGTTATCGCAATAGCCGCCTTCTACAAAGAGTGGCTCAAGTACGGTAGGGGTGTTGATAACTACCTTGCAGTTCCTGACCTCCCACAGGACACAAAGGGAGAGACCTTTGACATCTACGGTGGAACTATAATAGGAGGAGACCTTTCAACAGTTAAACCGATTAAGAGCTTTAACGACAGGTACTTCATAGATAACGTTGCTGAGAACATTACTCACTCCTGGTACAGAGGTAGCTGGACGAGACATCCATGGGATGAGGAGACAGTTCCAGAGTACACAGACATGCCAGGGGGCTACGTCGATCCTCAAGGCAAATACTCATGGGCAAAAGCTCCAAGGTTTAAACAAGGGAACGACTACATTCCAATGCAGGTTGGTCCACTAGCACAAGTCCTTGTAAACTACGCCCTCGGACACAAGCTTACAAGGAAGTACGTTGATAGTGCACTTGAGCAGCTTAAGAGCGTCCTATCACTCCTTGGTGAGAACTCTGACGGCGTTGACATCAACGCCCTTCAATCAACACCAGGAAGACACCTTGCAAGGGCCCTTAGAGCTCAGGTTCTTTCAGACCTTGCCCTCAAACAGTGGGAGCAACTTGTTGACAACATTGGCCGTGGAGACCTTGAAATCTATAACCCACCAACCTATCCCAAAGGAGAAGTTAAGGGATGCGGCTTTCACGAAGCTCCAAGGGGAACTCTATCCCACTG
Organism: Thermovibrio guaymasensis; assembly: GCF_003633715.1. NCBI lineage: Bacteria > Pseudomonadati > Aquificota > Aquificia > Desulfurobacteriales > Desulfurobacteriaceae > Thermovibrio > Thermovibrio guaymasensis. The sequence continues at coordinate 856,493 of NZ_RBIE01000001.1, forward strand.
GATTGTCATTGAAAACGGAAAGATTAAGAACTATCAGGCTGTTGTTCCTTCAACTTGGAACGCTTCACCTATGGACGACAAAGGACAGCACGGTCCGTATGAAGCTTCACTGATAGGAAATCCAATTGCCGATCCAGAAAAGCCACTTGAGGTTCTCAGAACTGTTCACTCATTTGACCCATGTATCGCATGTGCGGTTCACATGATCGACCCTGAAGGTGAAGAAATAGTTAAAGTAAAGGCTCTTTAAGAGGGAAGGGGAGCTCCCCTCCCTCCTAAAGCCAATGAGGAGGGAAAAAATGGCAATTTACGAGAAGAAATACGTATGGAGTATCCTTCTGAGGCTCTTCCACTGGACTTTTGCCCTATCAATATTTACCCTTGTAGTTACAGGCCTCTACATACACTGGCCCTGGACGAATACTTGGCTTGAAAGTAGCCATCAGTTCACAATGGCCATTATGAGGTGGATACACTTTGTGGCTGGTATGTTCTTTACATGTGCAGTCTTAGCAAGGCTCTACCTCTGGTTCTTCGGGAACAAGTACGAGAGAGTTTGGGACTTTTTACCGATTAACGGTAGGAATATAAAGAACCTCTTTTCAACCCTCCTTTACTACGCTTACCTTACGGACCATCACGAGGAGAGACTGGGCCACAACGCTCTAGCAGGAACCGCTTACTTCTTCACCCTAATCCTTGCAGTTATACAGTTCATCACCGGCCTCTACCTCCTCTACCCTGAAAATAACTTCTTCGTCTCCCTTGGAAGTGCAATGTTTGGAACACAGCAGGAGGCAAGGTTCATCCACTACATCCTCAACTGGTACTTTGCTTGGTTCGCCCTAGTTCACATCTACATAGTAGTCTGGAACGACATAAAGAACCCCGAAGGACTTATCTCTTCAATTTTTGACGGTTACAAGTTCCACAAGAAAGAAAGTTAAAAACAACTCAAGAAAGAAAGCTAAAGGGGGAGTTTATCTCCCCCTTTATTAATTTTGGAGGAAAGATGGAGAAAATTGGCCTAATGGGAGTTGGAAACGTCCTTTTAAAGGACGAAGGATTCGGAGTTAAACTCCTCTACATACTAAAAGCCAAGTATGAGTTTCCTGAAAACGTTATCCTTATTGATGGAGGAACTGCAGGGATTTTCCTCTCCCCCGAAATTGACTACCTTGACAAACTCTTAATTATTGACGTAGTTAAAGCTGAAGGAAAGCCTGGAGAAATAAAGGTATACAACAAAGAGGATTTCTTCATAGATAAATTACCTCTCAAGCTCTCTCCTCACCAGTTAGGCCTTCAGGAAGTTTTACTTTTAAACGAGATAAAGGGAACTTGCCCAAAGGAAATTAAGTTAATCGGGATAATTCCAAAGTCCGTTGAAACCGGAACAGAGTTAACTCCCGAACTTGAAGAGAGACTGGCTGAAGTAGAAAAAATGGTAATTAATGTATTGAGCGATTGGGGAGTAAGGCCAAAATTAAAGGAGAAACCTGAAAACCCGGAAATTTGGTGGGAAAGGAAAGTAAAGGAGGCTTAAATGTGTGTAGGCGTTCCGATGAAAATCGTTGAAATCAACTATCCAATGGCAGTTGCCGAAGCAAAGGGAGTAAGGAGGACAATTAGCCTAATGCTCCTTCCCGAAGGAGAGGTGAAAGAGGGAGATTACGTTATGGTCCACGTGGGAAACGCAATTGAAAAGATAGACCAGGAAGAGGCTAAGGAGATATGGAAGGCGTTGGATGAGGTATTGGAAGCCCTTGAGGAGGAAGGTTAAATGCATGAAACCTCAATAGCCATGGGGCTTCTAAATTCCCTAGAAGAACTGGCAGAGAGGGAAAAGGCAAAGAGAGTAGTCAAAGTAAAAGTTAAAATCGGAAAGCTATCGGGAATAGTTGTTGACTCTTTTGTTTTCGCCTTTAACGCACTAAAGGAACAAAGCCAAAAGCTAAAAGAAACAGAACTTGTAGTTGAAGAAGTCCCAATAACCTATAGGTGCAAGGACTGTAACCATACATTCCAAACTGAAAGCGTCTTCTTTCCCGAATGTCCTAAGTGCGGCTCTTTAAAGCTGGAACTCATATCAGGAGAGGAACTTGAAGTAGTCAACGCCGAGTTAGAGGTATAGGCATGATAGTTAAAGACATATTCAACGGAAGTTTCGCAAGCTACTACGAGAAAGTTATAAATAGGCTTTCCAGTCCCCTATACGTTAATAGGTGGAGAAGGAGCTTGGTAAGAGGAGCACTAGCCCTTAAACCTGAACCTGAGGTCGTAGTAGACTTTTGTTCAGGAGCCGGAAACGTAGGTGAGTTCCTACTCCAAGAAGTTCCCGAGTGTAAACTCATTAACTGCGACATAAGTTTAAAGCTCCTTAAAATGGCAAAGGAAAGGATGGGAAGTAGGGCCTACAACGTTTGCTCAGACAACAGGTTTTTTCCCCTAAAAGGAAACAGTATAGACATCCTATTTTCCTCCTTCTGCGTAAGGAACTCTCCACAGATTGAGCTAACGGTAAGAGAGGCAAAGAGATGTCTAAAGAAAGGAGGTATCTGGGCAGTCCTTGACTTTTTCAGGGTAAAGGAGAGGAACTTCTGTACTTCAGCAAACGAAGCGATTTTTAAGTCTTTCATGGAGCTAAACAAGTTCGTCTCAAAGGAGAACAGGAAAGCCATTGATTACCTGTTTGAATCAATAGAAAAGTTTATGACAGTTAATGAGTTTAAAGAGCTCCTCTTTGAAGAGGGTTTTGAAGTTGCTGAGGTGAAGAACTTCATGGGTGGAATAGCATCAACAGTAATTGGGATAAAAAGGGAGGTATAAAATGTGTGACGTATGCGGTTGCGGAGAACACAACCACGAAAGCGAAAACCTCTTTAAAGTCTCTGATGAAACCGGAAGGAAGAACGTAGAAATCAAGAAGAATCTACTGAGTAAAAATGACCAGGTTGCAATGCACAACAAGGAGCACTGGGATAGAGACGGGGTTTTAGTCATAAATCTAATCAGCTCACCAGGTTCAGGAAAAACAACCCTCCTTGAAAGGACAATTGAAGCCCTAAAGGATGAGTTCAAAATAGGAGTACTTGAGGGAGACATTGAAACTGAGAGGGATGCAGAGAGGGTAAGGGCTAAAGGAGCCGCTGCTGTTCAGCTAACAACCGGTGGAGCTTGCCACCTGGAGGCCCCCCTTGTCCACAAAGGATACCACGCCCTTACAAAACAGATGGGAGGAGCTCCCGACATCCTCTTTATTGAAAACGTAGGAAACCTCGTATGTCCATCTTCCTTCTACTTGGGAGAGGACGTAAGAGTAGTCTTAATTTCCGTTCCAGAAGGAGCAGATAAGCCTGCCAAATATCCAAAGGCCTTTAAGACTTCTCAGGTATTTATAATCACAAAAACAGACCTACTTCCATACTTTGACTTTGACGTAAAGAAAGTAAAGGAAGAAGCCCTATCCCTCAATCCGAAACTTAAAGTATTTACGGTTTCATCTAAAACCGGTGAAGGAATTGACCAGTGGATAGATTTCCTCAGGGAAAAGGTCAAGGAGAAGAAAGGAGCTCTTCAGGAGAAGTAGGGCCTTTGGCCCTTATTTTGTATTATTAGTCAAACTCCCAAAACGGAGTAAAGAAGTGAAGCTTCTAACCGCCGCACTCTTTACCTTAATTCCACTTTCTGCCTACGCTGTCACTCCTGAGGAAGTTGCCAAGTATCTCTTAAATAACTCTCTAGACATAAAAACGGCCAAAAAGTCTGTAGAGAAGGAAAGGATTAGTAGAGTGGTAACGGAAAGGGAGTTCTTCCCAGAAATTAACCTTTCGGCCTCCTTCTCTGAATTCTATCCGGACTTCAAGGAAAGCTGGAACCAGAAGTACTCCCTAGGAGCAACTGTTTCTGCTGAGCCCATTAACTTCCAGAGGTTCGTAAAGCTAGAAATTGACTCAACCAGGATTAAAGCTAAAGAGGAGAAGTTAAAAGAAACCCTCCTTGAACAGCTCTTTTTAGCCCTAAAGGAGCTCTACAATTTAAAAGCTTACCAGGAGAGAATACTCTTTAAGGAGGAATCTCTAAGGTCAGCCAAAGAGATACTTAAAGTAGCACAAGAGAAATATAAAAAAGGCCTAGTTATGATAACCGACGTTTTAAAGGCAAAATCCCAGGTTGAAAACGTTAAAGGGGAGCTCTCAAAACTAAAAGCCCAGTACAGACAGAGCTTTAACAGGCTCAACGAACTCCTTAACTTCTCCCTCAGTGAAGAGGAAAAGCCCCAGTTTGAGTTTTTGAAAGAGAAGGTCAGTGTAGAAAAGAAAGAGCTTTTAAGGACTGCACTTGAGATGCGACCTGAGGTTAAAGAAGCTAAGGAGGAGGTAAAGGAAAATTCTCTAAGAGTAAAATACACCCAGAGAACCCTATCTCCGAGGTTAAATCTAAGTTTCTCCTGGAACAGGAGCGGAACGTCATTCTGGCCTCAGGACAGGAACTACTCAGCAGGAGTAAGTTTGAACTTTCCGATATTTGACAGCGGCTTAACAACTTACAGGACGATGGCTCAAGAGAAAGAGAAAGAAATTTCCCTAATTAACCTAAAGAAAGTAAAAAACAGAGTAAAGAGGGAAGTCCTTGATGCAATTGCCGACGTTGAGTCTGGATATGAGAACTTAAAGTCAGCCAAAGCCTTCCTTGAGTTCTCAAAGAGGGCCTACGAGAGGACCTTAAACGAGTATAAGTTGGGAGTTTCCGACATCGTATCCCTCCTTCAAGCTTATACTAACCTTAAGGAGGCCCAGGATAGGTACGTCTCCTCACTCTTAAACTACAACATTTCCCTCTTATCACTGAAGAAAGCTACTGGGGAGCTCTTAACGGAGGTTAAAAAGTGAAAAAGGCAGTAGCACTTATACTCCTTCTCTTGGCAGTAAGCTTAGGTTTCTTCATAGTTAAGGGTAAGGAGAAAGGGAAAATTGTTCCTGTAGAAGTGACCCAAGTTAAAAGGGGTGAGGTGAAGAAAGTAATTGATGCAACAGGAATAATAAAGCCTCAAGTGGGAGCTGAGATAAAGGTAGGAGCGAGGATTTCCGGAACCGTTGTTAAAGAGAGGGTAAAAGTTGGAGATTACGTTGAGAAAGGTCAGTTAATCGCAGTCATTGACAACAGGGAACTAAGGGAAAACCTAAAAAGGGCAAAGGCTAACCTTGAAGAGGTAAAGAGAACCTATCCAAAGAGAATAAAAGTCCAGGAGCTGAAAGTTAGGTCTGCACAGGCAGAGGTTGAATCTGCTAAGGCAAAGCTAAAGGCTGAAGAGGAGAACTACAAACTTAGAAAGTGGCAATTTGAAAGACAAAGGGAGCTCCTAAAAATCGGCTACACAACTGAGGAGAAGTTTAAAACTGCAAAGAGGGAACTTCAGCAGGCTGAGAGCTCCCTAAAAAGTGCAAAGGAAAACTTAAAGAGAGCCCAACTAAACTTAAAAGCGGCCAAAGAGGAGCTTGAAAGGTTAAAGGTGGAGTTTAAGGAGAACCTTAAGAAAGCCGAAGCGGACTTTAAAACGGCCCGGGTTCGCTACTCATACTCCTACATCTACGCACCTAAAAGCGGAATAATCTCTTTCGTATCAACTCAAGAGGGCGAAACGGTTGTTGCAGGACTTAACGCTCCCCAGTTTGTAACGATTTTAGACCCTAAGAAGCTTGAAAACTGGATCTACGTTGACGAGACTGAAATAGGAAAAGTTAAAAGAGGAATGGACGTTATCTTTAAAGTTGACGCTTACAGGGATAGGAGCTTCAAGGCCAAAGTCGTTGAAGTCTACCCAAAGCCAAAGATCCTAAACAACGTTGTTTACTACATCGTAGTAGCTAGAGGTTTCAAAAATGCTGAACTCCTAAGGCCAGAAATGACCACCCACAACCAGATAATCGCAGGTATTAAGAGGAACGTCCTTGTAGTCCCAAACCAAGCTGTTAAATGGAAGAGCGGAAAGTTCATAGTCTATAAAGTCGTCGGGAAGGAAGTAGTAGAAGTTCCTGTTAAAGTAGGGTGGAGCGATGACAGGTATACAGAAATAGTTTCAGGCCTTAAGGAAGGAGATAAGGTAGCCCTATCTGTTAAGAAGCAAGGTTGACTTTAGGCTTCGCTACCTACTTTAACGCTTCTTCAAGGTTATACTCAACCTGAAGCTGAAAAGTTAAAGTGTCGTTTCTTACAGATTTGGGGATAGGGGGGAAAGCTGAACGCCTTATGGCCAAGCAAGTTGCCTCCTCTAAAATCCTCTGGCCGAAGAGGGGTTTACACTCAACCACTTTACCTCTCCTATCAAGGGTAAACCTAACCATAACCGGCCCTTCTATTCCTTCCTCCAGGGCTTCTAAAGGGTAGAAGATGTTTTCTTCAATAGCCCTCCTCACTGCCTCAACGTAGTCTGCAGGAAGGTTGCCATGAAGGGGCTTTAGTCCACCCCTCTCCTTTTCTTTAACAACCTCCCTCTTAACTTCCTTTTTGGGAGCTCCCTTAAGGGGCTTTTTAGACGTAACATTTGGCTGAGGTAACTTATTAACTTTCCTCCTTTCTTCCTTTACTCTCTTTCTACCCTTCTTCCTCTCTACTTTAACCTCTACACTCCTTTTGTGGGGTTTAATTAGGGAGATCTCAATTACCCTATTAACTTCCTTTAGAGGAGGAGTTAAAATTTGAGGAAGCGCTTTTATGAGGAGAAACTCAAGGAGAGCTGAAAAGACAAGTGCAATTAAGTACCTAACGGGAGCTCCCATTCTCCTTCCTCTCCTCCTCTGCAAGGAGGCCGACCGAGTTAATTCCAACTTTGTTTACAGCATCAAGGACTCTAACAAGGGACTGAACAGAGGCATCCCTATCTGCATCAATCGCCACTGATAGGTTTGGATTCTGTCTTTTAAAGCCCTTTAAAAGCCTCACAAGTTCGTCAAAGGTTAAAGGATTATTCCCGTAGTAGATAGAACCGTCCTTCTTAACCGTAATAGTTATAACCTTACTTTTTGGATGGAAGGAACTCTTTTGAAGGGTCTTTGGCGGATTGGTCTTAACTGCAAGGCCTGGAATTATGCTACCTGCAATTAGGACGAAGAAGGCAAGGAGAAAGAGCATAACGTCAACCATAGGAACTATAATGAGTTCAGGCTTTTCACTGCAGGAATCCTCCCTAAACTTAAACACTTCAAAACTCCTCTCAGTTTGATATAAATTAATTATAATCTCAAAATATCCGGAGGAAGCGTGTTCTTAAACATAGAAATTGCCCACAAACTGGTCTTCTACATCCTTTTTCTCTTCCTATTTGCCGCAACTACAGTGTTCATTGAGAGGCTTTTATACTTCTTCTTTACATTTCCAACGGAAAAGAAGTTAATAAAGAAAGAAGTTGAAAAACAGGACGAAATCACAGCCGAAGTTCTCTACCACTCCTACGCAGAAAAAACAGAGAGGGGAAAAGGAGTCTTAATGTTCGTTATTACAGCGTCTCCCCTTATGGGGCTACTGGGAACAGTTTTAGGGATAATGAACTCCTTCTTAACAATGGCAGAAAGGGGAGTTTCAGATATAGCTGCAGTTAGTAAGGGAATAGCGTTTGCTCTTGAAGCAACAGCCCTTGGAATTGTAGTTTCAGTAATTTCCCTCTTTTACTACTACGCTGTAAACGGACTCTCAAAGAAAGCCAAGGAAGAGCTAAAGAAGGCAGTCCTTGAAACAATCAAGTTAAAGGGAGAGGATTAAACCTCTCCCTCTAGAACTTTTGGAATTAACTCGTTAAGCAACTTTGGATTGGCCTTACCCCTCGTCTCCTTCATTACTTGACCGATGAGGAACTTTACGGCTTTCGTCTTCTTCTTCTCATCTCCTTCCCTGTACTGCTTGACAGCCTTCTCGTTGGCCTCCATAACTCTCTTTATAATCTCAACAAGGGCACTTTCATCTGAAATCTGAACAAGCCCCTTTTCCTCTACAACGGCCTTTGGCTCCTTACCCTCCTTAACAACCTCCGGTAGGACGTCCTCCTTTGCAACTCTTATTGAGATTACCCCATCGTCAACAAGCTTTAGGAGTTGAGCTATATGCTCCGGTTTAACAGGAGACTGGGAGAACTCCATCTTCTCCTCATTCAGTATCCCCAGCATATCTGAAATGATAATGTTTGCTACCCTCTTAGGCTCACCTAGGTAGGCCTTTGCAGCCTCCTCAAAGAAGGAGGCAAGTTCCCTACTCCTAACTAAAATGCTCGCATCGTAGGGAGTTAAACCGTACTCGGAAACAAAACGCTCCTTAACCTGATCGGGAAGTTCAGGCAGGCTCTCCTTAATAGCTTCAAGCCACTCCTCGTCTATTATGAGGGGAGGAAGGTCCGGCTCTGGGAAGTAGCGGTAGTCCTCAGCTTCCTCCTTTGTCCTCATCGTCTTCGTAATTCCCTTTGATGAATCAAAGAGCCTCGTCTCCTGAACAACCTCTCCTCCTCCCTTTACTACCTCTATCTGTCTCTTTATCTCATACTCAAGGGCCTTCTGGATAAATCTAAAGGAGTTTACGTTCTTTATCTCTGTCCTAGTTCCAAGCTCCTTACTCCCCTTTGGCCTTATTGACACGTTTGCATCACACCTTAAAGAACCTTCCTCAAGGTTTCCATCGTTAACGCCAATCCAAACCAGTATATCCCGGAGCTTCTGCATGTAGAGACGGGCCTCTTCAGGAGTTGATATATCAGGCTCAGAAACTATCTCAATTAGAGGAGTTCCGGCCCTGTTAAGGTCAACGTAGGAGTTCTCATCCATCCCTTCGCCGTGAATCGTCTTTCCTGCATCTTCCTCCATGTGAATACGCCTTATCCTGATTTTCTTCTTCGTTCCATCGCTCTTTTCTATCTCAACCCAGCCGTTCTCGGCAAATGGCAACTCGTACTGGGTTATCTGATAGGCTTTTGGAAGGTCAGGGTAGAAGTAGTGTTTCCTGGCAAAGACGGAGTAGCGGTTAATCTTGCAGTTTAGCGCAAGGGCTGCTTTAACTGCGTACTCAACTGCTTTCTTGTTAAGAACGGGAAGTGAACCGGGCATTCCTAGACATACCGGACAAACGTTAGTATTTGGGGGAGCTCCAAATTCGTTCTTACACCCGCAGAAAATCTTCGTCTTGGTAAGCAGCTGAGCGTGAACCTCAAGACCGATTACAGCTTCAAATTCCATCTCCACTCCTTCCTTTTAAATTTTTCTCCGGTAATTTTATCTAATTTAAAACCCTTTAGACCAAACCCGGCATCGGGTATAAATTACCTCCTTAAAAACAGATAGGAGAGAAGAGAGTGAAAAGGCTCTTATGTACCCTCTTTCTTATTTTAACTTTACTGAACGTTAACGGAAGGGCTTCTGAAAGTTACAAGGACTCCCTCCTCCCACCATTTGCAACAACAGTTTACGATAGAAACGGGAAGGTAATAGGGTTCTTTTATAGGAACGAGTTTAGACTCTACGCACCTTACAGGGAAATTCCGAGAAAACTCGTTTACGCTGTAATAACGGCAGAGGATGAAAGGTTCTTTAAACACAAGGGAATTGACCCATTAGGAATAGTAAGGGCTGCAATTAAAGACATCACAACGGGGAAAATAGTCCAAGGGGGAAGTACTATAACCCAGCAGCTTGCAAAGATGGTTTACCTCTCTCCAGAGAGAACCCTTGAGAGGAAGTTAAAGGAGTTGGCACTGGCAAGAAGGCTTGAGGAAAAATTAACGAAGCAAGAGATATTGGAGCTCTACCTAAACTACGTCTACCTCTCAAACGGAGCTTACGGCGTAAAGGCAGCAAGCTGGGTCCTCTTTGGTAAAGAGGACCTATCTGAGCTAACAACCGCCCAATGTGCTCTACTTGCCGGAATAATAAGGGGACCAGAGTACTACAACCCCTTTAAACACCCAGAGAGGGCCTTGGCAAGAAGGAACTTCATTCTTAAGAGAATGTATGAAAACGGTTACATAACGGCGGATGAGCTAAAGGGGGCCCTTTCTGAACCCTTAACCCCTCTTAAAAGGCCGAACAGACCCAGAACAGGCGGTTACGAACTTGACTTTGTAAAGTTTGAGCTCCTTAGGAAGGGGATTTTAACTCCAAAGGAGCTCTTTAGCGGCGGATACAAAGTACTGACAACGATTGACGAAGATATTCAGAACTACGCCCAAAAGGTACTTTCAGATTACCAGGAGAAGTACTCTAACTTGAGGAAATTAGACGACCTTCAGTGTGCAGGAATGGCAATAAACAAAAGGGGAGAAGTCCTTTTCATAGTAGGAGGCTCAGACTACAGTAAAACGAAATTAAACAGGGCCTTTCAGTCTTTAAGACCTATCGGTTCAACGGCAAAACCCTTTACTTACTTAACTGCCTTTCAAAAGGGATGGTCTCCTTTAGACTTTATATCAAATCAACCTATTGAGATGCCAATGGATAAATTTGACCCTAAAACTGGAGAGAGGGTGTGGTGGAGGCCAGAGAACTATGAAAAACGCTTTTCTCCCTTTATGACTTTAAGAGAAGCCCTCATGCACTCTGTAAACGTTGCAACCCTCCATCTTGCAATGAACTTCCCACAGGACGTCAGGAGGAACCTTATAAAATTTAGACTGATAAAGAAAGAGGATTCTTTTAACCTCTCCTACGTTTTAGGAAGCTTCTCCTCAAACCTATACAGGATTGTCAGAGCTTACTCAGGACTTCAGGACAACGGGATACTTAAAGAGCCCTTTGTAATTAAAAAGGTTGTCAACTTTAAAGGAAAGACAGTTTACAGAGGTTACCCTACGCTTAGGAAAGTGGCAGACCCCCAGAACGTCCAGATACTCCGCTCAATCCTAGAAGATGTAGTTAAGAGAGGAACTGCTGCAAGTATTTCCTACTTGACAAAATACTTTGACGTAGCTGGAAAAACCGGAACGACGAACGACTACAGGGATACCTACTTTACTGGTTTCACAACCTCCTTCGTTATGAGCGTATGGTTTGGAAGGGACAGCTATAAAACTATTTGGAGAGGTGCCACAGGAGGAGGTGTCGCTGCTCCACCTTGGGGTAAAATTGCTATGGAAATCTGTAAGAAGTACGGGTGTGGAAAGTTCACTCCAACGTACGAGGATATTGTGAAGAGTTATCCACCGCCAACCCATTTCCCTGAGAAGGAAATGGAGGAGATCTACTACGATCAGCTAATTAACTCCCTCGGTGAGGAAGTTACAGAAACTGAAGAGGAGGTCAACTAAAGTGGAGAGAGTAATTCAAGTTCCCATAGAAGACGAAATGAAACAGTCCTACCTTGACTACGCCATGAGCGTAATCGTAGGTAGGGCCCTTCCAGACGTTAGGGACGGCTTAAAGCCGGTCCACAGGAGAATCCTCTACTCAATGTACCAGCTCGGTTTAATACCCGATAAACCCTTTAAGAAGAGTGCAAGAATAGTCGGGGAATGCTTTGTTAAAGGAACGAAGGTTTCCACTCCTACTGGTCTGGTAAACGTTGAGGATCTAAGGGTTGGAGACGAGGTTTACACTTCAAAAGGCATCAAGACGGTAAAAGAACTCTACGTAATGCCGCCCCAACCTCTAAGGGAGATAAGGCTAAAAAACGGTCTTTCGGTTAAGTGTACACCGGGACAAATGTTTAAAGTTCTAACTTCCAAGGGAAAGGTAGAGTGGAAAGAGGCTAAGAAACTACAAAAGGGCGATGTACTGCTACTGCGATCTGCATACCCGGAAAACCTTCCTTACAAAAGGCTGGGTAATGTTATCCTTGATGAGGAAATTGCCTATTTAACGGGTCTTTTTATCGGAGACGGCTGGATTGAGAAGGATAAAAGAGGTTATCACCGCTTTGGCCTTTCAATAAAAACTCTTCCTGAAGCAGTAGAGAGGGTAAGGAAAACTCTAAAGAAAATAGGAATTGAACCGAAAGGTTCAGGCTCTACAGTCAGGGTCTCTTCAAGGGGAACGAAAAGACTAATGGAAATTTTTGAATGTACTCCTGAGGTTTCGTCCACCATAAAGTCAATACCTCAGTGGCTTTTCCTCTCAAAAAGGGAGGTTATCCTCTCCTTTGTTTCAGGTTTAATAGACAGCGATGGCTTCGTTCACAAAGACAGAAACGTAATAGTTATAACCACAACATCTAAGAAACTTGCTGAAGAACTCCAAATCCTCCTTTTCGCCATAGGAATACCTTCAAGGCTTTACACCAGCCAGCCCAAAAAGGGTAAAGTAGCAGTAGGGAAACATCAGATCTACAGGCTAGAAATTACTGGCAACTTCGTAAAAGAGCTTTCCAAAGCCCCCGTTAAAGCTCTAAAGTTTGAAGGCATTAAATTGGGAAAGTTTAAAAGGTGCTCCAGCGAAGAAGTTCCCTTCGTCGGAAAGCTTATCTTGGAGGAATTCTCTCAAAAACACCTTGGAGGAGGCTGGTACTTAGGAAGGAAAGGTCAAAAGGTTAGGTACGGCCTCAAGTACAAGGACGGGTCAAAACTCCGCTACCACAAGAAGTTGAAGGAAGATTTTAGACTCTACAGGAGCTCTATAACGGAGCTAGGAATTCTGCAAAAGGCAGAGTTAATAGGTTCAGAGCTTGAAGAACTCCTAAAAGACACATTAGACCTTAACTGGTTCTTTGATAGGGTTGAAGAAGTTAGAGAGCTCCCTCCCGAAGTTACCTACGACATTCAGGTAGAGGAAGAACATGAATTCATAGCAAACGGGATAGTTTCCCACAACTGCCTTGGTAAATTCCACCCACACGGTGATACTGCAGTTTACGATGCACTGGTAAGGATGGCTCAGGACTTTTCAATGAGGTACCCCTTAATTGAGGGACAGGGGAACTTCGGTTCAATAGACGGCGACTCAGCAGCTGCAATGCGCTACACGGAGGCAAGGCTTTCAAAAGTTGCAGTGGAACTCCTAAAGGATATTGAGAAGGATACAGTTAACTTTAGGCCTAACTTTGACGGAAGTTTAGAGGAACCAGAAGTCCTCCCTGCAAGGTTTCCAAATCTTTTAGTTAATGGAGCAGCAGGAATTGCCGTTGGAATGGCAACGAACGTTCCTCCCCACAACATAAAAGAGGTATGCCAAGCAGTTAAGTACCTTGTTGACCACCCTGAAGCTACAACAGAGGAACTCCTTAAATTCATAAAAGGTCCGGATTTCCCGACGGGAGCAGAGATAATTAACCCAGAAGCCCTTCCAAAGATATACAAGAGCGGAAGGGGAAGCATAACAATAAGGGCTAAGCACAAGATAGAGGAACTCAAAAGGAGAACTGCAATAGTAATAACGGAGCTCCCCTACCAGGTAAACAAAGCCGACCTCATAAAGAAGATTGCCGATCTTGTTAAAGAGAAGAAAGTTGACGGAATAGCCGACATAAGGGACGAATCAGACAGGGAAGGAATCAGGGTAGTAATTGAACTTAAGAGAGACGCAACTCCTCAAGTAGTCCTCAATAAACTCTACAAGTTCACTCCCCTTCAGACAAACTTCGGTTTCAACTTCATTGCCTTAGTAAAGGGTGAACCTAAGCTCCTCAACTTAAAGAGGTATCTAGAGGAGTTCATTGAATTTAGAAGGGAAGTGATCTTAAGGAGGGCTGCATACCAGCTCAAGAAAACAGAAGCGCGCCTTCACATACTTGAGGGCCTCCTTAAAGCACTTGAGAAAATAGATAGGGTAGTTGCGATTGTTAAAGGTGCACAGAACCCTCAAGAGGCTATGGAGAAGCTATCTGCCGAGTTTGGCCTTTCAGAGAGTCAGGGTAAGGCGATCCTTGACATGAAACTCCAGAGACTAACCGGTCTTGAAAGGGACAAGCTCAAAGAGGAACACGAGAAGTTAACTAAAGAGGCCGAGTACTTGAGATTCCTTCTTGAGGATTACGAAGAGCAGAAGAGATTAATTAAGGAAGATATGGATGAGATAGTGGAGAAGTTTGGAGATGATAGGAGAACCTCAATAGTTTCAAAAGAGAGTGAAATAGACATAGAGTCAATGATAGAGGAGGAAGAAGTAGTCATCTTCTTAACCCACAAAGGTTTTGTTGCCAGAACTTCCGCAAGCACCTACAGAACTCAGGGTAGAAGCGGAAGGGGAGTGAGAGGAATAAGGACAAGGGAAGGAGACTTTGTAAAGGACGTCATAACTGCCTCCTCAAAGGACTACCTCCTAATATTTACAAACCAGGGTAAAGTTTATTGGCTTAAAGCTTACGAAATACCGAAAACTGAACGTAGTTCTAGGGGACAGTCTATAAGGAACTTCCTTCCAGGAATGTCAGGAAACGAAATTGTCTCAAGGATTATTCCTGTTAAGGACTTTTCGGAAAGTAAGGATATCTTCTTCGTTACGCAGAAGGGTTACGTTAAGAGGACTCCTCTGAAAGAGTTCTCCAATCCTAGGTCAACAGGAATAACTGCAATCTCTTTAGAACCTGGAGATAGGCTTGTTTACGTAGGGCTTTCCGGAGAGAAGGATAACGTTATGCTCATCTCAAAGAACGGAAGGGCAATTAGGTTCCACGTTCAGGACGTAAGGCAGATGGGAAGGGGTGCAAGGGGAGTGAGGGGAATCCTTTTAGATGAAAACGACTCTGTAGTTTCTGCAACAATGGTAGAACCGGACGATAAGTACTTACTGATTGTCCTAGAGAAAGGTTACGGTAAGAGGGTTCTCATTTCAGAGTTTCCCCTTCAGAGGAGAGGTGGAAAGGGTGTAATTGCAACAAAAATTTCAGATAAGACCGGAAAAGTCGCCGATGCCCTTACTTTGAAGGATGAAGAGCCTATAATTCTCGTATCAAAGAAGGGGAAACTGATAAGGGTAAACAGTGGAGACATTCCAATCTACGGTAGACACACAAGGGGAGTGAGAATTCAAAAACTTGCTGAAGATGACGTAGTAGTTTCAGTCTCTAAAGTCCAAGAAGATGAAAGGGAGGAGTAAAGTGATTGATATAAAGCTTCTTAGAAGGGAACCAGAAAGGATAAAGGAGCTCCTAGCCCGCCGCGATAAGGTTTACGCCGAAATGGTGGATGAACTGCTAACTGTTGACAGGGAAAGGAGGGAGCTCTTAACTGAGATAGAAGGTCTTCAGGCAAAGAGGAATAAGCTCTCAAAGGAGATTGGAACTCTCTTTAAAGAGGGAAAGAGAGAAGAAGCCCTTTCAATAAAGGCAGAAGTTGAGGAGATATCAGAGAGAGTTAAAAGGCTTGAAAGGGAACTAAAAGAGGTTGAGGAAAGATTCAACCGCCTAATTCTTTCAATTCCCAACCCTCCACACCCTTCGGTTCCAGTCGGAGAAGATGAAGAGGACAACGTAGTAGTAAGGGTTTGGGGAGAGAAGCCGAAGTTTGACTTTGAACCGCTACCCCACTGGGAGATAGCAGAAAAACTGGGGATTCTTGATTTTAAGAGAGCTACAAAACTCGCCGGTTCAAGGTTCGTAGTCTACAAAAAGTGGGGAGCGAAATTAGAGAGAGCCCTCATAAACTTCATGCTTGACCTCCATACAACTGAACACGGATACGAAGAGATAATTCCTCCATTTCTAGTTAACACAAAGACTATGACAGGAACGGGACAGCTTCCAAAGTTTGAAGAGGACCTATATAAAATTGAAAATGAAGACCTTTGGCTAATTCCAACTGCAGAAGTTCCACTTACAAACCTCCACGCTGATGAGATTATCCCTGAGAAAGAGCTCCCCAAGTACTACACCGCATACACCCCTTGCTTTAGAAGGGAAGCAGGAGCCCACGGAAGGGATGTAAGGGGGATAATGAGGCTTCACCAGTTTAACAAAGTTGAACTGGTAAAAATTGTCCATCCCGAAAAGTCCTACGAAGAACTTGAGAAGCTTGTAAGGGAAGCGGAAAAGGTCCTCCAGCTCCTCGGCCTCCACTATAGAGTAGTGGAGCTGTGCACCGGAGACCTTGGATTTTCAGCCGCAAAAACCTACGACATAGAGGTCTGGATACCATCTCAAAACAGGTACAGGGAAATCTCTTCCTGTTCAAACTGTGAAGACTTCCAGGCAAGGAGGGCAAGAATACGCTTTAGAGATAAGAACGGTAAAACCCGTTTAGTGCATACCCTCAACGGCTCAGGACTGGCCGTTGGTAGAACGGTAATAGCAATACTTGAGCAGTACCAGCAGAAGGATGGTACTGTAGTAGTACCGGAAGTTCTGAGAGATTATCTAAAGGTAGACATTCTTAACTAAACTACTCTACCTCGTAAACGAAATCTACGATTGCTTTTTCAGCTGGGACATTTTTATTAGTAACTTTTACTTCAATAGCATAAACTGAGGCCCCAGTTTCGGGGTCGTCCAACTTTCTTAAAAGAACCGCAGTAGCTTGATAATCTCCAAAGTTTGAATAACTTCCCAAGTTTATAGGAGCGTTGAAAACGTTACAATTAACGTAATAACCACAAAGCTTATCCTCATTCATAAGTTGCATCAGGTAATTTGAAACTCCTTTAGCTACTTCAAGGGATGAGGTATATCGGGTTTCTATTCCCGTTATTTTTATTCCCGCTGTAACGAGGTAAAGCATTACTCCAGTAAAAGCAAGGGCTATAGTTGCCAAAATCAAAACTGTTAAAAGAGCTATTCCTTTTCTAGCATCCCTATAGTTCATACAAACCTCTACTTTATCAAGTTCATAGGTTCAATAGAAAGCTTAATAACCTTCCATCTATAGTGGAGAGAATCGGGAGACGAAGGAAGATTAAGGTTAACTCCATCAATACTTGTATTACCAGTAAAAGTATAATTAGGATCGTATTTACCTTCTCTGATTAATAAGTAAATATGAACAACTTTCAGGTTTTCCCTCTCATCAGCAGAAGAGGCACCAACAATGGCACTGTCAGTTACAGGATCAACGTAGGCTCTATTACCCCAGTCATACCTCACTTTAAAATCGGCAACACAGTCAAGGATAGGGTACAGGTGCCCAACGGTCCTTCCATTACGAACTTTCCAGGAAACTTTTCTACCAAGTGATGGTAAATCGGGACATAAAGGATTCTTAGAAGAGGTGTTATACAAGTAGTATTCAATCTCAACACAAGCTTGATTTGTACAGACAAATTTTTCTCCAGAGCGTAGTCTTATCTTTGGTACAGGATAAGCCAGATAGTAGCCAGCATCAGGACAAGCAAAGTTTGTATAGCCATTAACTACATCACCGGTAAGGTCCATGAAAACAGCTTTATTAGAAGGAAAAGGTTCAGAGGAACTATCAGGAGCTAGTTGGTCAGGAGGCATTCCAATTCCAGTGCAATTAACAAGAGCCCATCCTCTAGTCTGGTCATTTGAAGTATTGTAGGTTGAATGGATTTTAAGATGATAACTTCCTGAAGAGTCAACCTCTGTTCTTATAGGGAGGGTGGACTCGTTCAAGCCAATTCCATAGCCGGCGTGCTCTACATCTTGACGTAGAACTTCTAATCCTACACTACTCTCTATCTGCACTGTTGAAATAGTAGTCTGTTTCAGGAAATTTTTAAATAAAGAAATATAGCCCAAGTATATTGCAGAAAGGAGCAACAGAGTTATTACTAGAACAATTAAAAGTTCAATTAAAGTAAAGGCTTTTCTCATTCTTTATTCCTAATAACAGTAGTTCCAGAAACATGATGAAATTTACCTTGATACTTCCAGCAGACTTCCAGATTAATTCTCTTTAGCTGTAAATCCGTATTTTCGTTTATATCGTAATAAAGGCCATATTTAACTTTAAGGTTTCCAATGTACCTAGTAATATAATTCTTTCTAAGGGCATCTTGACAGTTAGTAGCTCCATTATTAAGCTCGGAAGTTACTTCCGCATAATCCATTTTAGCCAGTTCCTCTAGCTTTTCGTGAAGTATTCTAACAGCTTCGTACTGACAAGCCTTAGACATATTGTATTTTTTAGCATAAAGAAGTGTCGCAAGTAGTCCCAAAAAAACTATAGTAGAAATCGCAAGAGCTATAAGGGTCTCTATAATGGTAAATCCTTCTCTCTTTTCTAACGACACTTCCTTCTACCTCTAGAATCTACGTAGGTTTTCCCCATTCTTACTCTAACACCATTGGTTACTACACAGCTTACAGAGGGATGAAGGTTCAAATCTCCTTCATAAACTATAGAAGATGAACTGAGAAGGCCTTTCTCGTCAATTTTAACAGTTCCAGAAAAAGGAACCCCCAACTTTATTACTTTTTTATCACTTGGATCATCCAAGTTAATAACTATTAGTTCTTTATCGGAAGCAACAACCTTAAGTCTTAACTTTTGGCTGAAAGCTCTCATTCTCTGATACTCAATCTCAGAGTATACTCTTTTAGTAGCACTCTCAACCTTAATCTTTTTTTGCCACTTCGTATAACTGGAATACCCTAAAGTAAGCAAAACAGTCATTATAACTATGACAATAATTAACTCAAACAGAGTAAAAGCTTTTCTCAAGTTACCTCTCCAACCAAAGAAGTAATTTACCTGAAAGACCTTTCCCCGGTTTGATAAAAGGAGGGGCAGTTTCTGGAGCAATTCCAGTAAACCAGGCAGTTGCTCTAGCCCCCTCCTCCGACAAGATAGATGAAACATTGCTACTCGAAGGATTACCCGTCCATTTAATTGAAATCTCTTGAATATTGGCACCTGAAAGCTGAAGGAGAACGGTCCCTATAAAAGAATCTACTTTAAAGTTTTTACACTCCTGAGTTACACTGCCTCCAGTTGCACAGTTGAGAAGCCACATTCTTGAACGCCCACCGAAACCACAAACGTCAGAAGTAGGCTCAATAGTGGTAAACATAACGACGTTTAAGTTTGTCTCAGTTGGATCCGTAATTACCCTCTCTGCTAGGTATCCTACATCACCAGTATTTAGGTTAACGTACCAACCTACTCTATTTCCTGAATTAAGCTTAGTACAAACGTTATCAGAGTTAGATGAATTTGTAGCATTTACAACATCAGTTACAACTGTACAGCCAGTAGCATTACAGTTAAGAGGTAAACCAAAGAACCTCTCAATTCCTGAACTTTCCTCTGTCTTATAAAACCACTTTCCCGTTCCAAAATAAAGATATGGTTTCTCAAAGCACTCATTTACAACTACTTTAGCAGTAATCGGCCCTAAAGTAAAATAGGCATTTTTAGAAACATCCTTAACTGAATCTATTATAGTGACAGTCCAGTTAGAGGGAACACTATCCCTAGTGTCAAGAATGGCTAAACCACCAACCCACGAGCCTGAGAAATTCCTTGAAAAACCTATAAAGAGATAATCGGTATCTCCGTCACCGTTAAAATCGTAGCCCTCTTTGAAAAGTCGCCCTCCAAAAGAACCGTACTCGCCAGAAGGAATTTCTGCTTCAAGTTTACCTGTGAGGAGGTTAACAACAAAAAACCTAAGTTCCTTACACGAATCGCCCTTATAGGTTGTAGGGCCACTTGCAAAAACTAGGTAATAATTAGACCCTTTCTTAACGATACTGGGACCACTATAGGTAAAACCGAGGTTAGAATCGGTAAATTCCCAAAGTAACTTAGGATTCTCAGGGTCAGTAACGTCAAGGGCAAAATAAGAAGAGTAGCCGATTCCTGAAGAGTCATTAGGAGGACTTACACAGTTATCCATAGAGCAACCAGAAGTTGAACAATCAACTCCTCCTCCTAACCTCATTCCACCTATGAGAATTACCCTGTCCGAAACCCCATCTCCATTTTCATCAAGTTTATAGCTGAAAGGTCTTAAATCAACGTAGTAAATATGACAGTAATCCGGATTTGCAAGATACCTAAGATAGGAAAGAACGCTTTTGGGAATAAAAGCCCAAAGTTCATGCCCTAATGTATCATAGGTTGTTTCCGTTGAAGAGTCCTGAAGCCTCAAAGGTGTAGCGCTATTTGCAAGTTTCTTAACGTAACCGACCTTAAAGGCGTGAAGCATACCGTCGTTAGCCCCAACGAAGACTACGTCGTAATTTTCATAATGAACAACTGTTGGAGAGGAATAAACAATATCTCCTAGCTTCCAGACATTTCCAGAATCATCAAATCTCCTATCTCTACAGCCGTCAATATGTTTACCCCTAACGTACTCAATTAAGCTGTCTACACTTTCCCTAAGACAAGAAGGAAAATTGTAAGTTGAACCAAGATAAGAACTAAACTCATACTCATGAGCCCTATTAAAAGGAATAAGCCTCTCCCCATCAGTAGTAAAGATAACTCTACTGTCTGCAGATGTAAAAGCAAGAATTTCTCCTCCTTCCCACAGAGGGGTTGTATCATCAAAAGAGCTATAGGAGGCTACAAGAGTATCGGGTTCACCACTTGGTTTACTAGAATAGGCTTTAATGATCAAAGTTCCAGTATCTTCATCAAGATACCAATCAAGAATTCTATCTTCAAGAATCTCAAGGACTTTATCTGCTTTTGTATCCTCTCTTACATTCTGGCTTTTCTTCGTATTGAGAAACCACCACGTGTAGAGATACCCTATCCACTTAAGGTTATGAACACCAAAACTCTTCTTGTGGTAAAAGACAGATTGATAAAGAACAGTACCCCTTTTAGCTTTCTCAGGAAGAATGGAAGCTGAGGTTCCTGAAGCCCTTTTTATAATTTCTTCTATAACTTCCTCTATTGCCTGTTCTATTTTATAACCATCTTGGGCCTCATAATAGTTATCAGGAATACCGTCACCGTTTTTATCCCACTCTGCCCGCTCATCCGGAATACTGTTACCGTTAAAATCATCAAATCCGCCGTACTTTGCGGCTTTTTGAAGGAGCTCTCTTCCTACGGGTGATTCGTCAAAAACAAAAACGTCATACAGAGTAAGATTTTGCATTCCTTTAAAGTCTTCTCTTAAATCAGAAACGTGGGAATAGTAAGCTACTCCCTCAAGATAGTAAGTACCATCTCCCCAATTTGCTCTTCTACAGTACTGAGAGGAATAACCTTCATTTGAGGCAATTTTATCCATCCACTCTTTAATATTAAACTTGGAATCTCTTACTGTTCCTCTACCAAAACAAGTTCCTGGTAAATTCATATCTTTGGTAGATTCCCCATCAGTAATCAGAATAACAAAGTTTTTCTGACACCGATACTGAATTGGATCATTATCAGAGTAGTCTTCACGGTTGTAGGCAGAAACTTCAGCCTCAAAGTAACGAATAGCCTCATAGTAAGTCTCTGCAAGGGGAGTCCAAGTCCTTGGTCTTACACTTTGAATTACCTTAATTAATTTATTGTCTTCTCCAAGGCCATTAATATAATAAATTATACGTCCCCCATCCCTACCCCAATAGCCATCTTCATAACGATTACCATACTTATTGAAAACCATAACTCCATACCTAACTTTCGTCCAAGTTTTTTGAATTACACCTTCTGGCTTTTTATTAACAAAAACCCTTAGGCGATAATACCTACTAGTATGACTAACCGTATCATAAACTCTCATAGAATAAATCCTTCCCCCCCACCACCAATGAGAAGGATAAAAATAGTACCTATACCTACCCCAACTTCTCCTCAAGTCTCTATCAGGATCATCAATCAAATTCAACATGTACCCTGAACCATAAGAAGTATAATCGCCTCCAACCAAAACTTTCTTTGCTACATCAATTCTCCTCATAGTAAGCCAATTGAGAAAATTGCCGCTCCAGCTACCGCTGGAGGATTCATAAAAATACCCATCACGCCAATTCCTTTTATAGGCATAAGCATACTTCTTATCAGGATCAAAATAACCGTAATATCTGCGGTTAGGATCATAACTATCCTTATAAGCAAACTCGTACATACTCCCTGAGTTATCAAGAATTATTAATACGTTAGGAGGAACTGACACATATGCAAAAGGAGGAATTGAACAGTAACTTTTCATATCTGCCTTTGTAGCATTAGGGAAAATTAGAAACATCACAATTAGTTGTAAAACTATAAAAAGTACCTTCCTCATTGCGGAACCCTTTTAAGCTTTATTTCTTTTAAAAACTTACCTTTAACCTTAAAAAGAATGATGCATCCAGGTCTTAGAAAAGTTTTCTTTTTGTTGCCTTTCATAGAGGGTGAAAGATAAAAAACTTCTTTCTTTCCATCCTTTGTAGCAATGACAACTTCCTTTCCTGTAATAGATAAAACCATTCCCTCAAGAACTTTAGCATCAGCATAAGTTAAGAATGAAAAGAGCACTAGTAGGAAACTGATAACAAATAACTTTTTCTTCACGTTCCCTCCATCATCGATATCTACAAAATAATCTCATTTTTAGTTTTACCATAAGTTCCTCTTTCTGGGAAAACTTCCATCCTCCAGGTTAATCTATCAGTCAGAACTATATAGCTTAAGCGTTAGGCTTGAAAGGAACACAGGATATAACACGGCAAATAACGGATATCTAAACTTAAAGAGAAAAGTCTTCGCCTAAGTATATCCTTTTAACTATTTCTTGATTTGCTACCTTTTCAGGACTACCAGAAGCTACCACTCTTCCGTGAGCTATTATGTAAACTTTATCTACTATTCTCAGAGTCTCTCTAACGTTGTGATCGGTTATGAGAATCCCTATGTCCATCTCTTTAAGTTCTTTGATGAGTCCTTGAATATCTGCAACAGCTATAGGATCTATACCTGCAAAGGGCTCATCAAGAAGGAGAAACTTAGGGTTTATGGTCAGAGCTCTAGCTATCTCCAACCTCCTCCTCTCACCACCAGAGAGGGAAGCAGCCTTTTGTTTCCTCAAGGCGTAGATGTTAAACCTATTAAGAAGCCAGTTCGTCCTCTCTTCAATTTCCTTCTCTGAATAATCGTACATCTCAAGGATAGCCCTTATGTTCTCTTCAACCGTTAGTTTCCTGAAAATTGAAGGTTCTTGAGGGAGGTAAGAAATCCCTTTTCTGGCCCTTACGTAGGTAGGGTCGTTTGTAATCTCTTCCTCACCAATAAAAACCTTACCTCCATCAGCCTTTACGAGCCCAACTATACAGTAAAATGTAGTTGTTTTACCTGCACCGTTTGGGCCAAGAAGACCCACAACCTCTCCCTCAAAAACCTCAACACTAACGTTGTCAACTACTTTTCTCCTTCCGTAAACCTTTGTAATACCTTCAGCCTTTAAAAGGTTAAGGTCTCTTACTTTCTCCACCTTTCTCCTCAGGGAAGATTACGGTTTTAACTCTCCTCTTCTGACCAACTACCTCTACCCTTCCGCTCTTATAGGCAACAATTCTGTCTCCAACGAGAATGTTTTTCCCCTGCTTAAGCTTGGCGTTACCAATAAGAACTGCTTTCTCCTGAGCTGGGTAGTAAACCAACTGGTCACACCACCCCTCTCCCTTTTCACTCTTTATATGAATGTTTCCCATGACTACTATCTTCTTAATCTCCTTCCCGTCCTTTGTAAAGTAAATTATTAACTTATCTCCGTTAAGAATCGTCTTACCGTGTTGGGCTACAACGTTCCCTACATAAACTGCCCTCTTTTGGACATCGTTATAAGTTAGTTTCTGGGCCTCTATAACTACCGGAAGTTTTGGCTTTCCTCTTTGAGCAAAAGAGGGATTAAAGCAGGTAAATACAAGAAGAAGTACGATTATCAATCTCTTCATCTTACTCCCCATCTATCAAAGTTCTTACGTCCTGCGAGATTATAACCTCTCTCTCTTTAAACTTTAGAGTACAGTTCTTCCCAGTGGTTGTAGAACTTCTAATCTTTATAAAACAGCCCGAATTGGTAGTAAAGAACTCCCTACCTACAAAGTAAGTACCTTCCTGAGAAGCTCCAAAGAGCTGACCGCTTTTTAGCTTGACTTTCACTACCCTTAACTCTCCTTTTTCCCTATCAAAGAGGGCCCTTTCAGCCTCAATCACTATAGGCGGATCCCTGAAAACCTTCAAAACCGGAGATTGAAGCTCAATCAAGTTCCTCTCCTTAAAAACCGCCAAAGGGGACTTTAAAACCCACTTCTCCTCACCTGTAGAGTTTAATACAAAGTTCTCTACAGTCTGCCTTTGGTGAACTTTTACTGAAATCTTCTTTGGAGGACCCTCTCTCCTTGAGAGGAAAATAACCAGAGGAACGAGAGAAAGAGCAACCAAGACCAAAGCAACTTTATAAAAGAAGCTTCTATTCATTCCTCTTCTCTGTTCAACAGGTAGTCAATAAACTCCCTTACGGCTCCCTTTCCTCCCTCCTTACGGGAGACAAAGTCAACAATCACCTTAACCTGAGGAACTGCATCTGCTGGAGCTCCAGAAATTCCAACCTTCTTTAAAATGGGGATATCGGGAAGATCATCCCCCATGGCAGCAACCTCTGAATCACTTAAAGAGTACTTCTTCTTTAAATGTAGGTAAATTTCCTCTTTATCTGAGACTCCTTGATAGAGCTCCGTTACTCCAAGTTCCCTGCACCTCTTTTCAACCTGCCATGAGTACCTTCCGCTAACTACTGAGACAATTAAACCTTCTTTTATTGCTCTAACAATTCCGTACCCGTCCTTCGTATTAAAGAACTTAACTTCCCTTCCAAAGGGATCGTAGGTAATAGTTCCATCAGTTAAAACTCCATCTACGTCAAGGATTAAGAGCTTTACCATAGGGGGAGCTCCTCCTCTGAAACTGGTCTAAAGCCCGTAAACTCAACGTTTACGTTAATGCATTTTACACAATTGAGGTGACATCCACAGAATACCCCGTAAGGGTTCCAGTGGACGTGGCCGTGGACTAAAAGGGAACAGTTATTCTCCTTAAGCTCTCTGGTAACTCTTTCCTGAAGTTCAGTGTATCTGTAAGTCCTTAAGTCTTTTGAGGGAAAGTGGCAAAGGAGAACCCTTTTTCCTCTAACTTCCAAAAGATAGGAAAAATCGTAGACCTCTTCAAAGAAAAGGTAAAGTTCCTCCTCTCTAAACCACCAGTCGTGGTTGCCCTTTATTAAAAATTTCCTTCCCGGAATGAAGCTCCACTTTTCAAGGAAACCTTCTGGCAACTTCCAGGCAAAATCACCAATTACGTATAAAGCATCATCTTCAGTTAAAACAGCCCGTAAGTTTTCTAATATTACGTCCTCAAACCCTTTCCTTCTCTTTAATGGATTTAGCTTAAGGATATTTGAATGAAAGAAGTGGCAGTCAGCTATAAAGTAGTTCATAAGAGAAATTATAAGGGGGCAGAGCCCCCAAAGGAAGATTACTCTGGATTATTACCTGGAAGTTGAGGAAGAACCCTTGCCTGGAGGGGAACTTCCCCTGTCATTGAACGGAGGAAGTCCGCAATCTTCTTAGCTTCAGAGTCTATTAACTTCTTACCTAGTTCTTTCTCGGCCATA
Organism: Thermovibrio guaymasensis; assembly: GCF_003633715.1. Classification (NCBI taxonomy): domain Bacteria; kingdom Pseudomonadati; phylum Aquificota; class Aquificia; order Desulfurobacteriales; family Desulfurobacteriaceae; genus Thermovibrio; species Thermovibrio guaymasensis. Next base: position 881,893 of record NZ_RBIE01000001.1, read on the forward strand.
ATCTTAACGGCCTCTTCCAGACTGTTGACAGAACCGTCGTGGAAGTAAGGAGCAGTCACACCGACGTTTAAAAGCTGAGCAGTTCTGAACATGTACTTATCTGAGGCTTTCTTAGTTACTTTATACCTTCCAAGGTCCTTATTCCACTTAAATTTATGGAACTGGCCGTCTGAGAGAACCGGACCGTTGTGACAAGCAGTACATCCGTACTTAACAAACAGCTTCATGCCCTCCTTCTGTTCTTTTGTAAGGGCACTTTCATCTCCCAGTAGATACCTCTGGAAAGGAGAGTTTGGAGTTGTAAGTGTCCTTTCAAAGGCTGCAATGGCCTTGACTACGTTTGTGAAGTTAACGGGATCTGGATCGTTTGGAAAGGCTTTCTTAAACAGCTCAACGTACTCTGGAATAGCCTTTAACCTCCTAACAACTATTTCAGGAGTTGAGTTCATTTCAACGTGAGCCTGAAGTGGACCCTTTGCCTGTTCCTCCAGAGTAGGAGCTCTACCATCCCAGAACTGAACTCTCAAGAAGCCGGCATTTAGAGTTGTAGGAGCGTTCCTTCCTCCAGTTTTCCACTCATGGCCTATGGAGGACTTAACGTTATCATCTCCACCGAGGGCCAAGTTGTGACAGGTATTACAGGAGATGACTTTACTCCTTGAAAGCCTCGGGTCGTAGTAGAGCATCTTACCGAGTTTAACCTTTTCGGGAGTTAAAGGGTTATCGGCCGGAATTGGCGGAAGTGCTGGAAGGGGGGTAAAGAACTTCTTGTACTTAGCGTAAGGATCCTTTGAAGAGTCAGCAGTTTCTCTAAGTGCCTTCTTACCAATAGAGGACTTTCCGTAGAGCTCCGAAGCGGCCCTTCTAATACCAAGACCCCGAGGCATTTTACCTTCCTTTACGGCCTTCCTAGCGGCTGAGATAAACTCAGAAGAAGTTTCATATTTCTTTAGAAGTTTTTCTTTTTCTGGAGCAAGAACGCCGTTGTGACATCCGGCACAGTTTGTTTCCCAAACACCTGCACTTGCAGAGGAACCGATTAACATGACACCCGTCAGAATAGTTAAAAGTTTTTTCATTTCTCCCTCCTTTTAAAGAGCCAAGAGTTTCTAATAAAAAGTATAGTTCTTTTGCAAGAAATTTTCAACTAAGGAGGGAGAGGGCAATAGAAGTGGCATCTTCAGGACGCGAGAAGGGATAGACCGGAAGGTCAAGGAGCTTTTTTAAACTTTCATAGTTACTTCTAAAACTATCATCTTCCTTTCCGCAGGAATTTAAGATAACGCCCTCAACCCTAACGCCTTCATCTAGACAAACTTTAACAGTTAAAAGAGTATGGTTTATAACTCCAAGTCTGTTAAGAGCAACAATTAGAACGGGAAGGGAGAGCTCCTTAACCAAGTCAAGGTAGAGGTAGTTCCAGTTTATCGGTACCATAAGCCCCCCAGCCCCCTCAACTAAAAGGAAGGGATAGCGTTTTGAGAGCTTAAGGATTAGCTCCTTTATTTTATCAACGTTAATCTTTACTCCCTCAACATCGGCAGCAACAGAGGGAGCAGCAGGAGTTTTAAGGGAATAAACAGGCTTTAGGTAAACTCCAGAGGCTTTGGAAAGGAGCTCTGCATCCTGACACGAAGGCTGGCAACCTGTTTCAACAGGCTTAAAGCCAACAGCATCAACGCCAAGTTTTTTTAGAGCTTTTATCAGGGAAAAACTAAAGTAAGTCTTCCCTACGCCTGTATCAGTCCCTGTAATGAAGCATATAGACTTTGTGCGCATTTAAGCCTTTTTCCTTCTTTGATATTTCAGATTCCAAACGGGATAGCTCCTTTTCAACAAGATTAATAATACTTGAAATCAAAGACTTTATAGAGACAATTTCGTTTTCTCTCAATTCTAATAAGTCAAGATCTTTCGAAATCAACTCAAGTTCTTCTAAAAGCAAATCCAAATCTTTTTCGGAAAGTTCTCCTTGAGAAATCTTTTCAAGATGCTCTTTTAAAATCTCTTCAACCTTTCTTCTGGACAACTTCCTTAAATCCTTCATAAACGGGAGTTAAAACTTCTATAATCTCTTCTAAAGGCTTGGAATCGTTATGAGCATTTGCTCTTAAAAGTCTATCTAAGCAAAATGCATAAACTGCATCTAAGCTCTTTGCTATTTCTCCCCCATTTTCCATGTCCAAAGAAGCCTTTAAAATAACAATAACATCAGTCACTTTTGATAGAATCTCAGCCTTCTGTTTAACGTTACCTTCTTTTATGGCTAAAATAGCCAATCTTAACTTTTCCAAAAGCCTTTCGTAAACTTCAACTAATAACTCCTCTTTTGAAGAAGGTTCCGAGTCTAAAGAAGTGTACGCCTTCAAGTACGGATTCAAAGTTGCCTCCTTAACTAACCCTTTTTGTTAGTTTGTTGAGATAAAGAAGATGCAAAAGCCTCTATCCTAGTCTGTAAGGACTTCATATTAGAAAGGTAAGTTTCAAGGCGTGCAAACCTTAACCTTTCCATTTCAAGTTCTTTATTTATCATATCTTTCATAAAGGATATCCGGCTTTCTATTGAATCAATTCGCTCAGAAATAACATTTTCCTGTCTGGTAAAAGAAACATCATAAGCGTTTAAGTAGTTCTCTACCGTATCAGCCAAGGATTTAATCTTGTCAAAAATTTCCGGATTCTTAACGAAAGAATCAAAGGCCTCACTATTTAAAGCTAAGTTACCTTTTGTATCCTCAACTGTTCCTACAGCCTCTATTAAACCTAAAGAACCAAGCTGTGTAGATATCTCCCGGAAAAGAAAAGAGGTAATTGAGTAAAGAGAATACTCTCCCTCTAAAGGAGCTCCCTTAGCCGTTAGAGAATCTAAACCATTCTTTAAATCGTTGTATGCTTTAAGAAAATCCTCTAAGGCTGACTTAAGGGAAGAAAAGTCCTCTGTAACTGTTAAATCAGCAGTTCCTTTCCCCTTAAGGGAGATAGACAAGCCATCTACAACCTCTATTCCATCATTAACGGAGGAAGTAAACTCTACTCCATTGAGAAAAAATTTAGCATCCTGAGCGCTTATAGTTTCGTAAGTATCATCTGAACTCTCACTGAAAATCCCGTTATTGTCTAAAGTATCGTCTATACCAGTAATTCTATTGTTTAACCCCGTCTTTTCTGAAGTTATTAAAAGCTGGTAGTCGGGAGAATCGGAAGTTCCTAGATTTATAACAGTAGCTTTAATGCGGCCAGAAGCGTTAATTTCATCAGCAATTTCCCTTAACGACTTTCCATTATAATCAACTTTTAATGTTTTCTCTTCACCGTCATCCAGATATTTTATTATTAATGAACCATCTTTAGTTATAGGAGAGTCTAAATCCTTAATAGGTTCCAAAGTTCCAACTTTGTAAGTATTTGCTTGAGCTAGTTGGTTGACTTCTACTTTGTAAGTACCTTTTACAGGATTGCCATCAACAGTAGCAGTTACCACAGAAGTATCACTGGAAGAGACTGAAATTGTATTGTAAATGTCTGGATTTTCTAAAGAAGTTGCTTTATCTAAAAGGTCTTTCAGTAAAGAATGAACCTGAGAAATTGCCTGCTTTTTCGCTAATAAAAGTTGCTCGTTGTGCTGGAGCTGCCGAACTGGTAACATTTTAAGCTCGCGCATTTTATCCAAATAAGCCTGATAATCAAAATCTGAAGCTAAACCACTAATATAAAATTCTCCAGCCATTATTTCCCCTTAAGCTTTTTCTTGAAGTAAAAGGCCCGCTATTTCATCTAAATATTTGGCTATTTTTAAAACATACTCAGGTGGAATTTGCCTAATCACTTTATTAGTCTGTTTATCTATTACCTTTACAACAGTAATGTCCGTATCTTTATCTATAGTTATTTGAAGTTGGGTATTGAGCATAGAGAGCTTTTTTTTAAGCTCCTCTACTAACTTCTCTAAAACTTCCGGACTCTTCTCCAGCTCTTTAGCTAAATCTACTTGGGAATTTTGCTGCTGTGAACTATTTCTTACGTTTTGAATTTGATTAACATCAGTACTCTGAAGGTTCATCTGAATGGAAGCCTGAAGATTAGCAACCTGTTTTACTTCCATTTCTACCTCTTAAAATTAATTAAAGGGGGGATTAAATCCCCCCTTTAAGTTATTACCTGAGAAGCTGAAGGACAAGCTGAGGAAGCTGGTTGGCCTGAGCCAGCATAGCCATACCAGACTGCATAAGAGTCTGATACCTTGTGAACTCAGCCATCTCCTTAGCAAAGTCTACGTTTCTAATTCTTGATTCAGCTTCTCTAGTTTGAGTAGCTGCAAAGTTGTTGTTATCAATAATAGCCTGAAGGTTCTGTTGAATTGAACCTAACTTTGCTCTCATATTATCTACTTTCTTAATAGCTATATCTACCACCTTTATTGAAATTTCTGCATCTTCATTAGAAGTAACTTTCAGATCCGTAAGTTTCTGCAATTCCGAAGTACTAACAGCACTTACTCCTAGACCAGCCTCAATTCCTGTAACATCCCAACCGAAAGAATTTGAAGACAAGACTTTAAGATCTCCCACTTTCATAGCAGAACCAGTACCACCAGAAACGCTTCCTGTTGCTCCTTCCAATAAAGTCGATAAATCAACAGTAGTACCTGAACCCGCTACAACCTCTAATCCAATAGTACTTCCATCAGTAGAAAGGACTAACCTTTCTCCGCTTTTTGAAGCTGTTAGCTCAACACCTGCGTTTTGAGCTGCTGAGTTAATATCAGCGATTAGTTTATCCAAAGTAAGAGTAGTTCCTGAAGCGTAACTTAAAGTAATATCCGCACTGCTTCCGTTTTTGTTACCTATGTAAAACTTGATAGTTAAACCACTTGTACCAACAGAAATATCTGAGAAGTTGGTATCGGCAACGCTCTTATTGAAAGCCATAGCTTCTATTCCCTTTTCTTTTAGCTCTTCAGAACTGTTAATGTAATCTGCTAAGGCCTTTGCATCTACTGCTCCACCATCATTAAAGGCTCCTGATAAGTCTACACCTTCTATTTTTACTGTATCGTTGCTGCTATTATACGCATAACCAGTATTAGCAGTTAACAAATTAGCATAGCTCTTTGAAGCATCTGAAACTTTCCCTCCCTGACCGTTAAGCATAAAAGCACCTAAATCGTCAGCCTTTGCACTATCTATTGATATTGTAAGAGTTTGTTGGGCTCTAGCTCCGTAATGGATAGCCATATCCTGGAAACTTCCATCTAACAGCTTTATTCCGTTAAACTCAGAACTTGACGCTATCCTGTCAATAGCATCAACAAGCTTGTTAATATCCTCCTGAAGAGCGTTCCTTTCATTAGCATCATTTGTATCACTAGCAGCCTGTGAAGCTTTTGTATAGATCGTTACAAGCTTGTCATAAATCTGCGATAAAGAAGATTCAGCTATTTGAGAGGCAGAGATACCATCTTGAGCGTTTCTTACACCCTGATCAAGGGCGTTTGCAACAAGCTTAAGTTGATCAGCAATAAACAACCCAGCAGCGTCATCTTTAGCTGAGTTAATCCTATAACCTGTAGACAGCCTTTCTAATGCAGTATTAAGGTTCCTCTCTGTTTTTAATAAGTTTACATGGGTAAAATCTGCTTGATAATTGTAGTTAATCCTCAGAGCCATTTCATACCTCCTTTACTGTGGTTTTATTAGCATTATCGGAACCAGCCTCAATTTTTTTAGACTTTTGCCAACTTTCCTAAAGCTTGAAACATAGAAAAAAGAGAATGGTAGATATAGCTCGCTAGCCTCTCTCTTTCTTTATATTCCAAATTAGAGAAAAAGTTTTTTGCTTCCATATCAAATAGTAGAACATACCTAACAAGAATCAAATAAACATGGTAAGCCATATTATCAAGGAGAATAAATTTAAAAAAATCAGAAGAGGCAAGGGTCATTAATAATTCAAACGATTTAACTAAAGCTTCCAAATCCCCTTTTTTTGAAAACTTATTCAACATTTTTTGCCAAGAGTTTAAGCTTAAAAGAATCTCATTTAACTCTTCTTTAAAACTCCGTTTAACTTGAATCTCCATTTTGCTAATGGATTTAAAATAATTTCTAAAGGAACTTAAAACTATTTCCTTAGGCTTTTCTGAATTTTCTAAAGATGAAGTAACCTCGTCTAAGGTTATAGAAACTGTTCCATCAATAAAAACTCCATCTGATGTATTAATAACGTAAAAATTTGGGTATTTCTCTTTATAAAACGAAATCTGTTCCTCAAATACCTTCTTTGACATATAAAAGTCAGCAGGAGCCCAAACTTCCCCGCCAAAGTTTCCTTTAAGCCACTTACCCTGTCTTTCCGAAAGGATGTACTTATCAAAATCCGTATAAAACCTAGAGTGCAATCTATCCTCTATCTTAGTTCCCAAATCTACACCAACCAGAACGAATTTTCTAAAACCAAGCCTTACAAAGAAATCAAAAGCAAAATTAAGCACAGTAGGTGATGGGAAAAGCGGAGCAGAAATGCTTTCAGATAGACTGAACATATTTGCAAATCTTCCCAATCCGAAGAAAAATCCCCTTCCTCCTTCAAATTTATTTATGTAATTCCTATCTACTTCCGGAGAACCGAAGAATAGAACTTCCCTCAAAGCTCCTTTATTAGTTACTTCCCTTAGAAAAACCTTATCCATATTTTTCATAGGATCTATAGCTACATTAATATCTGGAAGAACTCCCTCCATAAGTAAAGGTTTTATAGCAGATCCTAAAGCAACAACTAAATGTTTCTTCTGAATCTCCTTCAATAACGGCAAAGCTTTATCAACAGAAGGTCCTGAACCAATAAAAAAAACCTTTGTCTCTTTAGCAGGAAGTTCTACATCTAACAAAAATTCATTTCTAGAATTTACAATGTTTTTTCTCAGGGACAAAGCCGCATTAACAATGTTCTCCGGTAAAGAAGACAAGAGTAACTTTTCATAAATATCTTTCAAGCTATTCTCAATTTCTTTAAGCTCTTTGCTCTCATAAGATTTAAAGTAGGCACTAAAAGGACGTAAATTTATTATCTCCGTAATCTTAGGCTCTGCAACCGAAAAATCAATATAAAGAGAAAAATTCGGAATTTGGAGCAGTATCTTTTCTAAATCTATCAAACCTAAAAATAAATAAATAAACTCAGGACGCGGTTCAATAACAATTACATGTTCTAACTTAGGAAATTTTTTTTTAAGATTGGATATATGAAAAAAAGGGAAAGTCCCGAGAACAATTAAAGAATCAAGCTTTCTAACAAATTTTTTCCTTGACATAGAAAGAGTGGTGAACTTATTTTTTAAGTCCCTCAGTATCTTCGAAACGGGCCCTTCAACTACAAACGGCTTATGAATTAAGCCCAAAGAATCTTCTTTATCCAAAAGACCTAGAGCTGTTTGCTTTAAATTTACAAATCTCTGTCCTTTATATATCAGAGTGTAGTCATTCTTCTCATCTCTTAGAAAAAGCCCTTCTAGAGAACCATTCTCAATATACATTGACAGTTTTTTTACAAATGCAGGATTAAAACTTGCCAATAAGCTCAAATTTTTACGCAGAACAACTGGATTCATTATTACACTCCTAAAATTAATCTATCATATTCCAATTTAAAGGAGTTCCTTTTTTTATATTAACCTTCGCTTTCTTACCTATCACCTCCTTTAAGAACCGAGGATGTAATCCACCTGCAGGCCTTACAGATCTAACGTTTTCCTCTGTAAAAACTTCTCCAGCTTTAACATCCTTAACAACAAATAACGACCTAGCATACTTCCTAGCTTCCTTCATACTATCACTAAGCTCGTAAGAAACTTTTCCTAAAGCTATTTCCACCTCCCTTATAGCTTTCACCATTTCCTTGAACTCATCAGGCGTAAGAGAAAATGCTTTATCCGGAGTATCTAAATCCTTGGATAAAATAAAATGCTTTTCTATTACTTTCGCTCCTAAAGCTACTGCAGCAATTGGCACAGAAATTCCTAAAGTATGATCCGAAAGTCCTACTATACAACCAAAAGTTTCTATCATGTTAGGAATTGTCTTCAAGTTTACATCTTCCAAAGAAGTAGGATAAGCTGAAACACACTTTAAAAGAATCATCTGGTCATTACCAACTCTTTTACAAGCTTCAACTGCTTCTTGAATATCACAGAGAGTGGCCACTCCCGTAGAAATCAAAATAGGCTTACCTTTTGAAGCAACATACTCTATGAGAGGAATATCCGTTATTTCATAAGAAGCAATTTTATACGCAGGAACATCTAACCCCTCTAAGAAATCTACGGCAGTTTTATCAAAAGGAGTAGAGAAAAAAACTAATCCTAGTTTTTCAGCTAATTCCTTTAATTCGTAATGCCATTCCCACGGAGTGTAAGCTTCTTGATAAAGCTCATAAAGAGTCCTTCCATCCCACAAAGTGCCACCAGTAATTTGAAAAAATTGGTTCTTACAGTCTATAGTTATAGTATCTGGAGTATATGTTTGAAGTTTAACCGCATCTGCTCCGGATTCTTTTATAGCATAAATAGTATCTTTAGCCAATTCTATGTCCTGTTTATGGTTCGCTGAAAGTTCTGCTACAATAAAAGTAGGACCGTTAAAAGAAACTATTTTCTTTCCAATTCTTATTTCCTTCTGCACTTTATCCTCCTTTGTCTAGTTTACTTAAACTACAACTGGGAAAACTAATTCATTTATCCTCTGAACGACTTCAATCATTTCTTTCTCTGACTCAAAATCAAAAAAATATATCCCAACTTGATTTCTAAGATAATCTTTTATTTCTGTCCCTATATTCATTAATTGAATTTTATAGATAATTTTCCTTTTCAGGGAACTATCAACAAATATTTCTTTCAATACGCCGTTTCTTGATGCCATTAAACAATGTCTAACTACAAATCTCTTTCTGCTTGCTACAAGCAACGAATACTCTATCCTATCACCAATAAAAGCCTTAACAGTCGCCTCCGAATATTTTATCCCAGTCGAAAATTCAATTAGATAAGGGAAAAGATCCCCTGGTATCCTTCTAGAAACATCAATAATGTAAGGAATATTGTTCTTTAGGATAACCTGCAAATGGAAAGGACCATCTTTCAAACCTAAAAGCTGAATAATCTTCTTTACGTTTTCTCTTAGTATTCCCAATGAACTATTATTTATTTTTATTGGATAAGCCGTTGTTATTAAAAACTTATTTAAGTAAACATCATCTTTTGCTACAAAATCAAAGGCAATATCGTGATCTTTTACAAAAACCGAATAAGCTATGAGCTTGCCATCTATGAATTCTTCTACTAGGACTTCCTTTTCTTGAGAAGTTTCTTGAGCAAGTTTTATGGCTTTTTTTAAAGCGTTCCTGTCTTTAGCTACAGAAACACCCCTACCTCCAGAAAGACAAAGAGGCTTGACTATACAGGGAAAAGAAATATTAATAGCATCTATTTCTTCAATAGAAGAAACTTTCACTCCTTTTGGCACTAAAATATTGTTTGTTAAGCAAAACTTCTTAAAATTCCATTTATTATGAATTATATTAATCACATTCAAACTATCAAAATTTCCTATTTTGTGTTTTTTCCCTAAAATTATCGTATTTATTAAAGCCTTTTCTCCGCATCCGGGAATTAAAACATCAACTTTTTCATCCATAACTATCGCTGAAACCTTATCTAAATCATTAAAGTCTATTTTATAGCTTTTATCAGAGAACATATGTCCCACATAATAATCTCTATTTCCTAGAGTTATGACAAAATATCCCAATTTTTTAGCTGCCATAATAAGAGGAATATCTCTGTGACTACCTCCTAGTATCAATGCTTTTTTCACGATAGAACCTCACTAGTTTATTAACTAATCTTTTACTTCCACGACCATCAACAATATTTCTACCTATTAAGGATCTTCTCCTTACTTTAGTATAATTACTCATCATAAAATGAAGGCTAGACCTTATTTTACTTAGTAACAATGGATCTTCGTAACTTAAATACTCTTTTAAATAGCCTTTATTCACGAATTCATACAAACCTCTTCTCTGATTGTCAGCTACGCAAATAGCAATAGTAGGAATCTGCAAATATGCAAGTTCGTAAAGGGTCATGCCGGCAGCCGATATCGCTAAATCACTCATGGCCATTTTTCTAGCAAGCACTCCCGGATCTGGATTTAATAGAACTTCCACATCAGGAAAGTTCTGACGAATATCAATAGCTATCTTCCTGCTACCAGTTACTACTACCTTTCTGAACGAAGAGAAAGTATTTTCCTTTAGTAGCTTTAGAACTTTAGCAGATAAATTAATCACATCTGTTCCACCAAACATAAGAAATATCTGATTTATCCTATCTTTTTTATCTTTTCGAATTTTAGAAATTTCAAGAAAGGCTTTTCTTATAGGTATATATTGAGGACCCAACAGGTAGTAATTTGACTCATTTTTTCTATTCTCAAAGATTTTTTCAGCACATAAAGAAAAATTAACAATTATTCCTCTAGGATAATCTATTCTAGCATTATCATCTAAGAATACAGGAATTTTAACTTTGCTTGAAATTTCTTCATATAGGTCATAATCTGCAATATAACTATCAACAATTACAATATCAAAGTTTTCCAAAGTTTTTAAAACTTCTTTATTTTCCAACCAATTCACTTCTTTGAATTCAAGAGTTTTATAATATATTTTATCACTTAAATCAATATATACAACAGGTTTTATTCCAATCTCTATAAAAGCTTCGTAAATAGCTGAACATCTAATGACATGCCCCAATCCCCTTTTTTCTCCTCCTTCAGTTAGAATTGCTACTTGCAATTTTCCTCCAAGAACCTTTTCACTCTATTTAGTTCTTGTAATTCAAGTATTTTCACTGCTTCTTCCAGTTCTTCTTCAAAAGAGTCATAAATCTTCTTCTGAATAACCCTGTGATTAATTAGTTTTAACCATGGTTTCTTTAGGAATAACTCTATAATATCTTTCGTAGTGAAAAATTTCTTTTGTGGATAAAGATACTCAAAAACGGCACATAACAAAGCATAATCCTCAGGAGTATCTAAAGTAACACGTATGTCAGGTGCATAAAGAGAAGTTTCTGCTTTCATTAGCGCTATTCTGAATTTTTGTGGCGCTGTTTTATAAATATAAGGACACACATGCTCTCTCTCAAAATCTCTATTAGCTTCTCTATGAGCTAATTCCAAAGTAGAGAAAGTGAAAACTTCTACATCTCCACATCCATGAGGATAACTCCTTTCTACTCCAACATAATCTAAGTTATCCTTTAATAGTTTACTAATAGCTTTATCTACAATATTCCAATCAATGCAAGGACAATCACTTGTAATTCTTGCTATTATATCTATATTGTTTTTCCTAGCACATTGATAATACCTCTCAAGCACGTCTTTTTCACTACCTCTAAAGCATTTTACATCTTCCTTTCTTGAAATTTCAACTATAGGATCATCTTCAGGATTGACTGTAGTTGCAACTATTATTTCATCAAGCATATTCGATTTCTTTAATCTTCTTATAACTTGTTCCAGTACAGTGACCCCACTACCATATGGAAGATCTTTTAAAACTTTTTTAGGAAATCTTGTTGATGTAGTTCTTGCCTGAACAATTGCCGCTAATCTCATACTATATCTAACCTCTCAAATTTTACGCAGTGTTACTTCCCATCGCCGTAAATCAAAATGAATTTATCCATTCTTTATCAAGACAGTACAGGATTATCCTAATCAAAATTTATCTTTTCTCCCTGGAAAAGTCCAAGTAATAGACGATATCTCCCTATTTTTTCTCAATATTTTATCTCCACTTTATTATTAATTATTGAAGATTTAACAATTGCATCAAGCACTTTAAAACTCTCCTTTTCATCCTTAAATGTCCATATGACGGGATTCACAGAATAAGGTTTACCCTTTAAATAATTCTCTAAAGCATCTGCTATCTCATAATAAAGATTAGCAAACGCTTCTATAAATCCTGCCGGATGTCCAGGTGTCATTCTATTGTATAGTCTTACCTTCGAAATCTCAAGGTTAGCTCCTCTATCCAAAATACATTTTTTCCCGTTCCTATAGTTTACATATAGTTTCTCCGGTTCCTCCTGAATCCAAACAGCTGATGCCTTCGTACCGTAAATAGAAACTTTTAGGCCATTCCTATTTCCAAATGCAACTTTACTAACCCATAGAAAACCTGTTGCTTCATCTTCATAGTCCAATATCACCTTTACTTCATCAACAACGTTGTAAGAAGAAAAAGATTTAAGCACAGAATAAACAGATTTTATCCTTTTTCCAGTAAGATATTTAGAGAGACTTAAAAGATGAGACGCAAGATCAAGCAGTATAACAGGTATGTTACCATCTTTTTTTCTCCATACAGGAGGATAATCAACAGATTTTGGGGGTCTTAGAAAGCTTTCTTGAGGCATCTCAAGATGGATATTGATGACTTTTCCGAAGATACCCTCTGAAATCATCCTTTTTAATTCACAAAGAATAGGATACGCTATATAATTGTAAGTAATTACAAGGAATTTATCATTTAAGTCTACCTCATTTTCTAACTTTATTAATTCTTCTAAAGAAGAAAATAAAGGCTTTTCACATATAACAGGAATATCATTCTCCAATAGTTTTTTAACTACCCTAAAATGATCAGGCGTTGGAAGTAAAACAGACACTGCATCCAATCTTTTTTTTTCTTTCTCTATAAATTCTTCAAAGGAGTTATAGAAACGTTCTACATCCCAGAATTCTGCAGTCTTCTTATTTATTTCTAAATTTCTACTGAAAACTCCTGAGACTACTTTAAATCTCTTATCCATTTGACTAGCAACAAAGTGGGTATAGCCTACAACTGAGTTTAATCCACCTCCCAAAATACCTAATCTAAACAATGGATAATTCCTCCATAAAAACTTTAATTTTTAGGAACACAATAGAGTACAGTCTCTAACCCAAAATGCCCGTGAACTCTTATATAAAGTTTATAAAAGGAAAACTCCTTACTTATTAAAAGCGGTATTTCCCACAAATCTTCAGGACGATGATAAATAGATACAGCTAAATAAGGTTTCTCTTTTTTAATTACTTCCTTTGCACCTTTAAGAGCTTCCATTTCTGCTCCCTCTACATCCATTTTTATGTATGTAGGAGCTGAACCTTTTAGTATTTCATCAAGGGTTACAAGAGGAACAATATTTTCTGACGAAACATTAGATATCCTTGATGAGGAGCCTGCCGAATCAAAGCCTGCATATCCAGGAGAACTCCACACTGCAGCAGGAATGACAGTAAAATCCGTTCTTGGATATAAGTTCTTTAAACATTTTATCGTTTTATTCAAAATATGTATATTTTCCCTTCCAGGTTCAAAACATACTATAGATTCCACTTTCTCGCCATAAATATAAAATAGCCAAGGAAGTGTATCTCCTATAAAACTTCCAACATCCACAAATTTTATTTTTTTCCAACTTCTCGGAATTATACCCATTGGGAAATACAAAATCTCCTTTGAAGGAAACAAATAAGACTCATAGGAAAAATTTTCTCTAAAATTTATTATTCTTTCTAAGAATTTTTTACTTTGCTCATCTGCTAAAATATCTTCTACTTTACGAAGTTTTTCATAGTTTAACATCCTTTTTCTTTCTTTTCTCCACCAAAGATGTTCATCTTCTAAGAATAGTTTAAAAAATTCAGGAAATTCTTTTAACCATTCAGTAAAATTAATTACTTTAGTAAATCCATAATCTTTCAATATTTGTGAAGAAAACAGATATCTATCTCCAACTATTTCCTTTATTACTTTAGGAACTTTATAGGGAACCTCCAAAACAGAAACATAAACAACTACATTCTTTGGAGCATCCTCTAACTTGTAAATTGGTACATCCCCTAGAGAATTTCTTCCTGAATACTGATCTATATTTATACCTCTCTTCTTTAAAACCGAATATAGCTTCTTTCCAAGCTTCCCTGCGCCGTATATAGCTACTTCCATTATTGTCCTCAAAAAGCTGTTTTTAGTTTTTCACTAAAACTTTCGTTATTCAATTGTTATACCTACTAGCTTACAGTACGCAAAAATTTAAAACTTTATATTTCTTTTCAAAAGTTCCAATTTTTCTTTAAGCTCTTCAATAGAAAGCCATTTTTCATTTCTATCAGAAGAATATTTAAATCCTTCAGGAACCTTTTTAGCTCCTTTAGTAAATGCTCCACTTTTCTTTTTCCAATTGATAGAAGGATAAATAACATAATAATCGCCAAAATCATATGTTGTTCTTGCGTCTTCTTCAGTTATCATAATCTCATGAAGCTTTTCTCCTGGTCGTATTCCAACTTTAACTAACTTACAATCAGGACATATAGCTTTAGCTAAATCAACAATCCTAAAAGAAGGAATTTTTGCAACAAAAATTTCTCCACCTAAGGAATCCTTTAAAGCTCTTAAAACGAGAGCTACTCCTTCTTCCAAAGTTATCCAAAATCTAGTCATTCTAAAATCAGTAATTGGAAGTTCTTTTTTTCCTTTATTCACAAGGCTCATAAAAAATGGAATAACAGAACCTCTACTGCCTGCAACATTCCCATATCTAACAATAGAAAAAGAAGTTTTTTTTCCACCAGCATAAGCATTTGCAGCTATAAAAAGTTTATCCGCAACTAACTTTGTTGCTCCATAAAGATTAATAGGATTAACTGCTTTATCCGTAGAAAGCGCAACAACCTTTTCCACACCCCTATCAATAGCAGCATTTATCACATTCTCAGCTCCATAAATATTTGTTTTAACAGCTTCTATAGGATTATACTCCATTAAAGGAACATGTTTTAAAGCAGCAGCATGAATGACTATATCAACTCCATCAAAAGCCCTATAAAGACGCTCCTTATCTCTAACATCCCCTATAAAAAACCGCAATTTTTCTATATGTTTCTTAAATTCCTGTTGCATCCAGTACTGTTTATACTCATCCCTGGAGTAAATAATTACCTTTTTAGGATTAAAATCTTCCAAAATCTTTTTCGCAAACGCTTTACCAAAAGAACCTGTACCTCCGGTTATTAGAATCACTTTATTATCGATACTCACAATCTACCTCCTCGATTAGATTTAAACTAATCTACCAATATCAAATTTTAATTTGAAAATATTTATCTTTTTCTCTTACTAACATCTTCTCAATTATACTCTTTATGAAAGTGAACTACTCCTCATTTCAATGAGGAGTTTCCCGCTTCAACGAGGGCGTTAGCTCTCTCCACGGGCGTAAGCTCGGGCCGTTCCAGCCCTACCACTCGTATGGTGAGCAACCCCTTTAACTGTTTTAGTCCTTCCTTTAGCAGGTTCAGGGGTGCATTGTAATCCCTATCGTGTTCTGCTCCACACTTGGGACACTTCCACTTCCTATCAGACAACTTGAGGTTCTCGTTCTTGTATCCACACACAGAGTAGAGTTTTGATGAGGGATAAAACAGGTTTATCTTGATGAGCTTCCTACCGTAGAGCTTCGCTTTATACTCCAGATAAGAGATAAACCTTCTCCAGCTTGCGTCTGCTATGTGTTTGGAAAAGTTGCTGTTTTTGAGTAGTCCCTTGACGTTTAAATCCTCTACTATCACGGCTTGGTTATCGCCGATTATTTTCTTGCTTAGCTTATGGAGAAAATCGTTCCTCTGATTTACTATCTTTTCGTGTAACTTTGCTATCCTCCTTTGGAGCTTGAGATATTTCTTGCTCCCTTTTACCTTCCTTGATAGCTTCCTTTGGAGCTTTTGGAGTTTCTCTTCTGTTTTTAGTAAGTGTCTTGGGTTTTCTATTTTCTCTCCCGTTGATAAGGTACAGAAGTGGGTAAGTCCTACATCTATCGCTACTACATTCTCCGTTTTCGAAAGTGGTTCTATTTCCCTGTCAACGAGAACATTAAGATAGAACTTACCCGATGGAAGTTTTGTTATGGAAACGCTCCTTACTTTTCCTTCTATCTTCCTGTGCTTTTTGAACTTTATTGGTGTTTTGAGTTTTGGTATTTTGATTTTGTTTCCCTCTATGCGAAAGTGTTGTGGTATTGATATGCTGTTTACACTCTTTTTGCTCTTGAATTTGGGAAATTTTGCAAGTCCTTTAAAGAAGTTCTTAAAAGCTCTATCAAGCCACTTTACCGCTTCTTGAAGTGATTGAGTGTTTGCTTCTTTGAGAAAAGGGGATTCTCCTTTAAGTTTTGGAAGTAGTTTTTTGTATTCGTAGTAGTTCCACTTCTTACCTTCTTTCTCGTAGTTTTCTTTTGCTATCTCAAGGAGCTTATTGTATACAAACCTGCAGTGTCCTATCTGGCGGTTTAGAAACTCTACCTGCTCTTTCGTAGGATAAAGCCTGAATCTGTAAACGTAGAGCATCTATTTCCTCTTCTGGTTCTCTAAATATTTGCGTATCACATCCTCAGAATTTGAACCTATTGTTTCTATATAGTAAGACGGATTCCACAAATGTCCTTTCCACAGTTTCTTTTTAAGCTCTGGAAATTTTAAAAACAGTTTTCTTGTGCTTATTCCCTTTACCATCTTTACTATGTATGAAGGAGCTATTTTCGGATGTGCTGATACAAGGATGTAAACGTGGTCTTGCTCTCCTACTTCTACCATCGCTACTTCAAAACCTTTCTCTATTCCGCTTTCTACCATCACTCTCTTGAGGAAATCTTCCACTTCAGGAGTTAAAACTTTTTGCCTGTATTTAGTTGAAAATACTATGTGGTAATTGCAGTTATATACGCAGGTTCTCCCTCTTCTTATGTTGGATTTCAAGTTTGATTTTCCCATACAGATTGTATATCACGCTCACATGAAAAAGCAAAGAGATAGCGCTTATTCGTAACTGACACATAGTTACATAACGGCTTACGCCGTGCGCTGTATCTCTCCTTTGAAAAGGAGAGGATTAACGCAAAATTTATCCTAAATAAGATTTAGCTTATTTCTAGTTTTCATAAATTTCCCTGAAAACTCCCTCAACTATTTCCAAGATATAATATACATCTTTATCAGTCATACGAGGATATATAGGCAAACTTATTTCTCTCTCATAAAATTCCTCTGCCACCGGACATTCACCTCTGAAATACCCTAATTTTTGATAAAAAGGATGAAAATAAACTGGTATATAATGAACCTGAACACCTAATCCTTTTCTCCTTAGGAGATCAAAAACCTCCTTTCTTTTTTCCCTATCTTTTACCTTTATGGGATATAAGTGGTAAGCATGATACACATAGTCCTTTTCCGGAGGAATTTCAAAATAAAAATTACTCCTGAAAGCTTCATTATAAGTTTTTGCAATTTTTCTTCTTTTCTTAACAAATTTATCAAGTTTTTTGAGTTGAGAAATTCCAAGAGTTGCCTGAATATCACTCATACGATAGTTAAATCCCAAAAAATGCATTTCGTAATACCATTCTCCTTCCCAATGATTAATAAATTTTCTTTTATCTTTAGTTATTCCATGATTTCTAAACATCAAAAGTTTTTCATAAATATCCTGTCTATTAGTTAATACAGCCCCTCCTTCCCCCGTTGTTATGTGTTTAACTGGATGAAAACTAAAAACAGTAGCATCTGAATATTTACAACTTCCTATCTTAAAATTTCTATATTTTGCCCCTAAAGCATGACAAGCATCCTCAACTATATGAAGTCCATACTTATCAGCAACCTCTTTTACTTTTTCCATATCACACGGATGACCTGCATAATGAACAGGTACTATCAATTTAGTTCGAGAAGTTATCTTTTCTTCCAAAAGCTCAACATTTAGATTACCAGTATCCATCTCAACATCACAAAAAACAGGTCTTGCTCCTAAAAAAAGTCCTGCATTTGAAGTTGCAACAAAGGTTAAAGGAGATGTTATAAATTCGTCTCCCTGCTCTAATCCTACAGCAAAGTAAGCTGCATGAAGAGCAGATGTACCAGAGTTAAAAACAACAGCATACTTAGCTCCTAAGTATTCTGCTAATAAACTTTCAAATTCCCTAATTCTAGA